>CALGGR010000057.1 GCA_937915755.1 uncultured Fretibacterium sp. | reverse complement strand
TTTTTCAGTTGAATTTATTTGTAATTCACTGAAAACCACCTGATGGCCTACCGTTCGTTACTGCGTTCTGCAAAAATTCCCTGTGCGTAAGTATATGATTATCTCCGAATGCCGCTGAGATTAACGCTTTCGCTCTCTTCAAGTTCTCTGTGTACATCTCCGAACCGACATAGCCGCCTTCGGTTGAGTTCGTAGGGTTCATTCTCGCTGTGTACAAATTCGTATCTGGCACTATTACCGCATGGTGCGTTTGTAATTCACTGTCTCCTGCTCTCAGGTAATAATCAAATCCCGCAATCCTGAATGTTACCGTGCCGCTCGATTCATGCTCCTCACCTTCGCCGTCTGTCCAATTATACGAGGGAACTGTTACCGTCCAAGAGTCGCCTACATATAAATCTGCGAAAGTCCCTGCACGAATTGCCGCGCTCTGGGCTTCCGTTAATGATGTGCCTAAATTTTTGCCGCGATAATGGGCGTTATGTGTTCCAGCATTGTGATAGTTCAAAATGTCTGTGCGAGTATCCAAGGCCGACCAATCCCCGCCAGCCTTCAAACTTTCAAGCCACTGTGATTGTGTGCCGCTGTATCCCGCCTCAACTGCAAGCTGATACGCACTCTTCCCCTCAATCCTCATCATGTCCTCGTCAATGTAGCTTTCGTACTTTCCTGCTAAATCTGTAAGGTCAGCCGCTAATTTTGACGGCAACGTTGATTGAAAATTTCGGTCGATTGAATACGATAAACCGCCCCCGCTGTTCCCGTAAAATGGTGCCGCAAGCTCAAGTTCCGTATCGCTGATTACTTCCTTAACTTCACAGTCGTAAAGTTGACGGTCTAACCTGAACGTCGCTCCGGGATTTATCCCTGCCGTAAGCCACTTCGTTCCGTTGCCGTATACCTTTGAACTGTTGATTGTTACTGTTACCGTCCCTTGACGATACCAGCTCGTATGTGCCACTTCTACCATTATTCTTTGCTCCTTTCAGCAAGTATTCTTAAACATGCCTCCGCTAATTCCTGGATTTGCGCTTGAAGCAAACTATCACTTTCAAGCCGGTAAAATTCTTCCTGCGTAATTTCCTGCCTACGTCTTTCATTCGCATTGACACTCTCAATTACGCCCTCTAATCTTTGCTCAGAAAGCTCCTGAACTTGCGCCTGTATTCCTGAACCGGTTTCTTGGATTGCGTCTTCAAGCCTGATTTGTCCGTTGCGAATGTTCGTTCCTACGCTGCCTTGTGTGTTGCCCCAAGCGTCTACTCGTGCGTCAATTATTTCTGCGTCGTCGGTTGAGGCTGTTACGTCTAAATCCTGCCGAGCTTCAAGAGTTTGTATTTGAGTTCGCAGACTGCGTTCTAGTTCGGCAAGCTCGTTAATCTTCGTTTTCGTTATCCGAGCTAATTCCCTCAGATGTTCAATGCTGATTAGCATCTCTTAATCGTCGAATACCTCACCGAGCATCTCCGTAACTTCTGCTGAAGTCGCAATGTCCGCCGTCGTTACAACGTTTGCCGCAACAACTCCGCTATCCTGCAAATTCCCATTAGCGTCCAGACTCGCAACATGCCCGGCTGTAGCGTTTGCAACTTTGTCTGCTTTGCCTGAAATATCAACATGTAAGCCGTCATTCTGAACTGTGATTGCGTTATTGGCCGCCGATGAAACTTTGAACTCAATCTCATAGCCCGAAATCACAAGAACTTTTGCGCTGTCTCCAGATTTCACCGTGTAAGTATCAACAAGCGTTGACATGTCCAAGAATGAATATGTGATTGTGTCGCTTGCTGTGCCGTTAACTGGGTCAGTTGTGCCTTTGACAGCGAGAACCATTACAGGCTTACCGTCTAAATTCGGGTTCGTTGCTCCGGGATAAGTCGCAACCGCAAATGCAAAGTTAGATACGAATGATGTACGGGCCTGGTCAAGGAATAAATCCTTCGGGAAATCTACCGTATACGCCGCTGTTCCTGTGCCGTCCTCGCTGGTGAAGAAACTTATTGTGTTTCCTGAAACAGAAAGGGACTTGATTGTTCCGTCAAGCCCCTCCTTCATTCTTAATGCAACCGTCTTAAGCTGCCCTACCGTAGCAAGATGATTAATATCATATGCCATTTCAAAATTACCTCCTGTTAAAATTATCTATCACTAAACGCGGTCAACTGCCCCCGCAATTAGCTTCGTGTTCATGGGAAAACTTCATCTAACATTTCATCTATTTCCCCGTCCGTCGCAATATTGCTGTTGTTGTTCAAGATTGCTTTGTATATGTTGTCCAGCGAATTAATAATGTTGCCCATGCTGTCAATGGATTGTTTGCTCTCCTCAAAATCTTGCCCGAGCTGTTTAATTTCCTCTATCTCAGCGATTATCTTTTTGCGAGTTCTGACATCGTTAATCATGTTCTGCAAATTTGCCCTTGCTAATGCGTCTATCTGGAATTGCAAACTGTTATCATGCTCTGAACGTGTTTGTGTCTCTTGGGAAATTTTTAGCTTACTCTTTGTGAGGGCTTTCACTAGATTAACTACGTCTTGAAGTTCTGCACAGGCTAAAGAATTAATTTGCTCAAGGATACCTGCTTCATCCTCTGAACGAGTTTGCATCTCAGATTTTCTGCGGTTATGACGGTCTATTGCGTTAAGTTCACTTCTGATTAGACCTCCCGCAAGTTCATTAATTTGACGTGCAAGCCCCTTGTCATTCTCTGAACACGTTAAATCCTCAATTTGGGCTTCAAGTTCATACCTATAAACTTTATCCATATTAGCAAGCTCAACTTCAAGCCATTTCCGAACTCTATAAATGCTGTCGTTGTAATTCAGAATGCACGGACTGTTCGGCCAGCGTTCATATTCGAGTTCATAATTCGCCGTCCCTATTCGAGCTGCCCAGTCTTCAAGTTTCGAAGCTATGTGCTCAACGTCAATTATTCCTGCGTCTCGTAACTCTTTGTATCTAGCTTCAAGCTCTGATTTATACAGCAACGCAACGTAATACGTCGGAAGTGCTGTGCTCGTTGTGATGTGGCCTGTCAATGGAGCGGTTATTTGTGTGCCCTGCCAATGGCCGCCGAAGCTCATATCTAAGTCATAAGCATTCACGAACCATTTAACGCCGTCATAAGTTGTCCATTGCCAATTTTTACCGAAACCGTCAGAGTTCTTTACGATATCCGAGAAAATTAGATAGTCGCGCTGATTTTCCCAGTCAAAGAGTTCTTCATACTTTGCTTTCACTGCCGCTAATGTCTCATCGCTAGGGCTTGAGTTATAGGCTGTGTATAAATTCTTTAGAACTCCGAAACTTCGCACAAAACCTTGAATGTATCGCTTGACTTTTGCGCTTCTAATATGGTCTATGTCGGTTACGTCGTATTTCTCTGAACTCTCATCAATTAATTCTTTGGGAGCGTCGCCGTCGTATTTCTTCCCGTCCATCGTGTAGAGCTTGTTAGGGTTGCGGATTTCAAACGTCGTCCAGTTGATTACGCCGTTCCAGAAATTCCCTGTGTACAATGAGCCGTCAAGATGAATATGCTCAACGGTGCTTTTATCCATGTGATAATTTTTGCGCTGTTTCTTAATCTGCCATGAGAAAACTCCATAAAATTGGCCGTTAAAGTAAACAATGCAAGGGAAGCCGTCAGGATGACACAAAGCGCCCGTATCGAGCTGAAGCGTTAAGTCTGAGATATTACCTGCTCCGTCAGCCGTCGTTCTCATTGCGGAAGTGTCAACCATCTCGCGCACATACGGTTTAGTCTGCATAATCTCATCCCACAGCTTATAACTCGTTACTGCTACACCTCTGAAAAAGTCCGTGTAATATGCCTTCAAATGAAAGCTGTCCTGAACTACCCAGCTGCCAATTTTCAGGTCAAAATCAAGAAAATCGAACTTCACATTTTTCTTCACATAGCCCAATGATGAACTGCCCTGTGCTGAACACGTGATATCCTTCTTGAAGTAATTTCCTTGCCTGTCCCAAAATTCCATAATTGCTGGAATTTCGGCGGTCTTGCTCGTTGGCATGGCGTTAATGCCTGTAAAGTTTACGATTGCACAACGCGGCTCTGGGATTGCTAAACTTTCAGAATAGCTCCAATCAACAGGCGATTTGATTTGCGATACGACGTATTCAAGATTACGCCTCTGCTCAGCCTCATGCGCAAGATTTAACGTAAGCTGTAAATCGGTCTGTGCGTTTTCGTTGTTTTGAGCTTGCAACGCAATATCATCTTCTGAACGTTTTACCGCTTCAACATTCAATGCGTCTTTTAGCCGGTTCTTACGCAGACGTTCTAAAGCCTCGTGAAAGTTCATAGCATTGCGAATAACAGCATGTAGTGAGAGTTCATCGATTTGTGCCTGTAGAATTCTGCCTTGTTCTAGCTGCCCTTGTGCCTCATTGTTTAAGTCTTCGCGGCGAGTTTCGGCTTCCTGATGAATACTTAACGAATTATTCAATCCCGCTTCTGCCGCGTAATCGATTTGCTGCTGTTGAGCCTTGTCGTGTTCAGCTCGTGTTTGCGCTTCAAGAATTAAAGCTGTCCTGAAACGGTCAAAAGCCTCATGAAGATTGACGTTGCCCCGAAGTATCGAATTTATCAAACTGAGGATTTGAGCCTGTAAAAATTCATCACCTGCAAAAACTTCTTCAAGCCGACTTTGTACGTTTGAAAGTCCCTTGCGTCTTTGTTCGCTTTCACTACGAACTGTCAGAGCATTTCTGAGATTAGCCGCTGAGTTCTCATTAATCTGTGCTTGAAACTCCGTATCTTGTTCAGCCCGCGTTTGAGCTTCCTGCTTGATTTCCTGTTTACGGCGTGCGTTACTCTTTGCTTCGTTTAAGGCGTTTATTATGAGACCTGCGATGACATCATCAATCTGTTCTTGCGTGAATTTTTCGCTTTCAACACGTTCGTCATGTTCACGTTCAAGCAATCTTTCAATTTTGCGTCTTTGCTCGGTTTCTTGAGAGGCATTCAGAGAGCTTTGCAAGCTGACATTTGATAATTCGTTGACTTGAGCCTGCAAATTTTTATCCTCAAAATTTCTTTCGAACTCTTCACGTAAGATTTCAGCTCGGCGAGTTTCTTCGGCTTGATGAAGATTTATTGTGTTCCGCAGCTCAGATTGTGCGAGTTCTTCAACTTGTGCTTGCAGATTTTCATCGTCTTTGCTCCGAACTTCAGCCTCTTTCGCTAATCGTTCACGCCTTAAATTTGCTTCATCTTGAAGATTTAACGCATTATCTAACCCAGCTTTCGCAAGAGAATTAATTTGTATTTGCAATGCCTCAGCGTCTGAGCTTCGTGCAAGTTCTTCATTGCTCAGATTTTCGCTGAGTTCGGTTAATGATTTGTGTAATTTTTCGTCTTCATTAACTCGGGCCGTCGTTTCGGACTTCAACGCCTCATCAATTTCACGTCTCTGTTCGGCCTCATGCTGAAGGTTCAGGGAATTTTGCAGACTTGCGTTTGAGAGTTCATTCGCTTGTTCCTGAAGGCTTGTATCTTCTGATTTTCTCGCAATTTCTTCTCGTTGAATTTCTGCCTTGCGTCTTTCGTTGGCTGAATGCAGATTAATTTCACCTTGTATTCGTGCCTCTGCAAGCTCGTAAAATTGCTTTAATATCCCTTGAAGTTCGGAGTTAAGATTGATTATATGACTGTGCAAGTTTCGGACGTTATGCCCTAAGTTCGGATGAACCGTGCTTTCTGCGTCAACTCTAGCGTCAAGAATTTCTGTATCTTCCGTAGTTTGGCCGGCAATGACATCTAATCGCGTCTCAAGAAAATTTTGATGGTCTTCAAGCGGTGCAACGTGTTCTTCGGCAATAATCCTCGCTTGTTCTTCAATTACATAGAATGCCGCGTCAATCGCTCGAAATGCAGCCCTTAAACGTTCAACGTCATATTCGAGGTCATTATCAGGGTGAGGGAGCGGCCAGCCTCTAGAGGTTTTTTCGTCAAAATTAGGCACTCAAAATCACCGCGCTTATATTCTGAACTAACGGCCTCGCTGATGAACTGCCCTGTAAAATTATCTTCAGCCTCGTCGCCGGTAAATCGCAAGAAACAAATCTCCTGTATCTTACCCACCCGTCGCCAATCTGTTCAGACTCAGAATGTCCGGCAATCGTCCAAATATCTTGAGCCGTTTCAACGTAAACTTCAACTGACGCTTCCGAAGGCACGTATTCTTCCGTCGTAACCATGACACGCCTGCCAGTTCCGCAAGTGAACGAACGCGAAACGTAATCGCCGGTTTCAGCAATCTTAGCCGTCAAAATCTGCGGGCCTCGTCCTAGTAACGGAGAATATTTTTCATCGCCGAAAAGCTCAACACTT
This sequence comes from uncultured Fretibacterium sp., assembly GCA_937915755.1. Classification (GTDB taxonomy): domain Bacteria; phylum Synergistota; class Synergistia; order Synergistales; family Aminobacteriaceae; genus JAFUXM01. The sequence goes on along the minus strand of CALGGR010000057.1, from coordinate 8,144 downwards.
GCCGTGTATTCTCCGCTCAATGGTTGCTCAAAAGATATTCCCTGCCACGCTTGCATCCTTGCAACTTCAACGTTACCTTGTGAAAGTACAAATGTTGCGTCAGTGTCGGCTCCTGTTCGCTGAACTTCGGCCATCGGCATAATGTCAGTTACGCCGGTGAGATTAATTGTGCCGAATGAGATTGTTTTTCTTGCCGTCGTAAATTTTGCTCCTAAAAGTCTGAAGGTTAAATCCGCCGTCTGGTGAGGTGTCCAAGTTGAAGCGTTCGAACTCGACAATAAAACGCCCGCTGAATAAGCCTGTGAACGTACCCAGCCGGTTGAAGCGTCCCAGTCGCCTAACTCTGCAATCCCGACTTCGTAATCCGCCGTGTCTGTCATGATTGTAATTGCATATTCAACATTCGCTGACAAGAATACTGGAGCGTCGAAATTCGCTCTGTTCCATGCGTTAGCCGTGAGACTTGAAGGGTTAAGAATGCACGAAGCAACAACCTCTTGCGTCGGAAATCCTAAATTTGAGCCTCTAATCTCAATTCTCAGCTTTGAAGTTCCCTTTTTCGTGAGCCAGAAATCAACGCCTGAAATATGCCGTGCTTCACTCAACGTGAATGTCTGAGCTAGCGGGTCAAGGTCATTGTATCGAACATAATAATTTATCGTGGTCTTGACCTCATGAACTCCGACAAAATAAGCGTCACCGGTTGTGTGAGTTCCTTGAAGCCGGACTAACTTTGTGCCCGTTGGAACTCCTTCGGGTATTGTGAATGTTCCGCTGAAAACTCCCTGTGAGTTCGCTTGCGTTGACGAACAAGCCACTTCGATACCGTCAAAGATTACTTTTACCGTCTCGTTAGGGCCGAAACCTGACGCGTCAATTTTCACCTCAATACGCCGCAATACTCCGCCCGTCTCTGTGATTGTCTCAGTGTTAATAAGCTCATCCCATGTTCGTCTGCGATTGCTTGACCTGAAACTCACTGTTCGAGAGATAATCGACTGCACAACATTTTCAACCCAACGGTCAACCGAAGGTGTCAGCTCAACTTTCACAGGAAGAGGCGTAAACGTCTGATACGGATTAACCTTCATGGATTTTGTGTGCATAGGCTGATTAATCAGAATTTCAGGCGTGTAATCAAGTACAGCGTCATTATTCATGGGCAAGCTCATAAGTTCGGCCGTCAACGGAAGCTGTAAAGTCTGGTCCGCAATCAACGCCGTCTGTGGAACTCCTGCATCCCTCATATCATCATCAAAAAGCGGGTCAACGAAAACGTTAAATGCGCTGCTTGGAGCATTAATCGTCGCGTCGTATCTCTGCTCAATTCTCGCTACAAGGCTGTACAAGTCAATAATCTGGCTCTTCATTGCGTTCAATGTGTCAACAGGCACACGCTGAATTGCCACGTTCTTAACAACCGGTAAACCTTCCCAAGTCTGCGAAACTTCAGCTAAGCAAATTCCTTCCGGCGGAGTTCCCGGCAAAACTGGAGCGTAACGATGAGGCACTCCTCGAACAATTCCAACGGAACGGTCGCGATACATAACAATAATATCTTTACGCGGCATTCTGTAGGAATAATCAAGCTCAATCAATGAGTTCTCAACAAGCCCTGAAAGTGTCAACTTCTCTGTGTCCGAACTCTCCGGTGCAACGTTCAGCCTGTAGTGATATGTAACAGTGTAGCGTGAGTAAGGTGCAGGTTCTTCACCGGACGGCGACCAGCTCAATTTATCCGATGTAAAGTAAAAGTCCGTGCCCTCAGTGAAAATCAGCGAGCCTTGATTGACTTGTACAATCTCGAACACCGACGTGTCAGGCAATTCATCCGTACAACCTGCGTAGCTTCCGTGCGTGAGCGTTACTGTTCTTGCTTTCGTAACTCGAACCTGTAAAATTTCCTCGATTGGCGTATGATTAACGTAAACTACCATTTTTCCGCCGGAGCTTACATACTTATGCACTTCGGATTTCACTTCGGCTAAATCTGGAAGTTCATCGGCGATTAATCTTAAGGAGTGAGAAATTACAGCTTCGTAGCCGTGAATATGCGCTTCACCTTCCGAAATGCTGAAAGTTTGCTTGCCTTTTGTGCTATTCTCAAGAGCCGTAACGTGCAAGCCCTCAACGACATAATGACCGTTTGCATGTCTGTCATATCTCGCTACGGTTTCAAGATACTCCGGGTTAATATTGTCTCTGAGCTGAGTAACAATTTCACCGCCGCTAATCCCATAAACAGGGAAAAATGGCATTCCGAAGTTGTCCGAACTCAAGCCCCATTCAGCGACAGTAACAATTCGATAGCCGCCAGGTAATTGATATTGAGGAGTTCCCTGCGCAGGGTCAAGCAAAGAATTATCCTCATACTCAGTAACTCTCTTTGACTTCTTCCATATTCCAACTTGAACATTATCGACGTTCGGAACGCTCAAAACAGCGGCCTCAACCTCGTAAATTAGGCCATCAAGAAAAACTCTTCCCTCGTCAAGATTAACTTTTTGTGTCGAAGCGTCAAAAGCTATTGCACAGCCTTCAATCACAGTTCCTTCTGCATATAAGGAATTTCCGAGTGCTTTAACTTTTTCCTCTAAGATATGCTGAATTTCATTGAACTCCGCTGATTGCATAGCTCTTCCGGCCATTACGCCAAGAAAATCCCAGTTTTTAGATTTATCGTATCTGTCGTAAAAATCCGATGAACTCATTAATTCTTTCAATTCATCTGCTGTCATTCTTTCACCTCCTCAAATCGTTAAAATTGTTTCGTAACCGCCCTTCTTCGTCGGCGTAAACGTGTCGGCTGTCTCTAAGTGTTCAAGCATAACGAGCGTTCCAATGTCCTTAATCTGGTCAGGGGTAAAAAATGTTTGTGACTTCGGTAGTCCGTCTTTAATCTTCGTGTTGATGAAAATTCCGACTTCACGTATTGCGTCAGCAACTCCTTCACCGTAATCAAAAACGAAATGGCAGTATAACTCTCTCGTTGGTACAGCTGATTGCTTATACTTTCTACCGCCAGGCATTGAGATATCCCCGTTATCATCCTCATTCACGAAAAAGTAACGTGTTAATTTTTTGCGGCCTTTCTCGTTGATGAGCGTTGTTGCCTCGTAATCCGGCGGGTCTGGTGTACTTCCCCAGTTGCTTGAACCTGTGCCAATTCCAAGATGAATAGGACATGATAACAAATACTGAATTAAAGCCGTTCGTGCTGAATAAGTTACGATTGCCATTTATATAGCCTCCTGATATTTGACTTGACCTGTTGCGAATTGCTCTGTCGTAGTTCTCCAAGTTTTAGAGTTGCGCCAAGTTTTGCGTGCTGTCCATTTCATACGCGGCGCGTCGTAAATTTTTCGTCTCTGATAATCCCAACGTTCTTTGTCCCAGAAAAGATTTTCCCGTTCACGGCTTGCATTCCAAGCTAACGAGGCTGTAATCCCACGTGTAAAACTTGGTATGATTGCTTCCTGCGGTAAATCTGAACGCCACGTGTAATGCTGCTTCCATGTCCTTTTGTCCCAATACGGGAAAACTCTAGCAAGTATTCCTGTGTAAGATGTCAAACCTGAAACTTGCGGCTTTATGTCAATTTTTGCGCTTAATGCCTGTGTCGAGTATGAGCCGATTAACCGCGTGAAAGTGCTGACGTAATCCCACTTTGAATTGTCCCAAACGTTAGGATAAAGCATAGCCGCTTCACCTTCGCCCCATTCAAGCGATGCAAAAATCCCTGTGATTGGGAAAGTTCCGACTTGAAGCAACCTGTAAGGACTTCCGCCCCAAGTTGAGAAATCCCAGCGTTGAATATCACTTGCCGTCACAATTCCGCGCTCAAAATTTCTTCCCAACAATGGCGCGCCGTCAAAAAACGGATTATCGGGAATTAACAGGCCCCAGAAATATTTTTTCAGCTCGATATGTTCCCAACTGCAAACGTCCCATTCACAAATGTGGTCGTCAGGCAGAATTTTAGGCGGGAAAATTAAGAGGCTGAGGAGTTCTGCGTGATAGGGCTTGCCGCGCTCGAACCAGAAATTTAACCTCTTTTTTACGTCGTCAACGTTCCATTTATAATTTTGCCGTTCAACAAAATCTTTGCTGAGGGTGAATTCAACACCGAAATAGTGAGTTCGGATGTTATGCCATAAGCCGCTGTTGTCTTGAAAAGGAGTTCCCTTCGGCTTGTCAGTAACGTAACCACCGCCGGCATCACGAAAGAAAGTTTTTATTGCCCAAGATTGAGCGCCTATGCTGTCAAGAACGAGTTCAAGGCTTCGTTCAGTTCCTTTGAGCTTCAAGATATACGGCCAGTTCTTAATCTGCTTTCGCCAAAAAATAGGGTCATCACCGATTAACGGGCAATTCGTGAGAGCAGCAAGATACGGTAATTTTTCATCAGGGCATTTGTCGACGTTGATTAGGTCCGTAATCCCTCGAACTTGCCTTTCAAGTGAACTCACTTCAACGTCAAGCGCGTCCGTAAAACGTATTAAATCATTGTCGCCGCCGTAATAAAGGCCAGGAATTATGTCGCTAATACGTCCCATTGCATATCACCAAGAATTAACAGCTCGTTGTTATCTGGCGTAATCGTATGAGCCGGACTGTCAAGTTCAACAAAATCAACACCTTCAATATCGTCAATGAGAGCGTAAACGTCGGAAATTCTGAGAGCCTCGCCCATGTCTCTAACATCAACATTCATAAAATCTTTAAGAGCCTCAGAAATTTTCTGCAGGATTGAATTTGCGCTGAAACCTTCTGAGATTTTTACTGAGCCAGAAAAATCTACGCTTCTAATTTTGCCGTCCTCAATTTCTAGCCAGTCAGTGAGCATCTTGTATTTGTTCATGTAAGCCAGCAAGTTATCTTTGAGTGTCTGATTTGCGAGTGCGACAGTGTTATCCTTTGCGCCGTAAGTCAGGACATAAAGCCGAATTACGTTAGCTTCGCCCGAACGTTCATGAACAATAGCTTTTGCCTTGCATATGCCGTTGAAATTTGTTGCGAAAGTCTCGTAATCCTGCTGAGTAACACACCTATTTTGCGTCTCGAAAAATCGCGGTGCCCATAACTTTATGCTCTCTATGCTTTCAGGCTCAGAGCCGCCGGAAGCCCAATCTTGATTTGTGACGTGGATATTAGCTCCTGTAGTGTCGCGAATAGTTGTAATTGAGTTCGGAGCAACGTTGCCAGCAATCCCGCCTCCAATTCGATAACGCACGGTAATTTTTTCACCATTGGCCGGAATTTTCCCTGTTTTGCCATCTCCAAAGGAAATTTCTGCACGTCGCCAAGCGTCAATTTCAGCCGTGAAGACTTCTGCACTTTCGGACTGGTCAGCGAAACTTTCTACAATTTCCCACGTATGACCGGCAATTGAAGCGTCAAGAATTTCAATTACTCCTGAACGCGGCAAATAGAACTCCTGCCAAGCCTCGCCGTCTGAAGTCCCGACAATCTCACTGAGTGTTTCTCCTTCGATTGCCTCAACGTCAACGGACAAATCTCCGGCTTTGATTATCGCGTCGGCTTGTGTCTCAAAAATTATTCCGTCCGAAGTCTCAAGCTGTGAACCTGAGGGCAAAATTACGTCTTTATCAAGAACTCTGTCAATCGAAGCTGTAATGTTCACTTGCGCGGGCTTTGCAGATTTTGGAGTGTAGCCGATTAACTTGCACATGTTGATTAAGTTCTGCCGCTCAGTTGCTGTCGGTAAATAAGTCTCGTTGGCTTGCCTGTCAAGGTAGAACAACAGCAAATCCGCAACATAAGCGAACGCCTCAACCAACATTCTGCCCGCGTTGTCCTCTTCAAAATCATTCCAGTATTGAGAGCCGTAAACCTCTTTAATTCGAGCTATGCAGTCATCAACAATGGCCTCATGGTCTTTATCTGTGTACTTGAACCGTTTTAATCCAGCCATCGGCTAACACCTCCTTTGCGATTAATTTCGAGGATGAGACTTTGATTTTGATTGTGAGTTTTAAGGTAATATTTCATTAATGCCATAACTCTGAACTCTTCGGGGTACGGCGTAATCGTAGTGTTTTTACGGTCAAGGATTATGCGAGGTTCCCACATTTTTATTGCGTCGATTAGTTCAAACCTGAGCAAAGCGCAAGTAATATGGTCAAGAGGCTCATGAATGAAATCAAGTACCCTTGAACCAAAAAGAGGAAGCATAACGCGCTCCCCCTTTCGTGTGCCTAATATCTGGATAATATTTCCCTCAATGAGTTTAATATCCGTTTCAACACTGAATAATCCTTTTTGGCCAGGTTTAACCGGATAATTTATGCCTCTGTAGTTCATCGTCAGCCTCCTGCGAATACGTTACTGCTTCCAGTTGCAACGCTTGAACCGCAGCTTACTGCGTCGCCTATTCGTCCTATGGGTTGACCGTTTACGAAAACTTTTGAGCTTCCAGACGCTAAAACTCCGCCGTGTGAACCATGCGGAACTTCAGGATGTGTACAGGTGTGGACTGCCCAGCCGTCGCCAACTCTATGAACTGGTAAACCGTTGCAAAAGACGTTAGGGCTTCCTTCAGTTGAGCTGCGAGGAGGAAAGCATTCATGACCTGTGCAGGTATCACCTAATCTTGCAACTGCGGGCATGTTCTCAACTCCTCATAACGTTTTCTGATTATTTCGCAGTATTCAGGGCTAATTTCCATCATAAGACATTTGCGCCTGGTCATTTCGCATGCAATAAGTGTAGTTCCAGAGCCTCCGAAGCAATCAAGAATAACATCATCAGGCTGTGAGAAATCTTCAAGAATTTTCATGTGGAGTTCAACGGGTTTTTGATTTGGATGAAGTTTTTCATTGAGCTTTTTATCGCCGTCCCTGCAAAAGCCGTTCCACTTGAAGTCGTATTTTTTAATCTTCGTGCCAATATTTGACCACGCAAGTTCCCCGTCACCGAAAGAAAGATTTTCAGTATTCTTGAGCTTATCCCAGAAAATCCAGCCGCAAGAAGGAGGAAGAAAACGAGTAAAATTCTGCCCGCCCCAAAAGATTAAATTATTGCTAAGAACGCGAACAATTTTATAGTTATCCTCAGCAATGTCGGTGTTAATATCGCCTATGCATTCAGCGTAAATTTTTGACCCTGAACCTATTTTGCCTGTTTTTCTTTCCACGCTCCGAACTCCATACGGCGGGTCAGTCAAGACGAGATTAATTTTCTCATCGCCGACTAAAGCATGAACATCATCACGGCTTGTAGCATCACCGCAAAGTAATCTGTGTTTTCCTAAATTTATAATTTCTCCGTATTTCATTATCTATCCTTATACACATTATTTATTGACAAATATAAAAAATATTTGTATAATTTATTCGTCCTTGAGAGAAAGGAGGCAAAAAAATGAAGAGTTATTCCTCAAGGGAAGTAAAAGCAATTCTTGAAACAAACGGGTGGTACGTAGTGCAGGTTGAAGGCGATCATTGGCAATTCAAGCATCACACCATCAAAGGAAGAGTTACCCTAACCCATCCCGTAAAAGATGTATCAATAACTGTTATGCAGGACATTAAGAGGAAAACGGGGCTGAAGTTCTAAGGCCCCTGCAGCCTCAATAAACATAAACAAAGGAGATATCATATGAACAAAGATTTTGTTACTTACCCCGCTATATTATGCTATGACGTTCCTGATAATGTAGGTATCGTTTTCCCCGATTTTCCCGGTTGCACTGGTCAATGCTCGGAAGATTGCAATATACCCTCATACGCACTTGAAACTCTTTGCTTTCATTTGTCAGGCATGATTGAAGATGATGAAAGTATCCCTGAGCCTTCACGTGTTCAAGATATTCACGTCGAAAATAATCAAACTGTAGTGCCCATACGTGTTTACATTCCTGCAATTCGTGAAAGACTTTACAGTAAGGCCGTCAATAGAACCGTAACTTTACCGTACTGGCTTGATAAAGAGGCTAAAAAAGCAGGAATTAACTTTTCACATGAGCTTCAAAATGCCTTAATGCAAAAGATTGGTAGTTCAAAATAGGTAAATTTGTACGGAGGAGTATTATATTTTGCTTCTCCGTATTTTTTAATCAAAATCTATTCTCGGAGCCGTCAAATTAAGATGACTGACAGCATGAATTTCTATCTCTTCAGATC
>CALGGR010000056.1 GCA_937915755.1 uncultured Fretibacterium sp. | reverse complement strand
ATAAAGATCGGTAAGGGTATGGACAAGCTCGCGACTTCAGTCGTGAGTAGTTGACTGTTCAGTCCGCAGAAATGATACCAGCAACAACGACTGGAGAATATCCGGGCTTGAGATAAAGACAGTTTTCAGTCAGGAGAGCTAGCAATGCCGTATTTCAGCTACACCGGCTACGATGCAAAAGGCAAGACCACGAAGGGCACAATCGAGGCCGGTTCATCAATCCAAGCAGTAGACCGTCTGACAGAACGCGGAATAGTGGTAGTTGACGTTAAGATAGCAGAGAAGAAACAGGGTGCACGCGCAGGGTCTCACATAAAGGTGCTACCCCTCGAACAGCACATCTTCTTCTGCCGAAGCCTTGCGTCATACTTGAAGTCCGGATTACAGCTTGCAGATTCCCTGAGGATAATGTCCCGACAAGCCCGCGACAAGAACATGAAGCCTGTAATGGAGAAGTTGCTTGCCGAAGTAGAAGGCGGTCGAAAGTTCCACACAGCCCTGTCAGAATCGGGAGCATTCCGGGAAAGTCTCTGGAGAGTCGCGGAATCAGGCGAGCAGTCAGGAACGCTAGTCTCAGTCCTCAATGAAGCAGCAGACGAGTTCAAGCTTGAGGACGACCTTAAACGCAAGATACGCGGAGCAATGACGTACCCGATAGTGATGGCGGTAGTAGGAATCGGTGTAGTCTCATTCATGCTGACGTACGTAGTCCCAAAAATCTCGGAGCTTTTCGAGGATATGCACCAGACGCTTCCCCTTCCAACGCGAATACTAATCGGAATGTCGGACTTCTTGGGGAATTATGGCCTCTGGATACTCATACTCATGGCCGTATTGTTCCTATGGATGAAGAGGACGGGGCGAAAGCTGAACCTTCCCTTCATGCGGGGAATAACCGACCAGCTCAACCTTGCGCTCGTAATGTCCCATATAAGCACGCTCCTTAAGTCGGGAATACCGTTAGTCCAGGCGTTGCGAATGGCCTCATCAATGGACACTCAGAAACAGAGATGGCTTGATGCCGCAGAAATGGTGAAGGCAGGGCACAGGTTCGACCGAGCATTGGAACGTATAGGGATGCCGGAGGAGACTGTGGCAGTAGTGAGAGTTGGAGAGATGGGAGGAGAGTTGGCAGAGGCATTGACGAACGTTTCCGACCAGTCAAGAGAGATTGCCCAGACGCGAATGGAGAGGCTGTCCACACTCATGGAGCCTATAATGGTGCTGGCACTCGGTTTCAGCGTGGGTTTCATAGTCTTGGCAATACTAACGCCTGTATTTGACCTCGCCGGAATTGTAAGGTAATATTTTCACGGGAGATGATAAACATGAAGAAGAGAAAGTTGAAGCTAGTACGACGTTCAGGATTCACGTTAATCGAGATAATGGTAGTAGTGGTAATCTTGGGATTGCTTGCGGCATTGGTAGTGCCAAGAATCGGCCCTCAAGTTGCGGAAGCCCAGAGGACAACGGCGGCAACACAGATTCGCTCGATTGAGGACGCACTAGAAATGTACAGGATGCACTCAGGTTTCTACCCAACTACACAGCAGGGGCTTGAAGCACTAGTAACAGCACCGACGACCAGCCCAGTCCCGAAGCGTTACGCAGACGGCGGCTATCTCAAAAAGCTGCCTGACGACCCATGGGGAAATCCCTACGTTTACAGGAACGACGGGGGGCACATAACGATAAAGAGCTACGGCCCTGACGGCGAAGAGAGCGATGATGATGTCTCGAACGAGGACTAATGAAAGTAGGTGAGATGTCTGACACGGTGCTCCAAACAAGGGTAATGCTAACTACAATAACGCATTCTTTTCCCCGCATAAGCAGGGGTGATCCAATTCGCGGGAACGATTGTTCCTTTTCCCCGCATAAGCAGGGTTTTGCACGCAGGGGCTTTACACTCGTAGAGATTCTGCTTGTGCTTTCAATCGTGGGAGTATTAGCCTCAGTGATGCTCCCGCGAATTTCATTTTACTTCGAGCCATCATCAGCTATACTACAGCGTGCACTCGAGGAGGCTAGCAACATGGCCCTCTCTGGAACTCCAGTAAGATTGTCCGTTAAGTCCGCAAGTCTTTCGACGAAAAGAGGGGTTATAGTCGTTGAGGCATTAAAGCAGAAGGAAGAACCCGACGACAGTTTGAGTGCATTTCTCGGAACAAGCAAACTCCGTCCCGTTGTATTGGAGTGGCAGAATATCGAGATGAAGTCTCTCCCTGAAGATGACGGCTGGAAGTTCGACCCGCCAGTCATATATTTCTACTCCGACGGCTCATGCACTCCCGCAAAAATCTCCCAAGCTGGAAAGAATGTCTCCGAGCACAACGCTGACCAGTACATTCTAACGGTTACGGGCTACTGCGTCAAAGTCGAGCAATAGCTATTTGCTGTCGAGAATATACGGAGTAATGACTATCACGACCTGAGTTTTCACCTTCGAGTTGCTCTTAAATGTGAAAAGCTCCCCAAGAAGCGGTATACTCCCCAAAATCGGTATTCTCGAAACACCTTTGCTCTGGTTTTCCATGAAAAGCCCTCCGATAACGAACGGCATACCATCTCTGACGCGAACTTCAGTTTTGACCGACCTAGTTGTAGTAACTGGCATTTCTTCATTTGTGCTGCTTGTCATAGTGCCGACAACATCACCCGTGCTAATATCAAGCGTCAGCGTAACATAGCCGTCTCTTCCGATTCTTGGAGTAAATGTGAGTTTAGGGCCTACTTCTTCGGTTGACCAAGTTACAGTGCCATCGTCCTTGTTGCGGCTTGAGACATACGGGTAATCCTGCGTCAAGTTAATCTCAGCCTGTTTTCCGTCCAGAGCAATGACGGAAGGATTAGCGAGAACTTTACCCTTAGTCTTTTGCTCAAGAGCGTTGAAAGTGTTCTCTATAACTCTGCTAGTCCAGACATCACGAGTACCGATAAGAGTTCTATCAGCCCTGTAATTTACTTGAATCCCGTCAGTTCCTCCGAGTTGCAGCTGAATATCATCATAAGCTATGTCAAGAGCATTTTGAACCGCGAGGCTGTCGCTGTCGTTGAACTCGAATATGCTCGCCCTGATCATGACCTGTTTCTGAGGAGCGTCAAGAAGCTCAATCAATTCCTCGACCTCCTGCATCTTCGCTGGGTTAGTGTTCACGTAGACGGTCTTCATTCTTTCGTCAACGGTGATGGCATTGTCCCCGAGAGCAGTGAGTGTCCTGAGCATTGAGCTTACCTGAGCTGGTTCTGCAAAATGGAGCTGGAACTGCTTTATCGAGCGCTGCCCTGAGAGTTTGTAGAGGCCTTCCCTTGTCCCGAAGGTGAGAGTATTGACGCCCGAAGTGTAGCAGGCCAAGTCGTAAGTCATCATGAACTGGTTGAGGACGTCATCGGCTCTGACATTATCGAGAGTCATGGTGATAAGCACGTCATTGGGGAACGATGGATCGATTATGACGTTCCGCCCAATGTACGCCATAATCCCCCGAAGAACATCCCTAAGCTCTGCATCACGAAGCTCAAGAGTGATTCTTGAATCAACACGGAAAGGTAGTTTGCTCTCAGGGAAAGGGATTGATTTTGGAGGAGGAACGTATGAACCGCCGAGCGCGAGTTTATCTTCACCTTCAGATTTAACACGGAACTGCCAGCCTCCATTAGCTCGTGAGAGTGAGACGACTTCGAGCTTTGAATTGGCCCTCACAGTAACGACACCCCAGAAAGCTTCATCGTCTGAAACATTCTCGGCCTTAACTTCATATATCATTGGAATTGAATCAATGGTAGCGGTTAAAGACGAGACTATTTCATCGGGGTGATATATCTTAGAGTCATTGAGGGTGATATAGAGGGAGTTATTCCTGCTTTCACACTCAGGAAGCGGGAGATTCCTTCCTTCGAGCTTCATGATAAATTCGTTCTCGCCAAGCTGGTACATTCTGCAATACCTGAGCAATGGCCCTGTATATTTCTGGTTATTATTCTTCGTTGCTGCTTGTGAAATGCCGCTTACGGAAATCACGGCGGCAACTATAAGGGAAAATATGAATTTTCGTAACATGGCTGTAACTCACTGCACCTTTTCATGATTTTAGAATAAGCATATTATACTACGTAATTCTACGAAGTGAAGTTTTGGTTACCGAGATTTTTTTCCGGGTTTCTGAATTTCCTCATACTTTGGGATTTCTGGGACATCGTATTTTACTTCCTGCTTGTTTACGATCACTGTTACACCGTTCGGCCTTATAGCGCGTATGAATCCTCCTCCTCCCGGAACCTCATCGCCTCTTCTGAGGACTACAGCCTTCTTTCCTCCCGTGTCAACAACAGCAATCCTCTGGCCGTCATCAGCAGTCATGATCATCTTCACGGTCATAGGCCCTGCTTTGGGGGATTCCTGCCCGTTTGCTGAAGATGAAGGAATATTGCTTACCCCTGTACCAGTTGTGCCGAAAGGGTCAAGCTCTCCGCCCTCCGGGTCAACGTTGAAGGGCATATTGTGGATACCGTCAAGAGTTGCGGCGATTGTGGCACCCGAAGTCCTAACGTTGTCGATGGTCTGTGCAAGCTCGACGACTCTCTGGAATGCAGCCTCATTGGTGGGCATTATTGTATCTTGAAAAAGGTCTGGGTCGATTGGGACGTCGGTATTAGCGAGCATACTAGCGCGGAAATAGTTGAACCCTGCCCAAACCATTCCGACGAAAAGCACAGCAAAGCATACATACCGCACTGTCTTCGACTGGTTATCGTTGAAGACCCCCGTGAGCATTTCATAGAAGTGGACAGCAGCTTCTCTATCGTTCATGGTTAATCCTCCGTCAAAACTTCAAGGGTTATGTCAGCTTCGACGAGTTCTTCGGGGAGGTCATGGTTACGTTTAAGGCTGAGGCGTGTTATCTTTGAAGGAGTGGAAAGCCCTCTCAAGTCCGCGAACATTCCGACCATGTCATAATATCCTCCGTCAATCTTAATCTGCAGAACGTTATCCTTCTTTCCTGAATCGTCCTGCCCTGAAGTTGTCATGTATAGCAAGCTGATGTTGTGCCTTTCCATTATCGTCCTAACCATAGAGAAGAATGCTACGGCATCGGGGACTAATACGGCATTGTTGATGCTTAGGCGAGTTATTCTTGAGAGAGCAGCGTTTCTGGTTTCGAGGTTAGTGATCATGCCGGAGTTGTTGTGCCGTTCCGAGTCCAACTGGTCATACTCCTCGCGGCATGCGCGAAGCTCGGTTATGGAGTACCAGATTCCCCCGCATAGGAGTACACATATTCCTAAGAACAGTCCTGCAAATATAACGTAAGAATTTTTGTTCATAACGCAATAAATTCCCTCTGTGAAAGATTACATTTGAGGACAATTATAGACTATGCAGCAAATCATGGCCACAGAATAAAAATCCCCCCTCACTCAAGGCAAGGGGGGCTGAATATTTCCTGTTACTCCTGATCCGGTCTCGTTGAGAAGTGGAACATAACAATTCCAAGCGGCGGAAGCGTCAAAGGCATCGAGTAGGGCATGTTCTCCCACTCCTTCATTTCGGCTTCCATTCCTCCGCAGTTCCCGAGTCCTGAACCGCCGTACTTCGTTGCGTCGCTGTTGAGGATCTCCTTCCAGAAGCCGGCACGCGGTACTCCGACTCTGTAGCCGAATCTCGGAACGGGCGTGAAGTTAGCGGCGCAGAGTATGTACTCATCATCGCTCTTTCCCTTCCTCAGCCACACAATAACGCTCTGCTGCCAGTCCGAGCAGTCAACCCACCTGAAACCTTCCGGCGAGAAGTCAAGCTCATAAAGCGGAGGATACTTCTTGTACGCATTATTGAGGTCGCGCACCCAGTCCTGAATCCCACGGAAGTCGTCCTTCTGGAGCAAGTGCCACTCACACGCAGAGTCGTGATTCCATTCGAGGCCCTGTGCAAATTCTCCGCCCATGAAGAGCAGCTTCTTTCCCGGATGACCCCACATGTAGCCGTAGAGAAGCCTCAGGTTCGCGCGTTTCTGCCACCAGTCGCCCGACATCTTGTTGATGAGTGAGCCTTTCCCGTGAACAACCTCGTCATGTGAGAGCGGGAGCATGAAGTTCTCGCTGAACGCGTACCATATCGAGAACGTAAGCTGATTCTGATGCCACGAACGATATACAGGCTCAAGGCTCATGTAGTCAAGCGTGTCGTGCATCCAGCCCATGTTCCACTTCATTCCGAAGCCCAAGCCTCCCAAGAACACAGGGCGTGTAACCATCGGCCAGTCGGTCGACTCTTCCGCAATCGTCTGAATGTTCCCGAATCTGCCGAATAACTCACTGTTCATGTCTCGAAGGAGTGAGATTGCCTCAAGGTTCTCACGGCCTCCGTAGATGTTCGGAATCCACTCGCCGTTTTTGCGTGAGTAGTCGAGATAGAGCATCGAGGCAACAGCGTCAATCCTCAGTCCGTCCGCGTGATACTGGTCAACCCAGAATGCCGCCGACGAAATCAGGTAGCTTCTTACTTCGTTGCGCCCGTAGTTGAAGATATAGCTTCCCCAGTCTGGGTGATAGCCTTTGCGCGGGTCTTCATGCTCGTAAAGTGCTGTGCCGTCGTAGCGTGCAAGTCCGAAGTCGTCCGTCGGGAAGTGGCTCGGAACAAAGTCGAGGATTACGGCGATGTTCTTCTTGTGGAGAGAGTCGATGAGGTACATCAAATCCTCTGGAGTGCCGTAACGTGCTGTAGGGGCAAAGTATCCGAGCGTCTGGTATCCCCATGAACCATAGAACGGGTGTTCCATAATCGGGAGGAACTCAACAGCGTTGAAGCCCATATCCTCGCAGTATCCGGGAAGTTCTTCGGCCATCTCGCGGTATGAGAGTGAGAGTCCGTCGTTCCAGTGCCTTCGCCATGAACCCATGTGAACCTCGTAGACGCTGAGGGGTGCGGAAAGGTTCATCTTCTCGCCGCGATGTGCAAGCCATTCACCGTCGCCCCACTCGTATTCGGGCCAGTGGGTGATTGATGACGTTCTCGGCGGAAGCTCAAAAGCACGGCAGAACGGGTCCATTTTCTCTTTGACTTCGCCGTGTGAGTTCTTGATGCAGAATTTGTAGAGCTCCCATTTCTGTAGGCCGGGCACAAATCCTTCCCAGATTCCTGAGCCGTCCCATCTTGCTGCGAGAGGGTGAGACTCCGTGTTCCAGCCGTTGAAGTTGCCCACGACGCTGACTGACTGAGCATTGGGTGCCCAAACGCTGAACGCTACACCTTCCGCGTTGTCCGAAGGGTCAGTGAATTTCTGCGCACCCATCTTCTCGTAAAGATGGTAGTGAGTTCCCTGCTTGAACAGGAAAATGTCGTAATCGGTGATTGGCGATACTCCGTGTCTTATGCTGCCTGCCATAAAAAGATTGCCTCCTTGTTTTGTGATAATGAAATTTTTGCGTGCCTAAATTGTATTTGATTGTCGTGGTTATTTCAAATGGTTTTATCGTATAATTACAATACGATATGAATAAAACTTTCACAAGCTGTTTTCACGTAAGGAGGAGTAAACTTTCATGCGCTTAAGGTTTTTATATGCAATAACGATTCTTTCTGCGCTGTCCTTCGCAGGAACTTCACTGGCAGCTTCCCCGTCAATCATAATGAACGGTGATGCCCATGTTGGTGAACAGGCTGTACTTTCTGTCGAGGCTTCGCAGATTCCCACAAACGGTTCTGTCGAATGGTCAGTTACCCCGACCACAGGGCAGAATCCCGCTCGTATTTCCCTGAGGGCTGGAGGCAGGGAATTTGCCTTCACACCCCTCGACACTGAACCCGTGAGAGTAGTTGCATCTTTCGCGGACAGAAACGGCGATATTCTCTCAAGCACAGAGAAGATCATTACTCCCAAAGAGTTCATGATTGATATCGCTATCGTTGTCGACAAGCCCGTAACTCTCTGGGATTCATCGAGGCGTTCCGATTACGCGTTAAGCCCCGACGTCCTCATGGCCACAACTCCCGTGAAGCTTCGTGCTTCCCTCAATCCCCCGCTTAAAGGCCAGTATTCCTTCAAGTGGGACGGGGACGCTGCAACCGCACTCATGAGCCAGGACAATGATGACATCTTCATTCGCCGCGGAAGTGTGGGGACGAGCGAAATCACCGTAACAGCCTTCAACCCTCAGGGCGTAAGACTCGGAAGCGGTGAGACTGTCGTCAACATCACGATGCCCACTTCAACATACGAAGAATCACGAATGGAGCGTGAGGCTTGGCAGAACTGGCAGAGGGCGCAGTCTTTGTGGGACTCTCAGAATTACGCTGAGGCTGTTGACACCGCACAGAGGGCCGTGAATCTTTCGCCGAGAGATACTGAGATTGCTGACGGACTCCGCGCAATGTCTGCGAATTATGCCCGCTACACTAAGGCTCAGAAGCTCCGCGAGGACTCCGTGAAGTTCAGCGACGCGGGAAGGTTTGACGACGCATTGAAGAATCTCAGGATTGCCCAGGTGATTTGGCCGATTGATGACGGCGAGAGAATCATAAAGTCGGCAGAGGAAAGAGTTGAGAAACAGCGGAAACTTCAGCAGGAAGCAAACTGGTTGCGCGACACTGCCAGCGCATACGACAATGAGAACATGTACGAGGACGCACTCGAATATTACGCGAAGAGCATAGCCCTCGTTTCGAGTGATGCTGTTGCTGACAGAATGGAACGCCTCAGAAACCGCCTGAAACTTATCGCTGATGCAGACCGTTACGCCGGAGAGGGCAACAACCTTGAGCGCGAGGGAAAACTTCAGGAAGCACTCAACCACTACGCCGCGAGCGTTCAGAGCAACCCCGACGCTACACTCCGTCAGCACATCGAGGAGCTACAGAGCGTAATCTCACGCCGCGAACGTCAGGCAAACGCACTAAACCGCGAAGGTCAGGACTTACTGAGGCGCAACCAGAATCAGGAAGCATTGAGACGATTCACTGAGAGCATGAAAGTCTGGCCTAATGATACGGCACGTCAGAGGCTCCAGCAGCTAAGGAATGTACGTCTCACACCTGACACGCCAATTCGTGGGCCTGAGGATTTCGGCATAGGCACGAGGACTGATGCTCAGAAGATCATTGCTGAGGCCGATAACCTTTACGCTGCCGGCGATCTTGACGAGGCTGCGGCACTGTACAAGAAGGCCCAGAGCATAGCACCTTCCGACGAGATGAGGCGATGGGTTACGAGGCTTGATGCTGTCCTCAAGGAACGTGATGCAGTGAACGCTGCCAACCGTCAGATTTCGGAGGCAAACGCCCTGTTCAAGGCCGGAAAAACGAAGGAAGCACTTGACCTTTACCGCGAGAGTCTAAAGACGCACAAGAACGCTGAGATTGAGGCGTTCATAAGAAGGCAGGCGGCTGGCAAATGATGATAATAGGCTTCTGCAACCTCAAAGGCGGCGTAGGAAAGACTACCTCATGCCAAAATATCGCAGCTGCACTCTCGAAAAAAGGAAAGAGAATCGCTGTCGTCGACATGGACCCTCAGAGCAACCTCAGCGCGGGATTCGGGCTTGACCCATCGCCGACGGATCCGCAGGTTTTTGACCTTCTTTCGGGCGCGGCTGAATGGGACGACGTGATCACAAGCCGTGAAGGTATCGACATAATTCCAAGCTCACTCAGCCTCGTCATGGCCGAACTCAACGACAATGGCCCGACGAGCAAGAAGACGGCCTTGCGCGATGCACTGTCGAAAATTGAAGCTGACCGCTACGACTACATACTTCTCGACAGCCCTCCGCAGCTCGGAATTTTCACGCAGAACGTACTCGGTGCAAGCCAGAAAATCATCGTGCCTATGGACGGGGGATTCTACAGCCTCTTCGGACTTAGACTCCTCGACAGGTCAATGGGAACTTTCCGCGAGCGTTTGAATCCTGAGCTTGAGATCGGCGGTATTCTGATGACGAACTACAACCCGCGACTCTATATTTCACGCCAGATTTACGAGGAAGTCAGGAAGAGCTTCGGAGAATTGCTTTTCGAGAGCTATATCCGTCAGAACATCAGCATCGTTGAAGCGTCGAGTGTAGGAATGTCAATCTTCGAGTATGAGCCAAAGTCAAAAGGTGCAGAGTGCTACAGGACTGTAACGGAGGAATTTCTGCGCAGATTCGATGGAGGTTATGTTCCTGCTAACGAGAGTGTCCCTGAAAGCGAAAACGCAGAGCCTGCTCCTGCTCCTGTTCCCGAGCCTGAGACTGTTACGGTGATTGAGACTCTTCCTGAACCTGAGGCAATCCCTGAACCCGAACCAGTCCCAGAGCCTGAACCTGAACCTGAGCCGGAAATCATTGCCGAGCCTGAACCTGAGCCTGAGATTCCGGCCGAACCCGAGCCGACTCCTGAACCTGAACCAGTCTCTGCTCCAGAACCAGAGCCTGAACCAGAGCCTAAGCCCGCGTTACCGTCGCCAATAGTTCAAGTGCCCGGTGAAAAGCGCGTAACACTCGGAGCATACGAGGAGAGCATAAAGCAGGACGTTCTCGACATGCTTCCTGAGGCTGAGAAAGGAATGTGGATGCAGCTTCTGAGTTCTGTGACGGACATTTCGCGGGGTGAGGTTGATGTGAGGTCACTGCGCGAGGACTTCGAGGATTCGGACAAGGACAGGTACACGTTCTACATACTGAATGACGAGGCTGACTCGTTCTGGCCAGTTATGTACCCCGACCAGATAATCGAGCCTTTACGGTGCGTCATCAAGTGGGACGAGTATGGTTCTGCTGAAGTTTTCATGTAAGTCGTGAGCATGCGTGTTCAAGGCATGTATGATTGAGCATAATCTTCCTCACACGCTTGCAACATAAAAATTTTACGCTATAATTCAAATAATTTCGCATATATTGTGGAAGGAGTTGGGTTTTTCCCGCTCCTTTTTTGTTGTAAAAGGGAGTATGAATGAACGAAGAATTTTTGCATCGCATCGAGGAAATAGTAACAGGATTAGGCTACGAGTGCGTACACGCAGGTATACGCAGCGAGTTCGGAAGACTGAAGCTCCAAGTCCTGATTGACACATTGGGCGGCATTAACGCCGGAGACTGCGAGTTAGTCTCAGGGCACATCAACAGCTATCTCGACAGTATGCCAGAAATTCCGGGCTTGGACAAAGGACGTTATTACCTCGAAGTAAGTTCGCCTGGAATTGAGAGGCCGCTATACAAACTTGAGGATTACGAGAGATTTCATGGCCGTGAAGCACGAGTGAGGCTGTCGAAATTGATTGACGGACGAAAGACCTTCACGGGAATTATCCAGAACGTCAGCGATGGTATGGTAGTGATTCTCAGTGAGGGCAAAGAATACTCGCTGCCATTCCAGGAAATTAAAGGAGGAAATTTAGTTTTTAGGTTCAATGATGAACATCGCAAAAAGAGAAGGGAGAAATAGTAATGCGTCTCGGACGTGAATTTATAGAAGCCCTGGACACAGTTGCAGAGGAGCGCGGCCTTGATATGAGCGTTGTAACCTCTGCGATAGAATCGGCGTTGCTCTCGGCATATAACCGACGTTATCACCCGTATTCAGTTGACAGAACGACGGAAATCAAAATCAACCATGACACCGGAGATATAAACATCAGTGAGCTTAGGAAAGTAGTTGAAGCACCAACAAATCCAGACAGGGAAATCTCGCTTAATGATGCAATAGCGATAGACCCGTCAGCACAATTAGGCAGCATCCTAAGGATAGAGAAGAACCCCAGCGATTTTGGAAGAATAGCAGCCCAAACAACGAGGCAGATAATCTCGCAGCGTTTAAGGGACGAGGAACGCAGAATAGTTTACAGCGCTTTTGCGGACAAAGTCGGCGACATGGTGAACGGGACAGTCTTCAAGATGGACGGAAGCCAGATAATAATTCACCTGAACGACAAGACCGATGCAACGCTTCCAATGCGTGAGCGGATAATGGGCGAGAAATATGTACCCGGCTCTGTGATGAAGTTCTATGTTCTCGATGTGAGGAATAATTTTCGCGGTGCAAGAATCGTAGTATCACGGACTCACCCAGGATTACTGAGGCGGTTGCTTGAGGTAGAGATACCTGAAATCAAAGAGGGAATAGTCGAGATAAAGAACATAGTGAGGGACGGAGGATTACGCGCGAAAGTCTCTCTAGTTACCCTTGATCCCGATGTTGACCCTGTAGGTTCATGCGTCGGAAATGGCGGCGCTCGAATCAAGGCAGTAAGTTCAGCCCTTAAGAACGAGAAGATAGATATTGTGGCCTACAGTACAGACCCGTTGACCTACATTAAGAACGCATTATCACCAGCGCAAATAGTGAAGGTTGAGCCGGTACTTGACCGCGAGAAAGAAGCTGTTGCCTACGTTTACCCCGACCAGTTGTCGCTGGCAATCGGTAAGGGCGGACAGAATGTGAGGCTTGCGGCAAAATTGACGGGCTGGAAGCTGAATATTGAGACGCTTGAACCGGAGAAGATGCCGACATTGAAGGATATATTTGATGACGTATTTGAGGAACCAGAGAAAGAGCAAGCACAGTCCGCAGAGGAGCTGTAGCATTTGCCGCGTTAAGTATGACAAGGACGCTCTAATCCGAATAGTGAGAAGTCCCGACGGTCATGCGGTAATCGACAAATCAAAGAAGCTCCCCGGCCGTGGAACGTATATTTGCCCTGACATTGAATGCATCGAGAAGGCCCGGAAGTCAGGCAGGCTGGCACATTCAATCGGAGCAATGATTGACGCTGAATTCTGGGGCGAACTCACGGAATATGCCGGAGACATGGCCGTAAACGATGGCTTGAAATTGCGTTCGATACTGGGACTTTCGCGGAAGTCCGGGACGCTTCTCATCGGCATGGATAACATTGAGCGTGAGAGACGGAAAGTGTTGGTGATGACGGCTTCGGATTGTTCGGAGAGCGTGAGGAAATTTGCAGAATCTCACGAAAATGTCGCGCTTGACATGAATATTTCGGAGCTTAGTGAAGTAATTGGGAGCAGGGGTGGAGTTCAGGTAGTTGGTCTGCCCCTGAATTCAGGTTTTGCGAAAAGATTGAAAGGGGATAAAGCCATTTGAACAAGATAAGAATCTACGACCTAGCGAGAAAGCTCAACAAGTCCAACAAGGAATTACTAGCCGTATTGCAGCAGCTTGATATACCCGTGAAGTCTCATTCAAGCTCGATTGATGAGGATACGGCGCAGATAGTGGAAAATATTCTGAACGAAGCAAGCTCACCAAATCCACCAAAAGCTCAGGAAAAGAAGCAGCGTGACAGTGAAGCGTCAAAACCTTCGGAAGACAGTCTGCCTCCTGAGAAAGAAATAAAGCAAGATAAGCACGACACTCAGCATACTTCACCCGATAAAACTCCCCAAAATCCTCAGCCCAAAGTGTCAGTTCAGCCTCAAAAGAAACACGAGAAATCTCAGAACGGCGGGAAAAACCTCGTCGAACGTCCGCCAATAATCACCGTAATGGGGCATGTTGACCACGGAAAAACTACCCTCCTCGACAACATAAGGCATTCAAGCATTGCTGCACATGAAGCCGGAGGAATAACCCAGCACATCGGCGCATATGTTGTTGTTCAGGACGGAAAGCAGATAGTATTCCTCGACACGCCCGGCCATGAAGCATTCACCGAGATGAGGGCAAGAGGAGCGAGCGTTACGGACATAGTGATCCTGGTGATAGGAGCTGACGACGGGGTAATGCCGCAGACCCGCGAAGCAATCAACCACATTAAGGCTGCTGGAGTTCCATTGGTCGTGGCAATCAACAAGATCGACAAGCAGGGAGCAAAGCCTGACCGAGTACGCCAGCAGTTGAGTGAGCTTGGGATTTTCACTGAAGGCTGGGGAGGTGAGGTCGGAGCTGTCGAAATCTCGGCAAAGCAGGGTATCGGTGTTGATGATTTACTCGAACGTGTTTTGCTTGAGGCTGAGATGCAGGAACTCAAGGGAAATCCTGACGCTAACCCTGAAGGTGTCGTCATTGAGGCTCGTCTCGATAAAGGAAAAGGCCCTGTTGCAACAGTAATAGTCAAGAATGGAACCCTAAAAGCCGGAGATATAGTCCTCTTCAATTCGACGTGGGGAAAGACGCGGGCGTTGTTCGATTGGGCTGGGAAAGGTCTCAAGAAAGCCGGCCCGAGCACTCCCGTTGAGATTCTTGGGCTTGACGGTGTACCAAATCCTGGCGAGACATTCAAAGTTGTGAAGACCGAGCGTGAGGCAAGGGATGCGATCGCAGCGATAAAGTCAGCAGAAAGAGATGCAACCGCAGAAATTAAGAAGGCATCATTCGAGGACTTGTATTCCAACCTTGAAGACGGCCAGCTCCCACACTTAAACCTCGTCGTGAAGTGTGATGTTCAGGGCTCATTGGAGGCATTGTGTGCATCACTGGAGAAGCTTGCAACGAATGAAGTCGGAGTGTCAATCGTCCACAGAGGAGTCGGAAGGATTGCAGAGAGCGATGTAATGTTGGCCTCAGCGTCGAACGCGGTAATCGTTGGCTTCAATGTAAGGCCTGACGGCAATGCTAAACGAGTAGCAGACCTCAACGGTGTCGAGATACGAATTTACAGCGTAATCTATGACGTTATGGACGATGTGAAGGCTGCAATGGCTGGATTGCTCAAGCCTGTATTGCGTGAGGATACGCTCGGCGAGGTTGAAGTTAGAAAGCTCTTCCGAGTTCCAAAAGTTGGGATTATAGCAGGCTCACATGTTACGAAGGGTGTCGTTAAGAGGACAGCGAAAGTCCGTGTAATCCGTGACGGTGTAGTGATCTGGGACGGTAAAATCGCCTCACTTCGACATGAGAAGGACGAAGCAAAAGAACTCAGGGCCGGAAACGACTGCGGAATTTCGCTTGAGGGCTTCCAGGATTTCAGGGAAGGGGATATTCTCGAAGTCTACGATGTTATAGAGGAGAAGCGTACACTGTAATGTTAATCGACTTCACTAAGCTGGAAGAACACGTAATTGATGGCATGAACGGCGGTAAAGGCAAAGTTTCCGCAAAAATATTCGCGAATGCTTATGGAAGAGTAATCGTCAGCAAGATTTCTTCTGGCTCATCAATCGGGCTTCATACTCAGACGACAGGGAACGACATAAATTTTGTCGTCAGCGGAAAGGGATGGGCTGTCTGCGACGGTGAGGAGGAGATATTAACGGCTGGTGTCTGCCATTACTGCCCGAAAGGTTCAACGCACATGATAGAGAACACCGGCAGTGAAGATTTGGTGTTATACACGGTGGTGGACGGGATATGAGTACGAACCTCAGGATGTCTCGAATCAACAAGGAATTGCAGCGAGAGTTAGCGTTAATATTTGAGAGCCGCATCAAGAAGGAGAGCGTCAAGACCATCATAATAACCGGCGTTGAATGCACAAAGGATCTTGAGCGAGCAAGGGTCTACTTCACGGCACTTGAAGCGCGTAAGTGTCCCGGAATCTTAAAGGACTTGAACGAGATTAAGGGGGCAGTACGTGGACTTCTCGGCCAGTCTGTGAAGATGAGGAGGATACCGTCGCTTGAGTTTGTGATTGACACGAGCAGTGCATACGGAGCGAAGATTGACGCAATACTCGACAGCTTGGGGTTCGGAATGGATTACAGGCAGGGGGTGAACGACGATGATGATGAGAGCTTCGGAGACACTGAGAGCATATGACACGTGGGTAATCTTCACGCACAGGAAGTCCGACGGTGATGCGCTTGGTTCAGCGACTGCATTGTTCGAGGCCGGAGTGAACGCCGGAAAGTCAGTCTCATGGTACAGCCCTGACGAAAAGCTCCCTGAAGGTTACAGATACTTGGCACACTTCGATGATTTCAGGACCAGGGAGAATTTCGCGTTCAACAACGATGATACCCTCTACGTGTTTCTTGACTGTGCTACTGAAGTACGCTCGGTCTCAGGCTACGATGTGAGTGCTAACATTCCCACACTCAACATTGACCACCATGAGGACAACACGGAATATGCGCGTGTAAATTGCGTTGATGGGAAAGCATCATCGACATGTGAGGTCTTGTACCGTATCTTCAGGGCCGGAAGCTGGGAAATCACCCCCAAGATTGCCGAGAGCCTTTACACAGGAATATTCACGGACACAGGAGGCTTCGTATTCTCCAACACATCGAAGCTCACGCACGAAATAGCCGGAGAATTGATAGCTCTTGGGGTTGAGCCTTCGATAATGGCCGACCGTATAAGCCAGAACAAGAGTGAGCCAGACTTCCAGATATGGTCAAGAGCATTGTCGAGGGTTAGAGTTTTCGGTGAGGGTATTTTCGCGATCTCGATGATATATGCAGAAGATTTCCGCGAGGCAGGGGCTGACATGACCGGGACAGAGGGATTGTCGCAGATGTTCATGACGCTTAGGGGCGTAAAGTTCGCGGCAGTAGCTACGGAGTATCCTGACGGCACTATACGTTTGAGCGTGCGTTCAAGGGAAGGCGCACCGTTTGGAGCTGGGGAATTTTCGCGTCAATTCGGAGGCGGAGGACATGAGAGGGCAGCAGGCTGTACGTTCAATCTTCCTGCTCACGAAGTAATGTCGAGGCTCGAGGCAGAAATTATGAGACGTTATCATGAATGCAATAGTACTCATCAATAAGCCGCTGGATTTCAGGTCAACAAAATGCGTCGCAATCGCCAAACGAAAGCTCGGCGTCAAAGTCGGCCATTCTGGGACGCTCGATTCGACAGCTTCAGGATTGCTCGTCCTTCTCACAGGGAACGCTACACGCTTCAGTGAGTATGTCATGTCATTGCCGAAGGTTTACAGGGCAGTGATACAGTTCGGTGCTGAGACTGACACTTACGATTACTCGGGGAATATCATCTCGGAGAAAGGATATGCTGATTTAGACGGGGGGACTTTTGCTGATGTAATGTACAAGTTTTCGGGTTACAGAATGCAGAAACCTCCGTCAGTTTCAGCGATAAAGATAGACGGCAAACCTGCATATAAGCTCGCACGTTCAGGTGAAGATGTCAACATGAAAGCCAGGCCGGTATTCTTCCGACGAGTGGAAATCATTGCCCCTTACAATCCCGAAGATGGGACGATGACTGTTGATGTACATTGCGGACGAGGGACTTATATACGTACGTTTGCTCATGACTTGGGGAAGATTGCGGGCTGTGGAGCATATATTAAGTCGCTTGAAAGGGTCTCGACCGGGACATTCTCTCTTCATGAGGCAAGTTCACCAGATGGCGAGATTATCCCGTTGCCATTGAGCCGGCTGGCAGAGAATTTTACCCGGATCTACGTCTCAAGCCGGGATGCCCAGAGCTTCACGAACGGAATGAGCATACTCCTCCGTAACTCACTGAGGACATCGCGGGGAATCTGCGTGAATGGCATGATATGCGTTGAGGGTGAGAGCTTCTTGGGATTCGGGAAATATGTGGGCTATGACTACGTTAAGCCAGAGGTTGTAGTCCCCAAAGACACGCTATGTTAATCACGATTGGTGCGTTCGACGGTTTCCATAAAGGGCACTCGGAACTCCTCAGGATATGCCGTGAGTTTTCGAGCGATTGGGGAGTTGTAACTTTCAACCCTCACCCTTCCGTTTTCATGGGGAAGATACAGCCGCTATTCACGCTTCATGAACGTGAGCTTATCCGGCGAGTATTGGGTATACCGAGAATGTATGTTTTGAAGTTCGACGATGAGATGATGAGACTGTCGCCTTCTGAGTTCTGGAGGTTCCTGCGTGATAGGATTGATGTTGACGGTCTTGTTATTGGGAGTGATTTCCACTTCGGCTATGAACGTTCTGGAGATGCTTTTGCATTGCGTGAGCTGGCACGTTCTGACGGAATAGAGCGAGTGATTATTGCTGACCTGAAAGACAAGCCGCGATATTCAAGCACTACCATACGCGAGGCCATAATGGCGGGAAATGTTGAGACTGCTGCTGAAATTCTTGGCTATCCGTTCTTCATGATTGGCAGGGTAATTCACGGCAATGAGCGCGGAAGAACGATGAAATTCCCGACGGCCAACATAGCTGTCAATAAGATGATGCCGGCTTACGGTGTTTACTCGTCAGCAATTCTCATCAATGACCGATGGTATTGCGGGGCATTGTCGGTTGGGAATAATCCGACGTTCAATGACGTTAAAGGTACGAGGGCGGAGGTTCACGTTCTTGATTTTGACGGGGATATTTACGGCGAGGAAGTCATCGTGATGCTCATTGGAAGGGTCAGGGGTATACGGAAGTTCTCGGGGAAGGACGAGCTTTCGGCACAAATCACACATGATATAGCTGAATGCCGAAGGATTTATGACGTTTTCAATGATATAGATTTTGCGGAAAAAGCAAAGGACGTATATAGTAATGAAAATTTGATACCACAAATACAAATAATAGAAAGGTAATCCATGCTAATAGATACACATTGCCACATTAACCATGAGGATTTAAGGCTTGATGCAAGAGCCGTAATTACACGCGCAAGAGATTTTGATGTCCGTAAGATGCTGATAGTGGGCTGCGATTACGAGGATTCATGCGAGGCCGCCGGAATGGCTGAGGACTTTTCGCAGTTCGGACTTTACGCCGCAATCGGCATTCACCCCCATGAAGCTAAACGTTACACCGCAATACCTGAAGTATTCCGGGACATTGCACGTTCAAACAGAGTAATCGCAATCGGCGAGACAGGGCTTGACTATCACTATGACCATTCACCCAGAGACGTACAGAAGCGAATGTTCGAACTGCATCTGAGACTGGCTGAGGAGCTTGACATGCCGGTGGTGTTGCATATTCGGGACGCTATGGACGATGCTATGGAGATTTTGACGGTTCATCGTGGCTTGAAGCTGCTCTTTCACTGCTACAGCGGAGGAATGCAGTATCTCAACGAGGTAATCGGAATGGGAGGAATGTGCGCTTTCGGAGGTGCAGTAACTTGGGACACTAAGGGAAGCGATGAGTTACGGGAGGTTGTCCGTTCAATTCCCGCCGAGAATATTCTATGCGAGACTGATTCGCCTTATATGGCCCCAGCACCGTTGCGTGGAAAAAGAAATGAGCCTTCGTATATTCGCTATGTCTATGAGAGAGTAGCTGTGGAACGCGGTATGAATCTCACGGAATTGTCGCGTATTGTCGAGGATAATGCCAAGAGATTCTTCGGGTGGGATTGATGTTTGAGTTCAAAGTTATAGCACAATGCCCGGTAACAGGAGCCAGAGCCGGAGAATTAACCACGCCTCACGGGGTAATTCACACGCCCGTATTCATGCCCGTAGGAACTCTTGCGACGGTAAAAGCAATGTCTCCTGATGAGCTTGAGGCAATAGGCTCGCAGATTATTCTGGGCAACACGTACCATTTATATCTCCGTCCAACCCCTGAGATCATCGCCAAAGCCGGAGGACTTCACAGCTTCATGAACTGGAAGAAGCCAATCCTTACTGACAGCGGAGGATTTCAGGTTTTCTCACTCGCAAGGCTTCAGAAGATTACAGACAAGGAAGTAATTTGCCGCTCCCACATTGACGGTTCACTCCTCACGATGTCGCCCGAATGGTCGATGAAAATGCAGGGAGTACTAGGCTCGGACATAGCCATGTGTTTCGACCAGTGCTGCGAATATCCTGCAACTCACGAGAAAGCCGAAGATGCGGTTCGCAGGACTACGATATGGGCAAAGCGTTCACGTGATTACTTCATGGCCAACAACGACACCGGGAAGCAGGCATTATTCGGGATAGTTCAAGGCTCGGTTTACGATGACTTGAGGAAACGGAGCGCGGAGGAAATCTGCGGAATGGATTTTCCAGGCTACGCGATCGGAGGGCTGTCAGTCGGCGAAGAACACTCGGCCATGTATCACTCACTCGACGTTCTCAATGAGATTATGCCTAAGGACAAGCCTCGCTACCTCATGGGAGTTGGATACCCGCCTAACATCGTCGAGGGGATTGCGAGGGGAGTTGACATGTTCGACTGCGTAATGCCGACACGAAACGGAAGGAACGCTACGGTCTTCACGTCATTCGGGCGGCTGAACATGCGGGGAGCTTCACACGCCGAAGAATTTTTCCCGATGGACAATGAATGCGACTGCTATGCCTGCCGTAATTTCTCACGCTCATACTTGAGGCACTTGGCCATGTGCGGAGAGATTTTAGGGGCGAGGTTATTTACGTGGCACAATTTGAGGTTTACGATTAGGATTGCTGAGAAGGCAAGAGAGGCAATAATAGAGGGGAGATTCCCAGACTTCTTGAGAGATTTTACGGAGAGATTTCATGACGACAATAACATCAACAGTTGACAGATGGAACCCTGACCCTCTCGTTACAGGGAAGGCTGGGAGGATCATACGCTCAGGAGGGCTTGTGGCGTTTCCGACGGAGACAGTCTACGGTCTCGGTGCTGATGCTCTTAATCCCGAAGCTGTGAAGAAGATTTACGAGGCAAAGGGACGTCCTTCCGACAACCCGCTGATACTTCACGTCTATAGCCCATCTCAAGCCTCGCAGTACGTCAAGATGAACCGTTTAGCATGGAAGCTGGCTGATGAATTTTGGCCGGGACCTCTCACACTCGTTCTTCCAGCGATGGACATCGTACCCTCAATAACACGCGGAGGACTTCCTACAGCAGCTGTAAGAATGCCCGACAATCCGACAGCGAGAGCCTTGATTTACGCCGCGAACACAGCAATCGCTGCACCTTCAGCGAACCTCTCAGGCCGTCCAAGCCCCACTGATGCTGAGGCTGTTCTCCATGACATGGCCGGAAGGATTGACATGATTCTTGACGGCGGAAGCGTTACGCTCGGAATTGAGTCAACAGTAATCGACATCACAAATCCCGAACACGTCCTGATGCTGAGACCCGGAGGAATGCCTCGTGAATTGATTGAGGAGAAGATAGGCATCACCATAGAAGCACCTGATGACACTAGCCTTAAACGTTCGCCAGGAACACACTACAAACATTACGCGCCATCAATTCCAGTCAAGATATGGCGGAAGAGACCCGGACGTTTGCCGAAAAGTTTTGCATTCATGGGGATGAACCCTCCAAAGAGCCTGGCAATGAAGAAGTCAATAATCTTCACGTCAATCGAGAATTATGCTCACGGATATTTTGCCGGATTGAGAAAGCTTGAGACTGAGGACGTTTCATGTATTCTTGTCGAATGGCCGGAAGAAGACACGGGGCTTTCTGAGGGATTGAGGGACAGAATCTCACGCTCTGCCGGTGTAGATTATGGTAATATTTAGGTGCTGGGGTGTGATAATAGTTAGTAACCCCACGTCAAAAGACGGGAGTTTTAAAAAAGCTCTTGCTGACTAGCCTAAGTCTTGAGATAGAGACTACGTTACCTGCGAATGTATAGGTACCGGCGGACGTAAATCCTAATCTGCCGCTCTACGGTTTGTGGTTAAACAGTCCTGAGAGGTAGGGGCAGTGCTGCAAGCATGTAAACCGCAGGATAACATTGGCGAAGGATTATTACTCTAGCGGGCGGAGGTCTGGTTCATTTTACCCGACATTAA
This sequence comes from uncultured Fretibacterium sp., assembly GCA_937915755.1. Classification (GTDB taxonomy): domain Bacteria; phylum Synergistota; class Synergistia; order Synergistales; family Aminobacteriaceae; genus JAFUXM01. Next base: position 32,488 of record CALGGR010000056.1, on the reverse strand, counting down.
AGCCCGCTCGCCTCAGGCGATATAATAACAAAAGCTACGCGAATCTTGATGAAGGAGTGAAATCGTGAAATATGAGCTGGATTGTACTGGCACTGACACTCGGAGCGTCGATAACATCAATAATACACGGAGTATTTATGCTCTTCGGCTCATTGACGGTAAGCGGAGGGGTAGTACATGGTATACCGTCAACACTGCTGGCTAGCCTTCCCGTAATCTCGGCAATATTTGCCCTCATAGGCGGGATAACAGCGTTCAACCTGCATAAATGGGGTGCATTGTTCCTTTTCATAGCAATGGGGCTTTGCGTGCCTTCAAGGGACATGTGGCTTTACGGGGGAATATATTTCTTCGCGGGGTTACTATGCTTCTTCCTGAAGTCGAGGCAGGACGACATGATGTACAGCTACGAAGATGACTACGATGAAGCTGGCTACAATGATGATTTCTACTATGACCAGCAAGACTTTTCTCCTCAGGAAATCCCAGATTCGCCATTACCGCAGCCCGAAGCAATAAATCTCCCCGATGATCCACTGAATGACGAAGTATCAGCCAGCGAGGTCTTACAGCTCAACAGCGAGCCTCCAATATTGAGACGGTCTACACGGAGAATGTCGAAGTCCTGCCCTGAATGCGGAGCTATAGTCCCGCGTGACAGCGCGTTCTGCTCGACATGCGGGGCAAAACTTTCTGTGATGCCGGAGACGGGGAATTTCACGCTTTCCGGACGCGATGATGATATTGATGTCGAGAAGCTGAATGACCAGTTACTTACGCCTCAGAGCTTTGAGGAAGATGATATTCAGGAACAACCGCCCGAAGAAAACAGGGCGTTGAATATTGATATGAATGATGGTGATGAAATGGCGGGTACGCAGGGTTACAGAGTATCGGTGAAGCGGAATTTTGATGAAGACGAAATACCGCGCCGGAGCACTAAGAGGACAACATCAGCGAGTGAAGCTGCCTCAAGCTACAAAGAGTTCTCGCATTATGCCGACAAGGGAAAGAAGCGAAAACGTTCCGCAGGCCGTAAGGTCGTGAGCATGATGCTGTTAGTTGCGGCAGTAGGCGGAGCATTGTATTTCCTTCTAGGATTGAGAAAACTTCCGCCGGGGGATTTGCCTCCAATCGCGAAGAACGATGTAATCCCCGAAACTACGCCGCTGCCTGTGAGCAATGTTACAGAGCCTGAGACACAAACAGTCGTAGCCGAACCTTCAGGGATAGCTGTGGCCGAGAATGTGTTGCCTAACTTCACGCCCGACCGTGAGCCTCGAAGCGGGATAATCACAGGGAGCAGTGTGAACGTCCGAGCTGACCACACAACAAGCTCATCACGTGTAACACGCCTCAAGGTCAACACTCGAGTTGAAGTTCTCGGGACATACAACGTAACGTCAGGGCAATATGCCGGCATATGGTACAACATTCGTACCGGCGGAAACGAGGGCTGGGTTTACGGGAAGTATGTTCAGCCATTGGGTTCGGGGCTTCCAGCAGGGTATTCATCTGCGTTGCTGAAGACTTTCGGGAACAGTAAGACCCAGCTCATCGAAGCTCTGGGAAATCCCACGAGAAGCACAAGTTCGAGCGCTGAATGGCCGGGACTTACTGCGACGCTTAAGGGCGAGGACATCACTAGGATAAGGCTGACGAACGCGAACCGGGAGCTTCAGAACGGTCTCAAAACGGGAATGAGCCAGACGGCATTGCTTCAGATCATGGGCTACCCTTCGAGCCAGAACGGCCGTAACCTGAATTATAACGAGAACGGAAAGACCGGCCTCACAATTCAGCTCGACAAGAACAACGCGATAACTTCAATCACAGTCAACGAGATATAGTTTCAGAGAAAAAGGAAACCCTCCAAAGCGGAGGGCTTTTTTTTCATCAAGTCAGAACTATCTTGACACTTTCACTATTATAGCAGGCTCATAGACCTTTCCAGGTTCAAGCCACGCACATACAGTAACGCTTCTACTCTCCGGGACTGTGAGAATGACCTCGCCGTCATCATCGAGGAATATGGCATTCTCAGTATCGTACTCAGCATCGTTACTTTCTCGCCAAACGAGCAATCCGTCAGGCACATCATCGCTCAATACAACCTCGAACTCGTACATTCCCTCCTCGTCAACCTCAATCTCACCCAGCAAAGCCGCCGTAACATAGACGTCTCCATACGCATCAGGCTCAACATTTACTGCCTCTTGAGAGAGAGTGTGTGTGTATATATTTTCCTGCGTTGCGTCATGGCCGTATTCAGTGGTCAGCTCATCGTGTTGAGTTTCTGAGACGATGAGAGTTAAGCGTGCGCTGACTTTTCCGCCTCCGTTCTTTGCCTGAACCCTGAAGGTGAAATTCCCAGTTTCCTCAGGAATGCCTGACAGTGTACCGTTCTCAGAGAGAGTGATGCCTTGAGGAAGTTTACCGCTTGATTTCCTCCACGTTATTGCGGGCGAGCCTGAGGCTTCGAGTTTTGCGGAGTAAGCTGTTCCCTTCTGAGCTTGCGGAACCCCAAGCGTCGTGATTTTGGGCTTGGTGAAAGTAATCTTGAGAGCGAGATTCTTCTTGATACTTCCTGCTGCGTTGGTCAATGTTACGGGGACTTTTCGCTTGTTGCCCTCTGTTGGAGTGCCTGAGATGATGCAGAGTTTCCCGTCATCAGAGACCGTCAGCACCAAACCTTCCGGCAAATTCGGAATGCTCCACGTCATTGGCGTAGTCCCCGTAGCTCTGAGTTCAGCGTAGTATTCAGTCCCGACGATTCCTTTCGGCAAAGAGCCTTTGAGCTTCGGCTTAATGCCCTTGACCGTGAGCGAGTAGTCCTTAGAGACGACTGTGCCGTTTCTTGCGGTTACGGTGAAGTTGAACGCTCCAACGCCTGTTACAACGCCTGAGATTCTTCCGGTTGAACTGTTGAGACTAAGGCCGCCTGGAAGGTCTCCTGAAACTGTCCAAAGTGGAGACTTCAAGCCTGAGACCTTGAAAGTTTTCGAGTACTTCTTTCCCCATTTTGCTTTTGTCAGCGAGTTCGGAGTGATCCTCAGGTTCTTCTTTCCGTTAATCGTAACCGTGAATGTCCGCGAAGTTCTTCCGGCCTCATTTTCCGCCACCACAGTAACCGTGAAAGTCCTCGCTATCGTTGGAGTTCCAGAAATTTCCCCTGATGCTCTCAGCCTAAGCCCTGAGATGAAACCATTCTGAGCCTTCCACGAAACATTCCCTTCTGCCATGAGCGTTGCACTGTATGGGACGCCGAGATTTCCGTCTGGAAGTTCTTCCGTTATGATTCTGGGAAGCCCAATGACGTTTAGGGTGAAAGTCTTTGAATCCTCGCCGAAATCGTTTCTTGCCCTCACGGTGAAAGTGAAGAGTCCCGGTTTCGTTGGAGTGCCTGAAATTTTCCCTTCAACGTCAAGGCTCAGACCCTCAGGAATATCACCGCTCACAATGTCGAAGGATACTGCTTCAGCACCGAAAGACTCAATTACAGCCGAATAGCGTTGAGATTCTTTTGCTGTCTCGAGATTTTGGGCGATTATTTCCGGTGAGTTGTCCTGAACTATTGAGACGCTCATAGTCCTGTTGCTGCCGTCTCTGGTATCGTAGAAGTAGCTCACACGCTTAGGCTTTGACGGGCAAGTGAAGGTATGATTACTGCTGTTGTAGCGCGCAGACGCATAACTGTCAGCCGTAACTCTCTCCAAGTCATCGGAACTGAGGTAATCGCTGAGGCTTACGAGATAGCCAGCGTCGGCTTTGGCAGCTTTCAACGGTCTCACAGTCTGGTAATTGTAATCCCCAACTCTGACGTCATTGCTTCTGAGGTCCAGGCGTGAGAGATGGTTTCGGTCGCAGTGAAGGACATCGAGCGAGGTGTTGTTGCTCACATCGAGGACAGTGAGGTCATTCCTGCTGCAGTAAAGGTACGTCAAGGCCTTGTTGTTGCTCAAGTCGAGGGCTGAGATTTTGTTCTCAAGGCAAGTCAAAACTTCGAGCTCCGTATTGTTGCTGACATCCAAGTCCGACAATTCGTTGTACTGGCATTCCAGCTCCGCAAGCATCGTATTCTTGCTAACGTCCAAAGCACTCAGGTGGTTGAACGAGCATATGAGCCGTACCAATGCCGGGTTATTGCTGACATCGAGGCTGATTAGGTCATTGCTGTTACAGCCAAGTTCCTCAATCAGCGGGAGATTGCTTACGTCCAAGTCTGTGATGTTGTTGAACGAGCAGAAAAGACTCGTCATGGCTGGTTTGTTCCCTACGTTGAGGCTTGTGAGTTTGTTGCTTGCACAGGCCAGGTATTGCAAGGCCGGATTGTCGCCGATTTTGAGTTCGGTGATGCGGTTTTGGCTGCAATCGAGGTATTCGAGCTCATTGTTACCACTGACATCAAGCGATTCAAGAGACCCACCCGAACACTTCAAGTAACGCAGCTTCCCGTTATTGCTGAGGTCAATGGTCTTCAAGTACTTCCCGGACGAGACGGTAAGTGATACGAGTTCTGTGTTGTTTGTAACGTCCAGGGAGCTCAGGCCCATACTGTCAAGTGAGACGAGCTTTGTGTTTTTGGAGATGTCGATTTCGTTGAGGTACGGGCTGTAGAAAACGCAGTCAAGCTCTCTCAGCTCCGTGAAAAACTCAATGCCCTTGAGCGAAGCATCTTTGTTGGAAGCGCTGTAGTCATTCTCGTAGGTGAACACGATTGACCTTGCCTCGTAAACTTCATTATCGTCGAGCCAGCCGTCATTGTTGCCGTCAAAGTTCCTGCTGACGTACTCCCTGAACTCATAATCCGGGAAATTCTCCGCGTCAATCTTAACGCCGATTTCGATGACTGTGAGAGTGAAAGTCTTCTCGTCCTCGATGATCCCGTCAAGCAAAGCCCTTACCGTGAACGTGAATGAGCCTGCTTCCTGCGGCTTGCCTGAAATTTTCCCATTGCTGAACGACAAGCCATCTGGAAGTTCTCCCGTCAACACCCATTCGATAGCACCGGAAGTCCCAGACGTTAACGTGAACTCATACTCTTCCCCGAAAATGCCCTCAGGAATGCTGTCAATCGTGATGATCCCGCCGTCTCTGGTAATAGTAACGTCCATGTACCTGTAGCCGGCATTATCACTTTCGAGTTTCGTGTAACCCGTGTCGTAACCGTAGCGGATTCCCTTAGGGCTTTCCGTGAACGTTGCGATTCCAGTGTCTTGATCATAGCTGCAAGAAGCTCCTTCTGTGTCCTTGACGCTTTCCGGGTCTATGCGTGTGATGTCACTGACGTAATCATTAAGGTTGACCGAGTATTTCCCGTCCGAGTAGCGTGCTTTGAGGCCGTTCCTTGTCTGATTTCTGTAGATAGTGCCGCCTGCAGCACCTGACGGCCCTGAAGCTACAGCACCTATGAGCTTTGTGTGATTACTGAGGTCAAGCTCTGAGAGGTGATTTTCATGGCAGTAAAGACGTTCAAGCCTCAAGTTCGCGCTGAGGTCAAGAGAGAGTAATTCGCATCGCTCAGCGTAGAGTCTGGTCAACAACTTATTGTTGCTGAGATCAAGAGCTGAAATCTTGTTTTCGTAGCATGACAGTTCCCTGAGGGCTGTGTTCTTGCTGACATCGATGGCCGTGAGCTGAGTTCCGGAGCAGCCAAGCTCTGTCAAAGCCTCGTTATTGCTCACGTCAAGGGAGGTTATAGCAGTGCCGCCGCATGAGAGGACGCTCAAGGCTGTGTTTTTGCTGACATCAATGGCGGTTATAGCGGTGCCGCCACAAGAAAGTTCCCTGAGAGCCGAATTACCACTGACATCGAGCGTGGTTATGGGGTTGCTTCCGCATGAGAGCTTAGTGAGTGCTGTGTTGCTGCTGACATCGAGCGAGGTTATTAGGTTGCTTCCGCATGAGAGTATTCTGAGTGCAGAGTTCTTGCTGACGTCGAGGGCAGCTATATTGTTGCTTGAGCAATCCAGTTCTTCAAGCGCTGAGTTATAGCTGACGTTTAGTTCCGAGAGATTGTTGCCGGCGCAATTAAGCTTTTTGAGGGTCGTCATATTCCTGACATCGAGAGCTGAGAGATTGTGATACGAGCATTTCAACTCCACCAAAGCCGTGAAGAACTCGACACCCTTAATGGATGAAAATTTCCCGACATTTATGATTAGCATTTGGGAGACATTGTTTCTTTCGGACAACGAGAGCCAGCCGTCATTATCTTTGTCATAACGTTTAACGAATGCTCTGAATTTGTCGTCAGGGAAATTTATGTTGTCGATGTTCACGAAGTTTTCATCATTGTAGCGAGTGTGAGCAGTAACGCCCAAAGTCTGACCGCCCCAGCCCGTATCATACTCGTAGTAAACGCTTGAAGCAATGAACGAGAACTCAGCGATTCCTGTCTCACTGTTGTAACTGATGTCGCCCGAACTGACCTTAACGCTTTCAGGAATGATCCTTCTGATGTCGCCAGAAATGTAATTTTTGAGGTTGACGCTGTAGAGATTATCGCCGAGCTTTGTGAGAACGAGTCCGCTTGCATCCTGGCTGTAACACTTCAGGGATTTCATGGCCGTATTTGCGGAAAGGTCGAGGACGTTCAGGTAGTTTCCGCTGATGTCGATGCTGACGATGTGCGTGAGCAGCTCGACACCTTTCATCGAATGCAGGCCGGAATTGGGGAGGGTTATTGATTTAACGATCTCGATTTCGTGAGAGCTAAGATAGCCGTTTTCGTCGAGGTCAAAATCCCTGAGGTAATCGCGAAGAACTTTATCAGGGAAATTATTGCTGCTGATTTCGACGGCCTTTAATTCCGGGTTAGTGTTGCTATCTGGGACTGTGAAGGCTTTTATGCAGACGTTCTTACTTCGCTCCCTCCAAGATTCGCCGTCCGATGAGCTGTAAGTCTCGCCGGGATTGCACACTGGGTCAGAGTAGATGTTACCGTTTCCCCAATGCAAAACATCTTCGCAGGCAAAGGACTTGTCGCTTTTCATGACGACGGAGAAGTAATGGCCAGCTGAGATTTTGCCTTCGACTTCGACGGTGTAATACCCAAGGTAGGGAGCATAACCATCTTTCACGCTCTCGATGAGAGTCCCATTGACGGGAGAGTCTGGAGTTTCAGTACCCAAGTCGTAAATGTAGATGTCATAGCTTGCGTTTTTGGCGGCAGTGTGGAAGCCGACGTACTTGAAGCTCTCGTTGCCCTCAGCCTTGAAGATGTTAGCGCACCAATCTGAGTCAATTTTCGAGCAATATCCCAAGTCATCATAGCCATAATGCCTGAGGCCCTTTTCAGATTTTGCAGGTATGAAGATTACTGCACCGGTCATGTATTGTTCGTAGGACATCCAGAAGCAGCCGTCATCGCCGACAAGCTTCCTGTAGCGGCTTGAGTACCATGAATTCCCCCAAGAGTTACGAACCAGCCAAGCGCCGTTACTTTTGGGACGCGAGTCTCGAGGGAAGTTTTCGCGTGGGAAATTGTCGTCCCAGCCTATGAGCAAAACGGCATGATTTGTGCTGTACCCGCCTGATTTGTTATAGAACGTTGTCATTCCCGAATCGCCTTTGTAGTATGAGGAGTCGACGTTGTAGTAGCTTATCTGGACAGCGCCGGTCTCAACGATGAAGCGTTTGATTTGGTCTGGACCTGTTGACGGTGAGGCCAAGTAGTAAGCGGATTTCAGGCGAATACCGGAAGGCTTGTAGTCCTCTGGGAATCTGTCGGGGCTTGTGTTGCTGTAAGGCAGTACGGACTCGCTGACCGTTCCCATTTTGGACAAGAAAGCGACGGCCATGTCAGCGTTTCCGCCATTTCCGAGAATGCCATCGTCATAATCAGGAAGGCCGAAAGATTTTCCGGGTCGTGTGTCTCCGTAGACGAAGTATGCGAGGTGCATTTCGGAGAGGTTAATGTCGCTTGAGTATCCCTGAGTGATGTATGCAGTCTCGATTGAGCCTATGGCAGCGTGAGCCCAGCATGTAGCCCAAGGGTGTTGATTGCGAGGGGATGGGACTCTGCTGTGCACCCTCATGTCGTAGGATATTGGGAGGGGATTATCTCTGAGGCTGACGGGGTATTTTGAGTCAGGATTGCGGAGGATTGGGAGTTCTTCTTCGAGCTGAGATTTGTCGACAGGGCTTTGGACGTAACCCGTTGGAAGTTCATCAGAGCGCGAGGCTTCTGGGAATATAGAGCAGAAAGTTACGGCCATGAAGAAGAGCACTGCAAACTTTTTGTACATGATTAAGCCTCCTTGTGATAGATTTTGATAAACGCCGCAGCACACTCGTAATTTTAGTTAAGTTTACCATTTTTTCTCTTTTTGTGTTACACGTTCCTTAACGTAGATATGAGACGTAGAGATATAGACTTACGAAAGCAGGCATTCTTAACCCCCGCGCAATCTAACATAGCCCCGAAGAGACAGAAGTCCTTGCTGGTGACAGTAAGACCCCGCATGACCCTCGTATTTAGGAGAAGCACCCGCACCTGTATCTGTGTACTGAGATTCGGCCGAATATGCAGACAGGCAGTCCGGCCAATTAAGACGGCTGGAAGCGCTCGATTTCAGTCGAGTAAGACTTCACTAGTTTGCCATAGCATGCAAGAATTACAGCCTCACAGCCTCCGCCTGCATTGCTTACACTGCGAACTTCAGACTCCGCTTCTTCCTTTATCATGAGATGAATTGCGCAAGTTAAGTTAAGCGTGCTATAGTTTCAAAAATACTCAAGTAAACCAGATATACGGGGCGGCACGTGCAGAAAATATTTGGCCAGAGCAGAAAAACCAATACCACTGAGTGAGCTAGGATAGCAGAGCGCTCCGTCTATGAAGGAAGAAAGCACTCATTTGGAGAGGACGTTAGACACACTGATGAAAATCGCGGTGCAGACCTCGTTGAATCAGGAAGCTCCAGCCTCTATAGGCGGAGTAATTCACTGTATTGCGACAGCTAATAATCTTTTCATCTTCAATCATAGAAATGGAGGCGGGGAGAATCGAACTCCCGTCCAACGTGGGCCAATCATGACGGCTCTACAGGCTTATTCACTGTTCATTGTCGTCGGGTCAAGTACAGGGACAAACTTTAACCTTTCCAGAGTTCTTACGGGTCTATCACCATGCCGGAACTCTCTACATGGCGGGGAGCTGGTTTTCATGACACCTCCGGCGAACCACCAGCATTGTCCGTCCTTTGGTGTAGCTAGCCTAAGCCGCTAATGCGAAATTATCTTCGACTTTTATTGTTTTGTCCGAAGTTTTACGGGTGATTACAGACTTTCCCCGGCCTGCTCCTTCAGACCCTCCTTCACGCTGTCGAAACCTATCGCCCCCGTGAAAGCTAGTCTTCGTAGTCTCGTCCTTTTCCCCTCACAGCTCGTGCAATCGTCCTCTTAGCGTCCCTGTCGGCTATCATGTCGCGCTTGTCGTGAGCAGTTCGCCCTTTTGCGAGACCAAGCTCAACTTTTGCGCGTTTTCCGTCCTTAATGTAAACACTCAGAGGCACAAGGGTTAAACCTTTCTCGCGGGTCTTGTTCCTGAGACGGAGTATCTCGTTCTTGTGCATCAGGAGCTTTCTGTCGCGTTCAGGTTCGTGGTTGTAGTATGTTCCCTTCTCGTATGGTGAGATATGTACCCCCAAAAGCCATAGCTCGCCGTTTTCTAATGAGGCGTACGAGTCCTTCAAGTTTAAATTTCCTGCCCTTACGCTCTTTATCTCCGTTCCTGTCAAAACTATTCCGCACTCGAACGTGTCGAGTATGAAGTAATCGTGCCTCGCCTTGCGATTTATAGCTACCTTCTTGTCGTTGCTATGAGTTGAACTAGACATGGATGTGAATTATACACGTTTTATAATTTTGTGCAAGATGTCAGCTGTAACTGCCTCGTTTTTCCGACAAAAAAATGTTGACAGGGTTAAAAATTTTTACCGGCTCTGTAAACGCAATGTGATACACGCTAATTCTCCTTTTTGCCTGAAGCATTAAGATACTTGATGCGTTCTCTGAGTACATCATCAACAAAATTTTTCTGCGGAAAGCATAAATCAGAAGTGTAGTCAAAAACTCCTGCGCGGCACCCGCCTTGACATATAGGCAGGAAACAGCACGCAGCACAATTCTCAGTAACCGAAGTATCGCACCATTTACCCATAACTTCGTAATTGGTTATCCCATTCCATATGTCGCCGACTCTCTCAGAAGGGTTTTTCATTGACAAAGTACACTTGAAGAGTTCTCCGTTCGGCATGACGATAAAACTTTTTGACGAACATCCGTAACACTGGACTCTTCTTGTTCTGAGGGCAAAGGCTTCTTTCGGTGAGAGAAATTCATTCTTCATCAGTGCTCTCTGGATTGCGAACCATTCCTCTTTGCCTGACACATTGGGCGTTACATCTTGTCTGATGCTGAAGACAGGATACGAATATATAGTGAAATTCTCCTCCCTGTTTAGGCCCTCTGATTTCAAGTATTCGACAAGCTCGCATAAATTCAGGTAATTATTCTTATCGTAATTCAACCGCAAGCTGACCTTAATACCAGCCCGAAGCACATTCTTGATGTTCTCGATCACAAGCTCGAAAGGGTTCTTGACGGAGATGTAATTTTTCCGGCGGTTATATTCTTCTGATGTCCCATCCAATGTGATTTGAAGAAGGTATAAGTTCCACGCGTCTTTCATCTTGCCTATAATTTCATCGTCTGCAAGAGAAGCATTAGTTATCATCACGGGACGAATTTTTTCATCGCCTAAATTTTCCCTGAGCATACCGGAAATGAGGTCAATAACCTTTGTGTTCATCAGAGGCTCGCCGCCAAACCACTGGAGAATGCACCGCCTTTCGTTAATGTGGTCGATGATGAATTTCGCTGTCTGTTCCGCAACAGATAAGTCCATATATTCGGCCCTGCTTTTACCCTCGTAACAGTAAAAACATCTGGCGTTGCAATCCAGAGTAGTCAATATCCTGTAGAATGAAACGTCGTTGTTCAATATGCTCTTGATACGCTTCATGTGTACAGCGTCATACTCATTCAGAACGTATGGCACTAAGAAACCTTTTGAGATAAGCGAGTCCTGTATATTTTGTTTGAGTGCGCTGCTGTCATTCTTCAGTTTTTCGCAGTCATCATCAGGAAGACCAATAATAGAGCCGCTTAGTGTGTTGAATATTCCTGTCATTCCGTTATCAAGAGCAAAGTAATAGTTGAATACAGATGCTTTGTGCTTCACTGAATTTCACCTTCCTGTCATACAAAAAGGCAGGCACTCCCTCAAGAGCAACCCGCCTGGTTTCCGTAATTAATGGCTCCATGAACCGCCGCACGCTCCGCCTTCGTTGTCCGTAAAGCATTGTGAGGTTTCAACGTAGGCTTCATTAGGCTCTTCGTAAACGATCATTGTTACCCACCTCCCTTTTTCAATTTTTGTACGTGTAATATAACACAAAAAGGGGGGGGGGGGGCTGTCAAGACCTAAAAAAATGCCCCATCTCCAATATGAAGACAGGGCATAATTTCTATATCAGTCCAACAAGAAGCCCAACAATAAACGTCGTCGGCCCCATCGTCAGGAACAGTTGCGGAATACTTATCCCCCACGAAATCAGTACACCCGCGCCCAATGCCGCAATCGCCATGAATATCGAGTCCGTTATGTTTGAGCAGGCTATTACTCCCGATACCTTGTCGCCTGCCTCAGTCTGCATTACTGCGTACAATGGCACAATGTAAAGTCCACCGCAGAACGCTATCACGAATAGGCAAGCCGTTATCATGAAATTCTCGGGACGGCTGAAGAACTCCCAAGCCCCGATAATCGGTGTGCCCTCTGGAACTGGAGGACGGTTGCTCACGTACCACAGAAGCACGCTCGCAATAGCTATGCCGTATGCCGCAGCCGGGACATATTTTGAGGTTACCTTTCCTTTTAGGAGCGAGTCGCAGAACATCGAGCCTATTCCAATTCCGCATGAGAATATCGCTAGGAATGCCGTGGCAACGCTCTCGTCAGTTCCGAGTATGAGCCGTGAATATGTCGGGAACTGTGCCAAGAACACCGACCCCACCAGCCAGAACCACGAGATCGCAAGCATCGACCCGAAAACTTTTCGCATAGGGTAAACGTCGCGGAACATCTCGATCGTGCGCTTCACGATTCGGAATGACACGGGGCGCGATGGGTCTATCGGTTTCGTCGGCGGTATGAACATTGAGAAGAACCACCCTAACGCCGCAATCGTTACAGCAAGTCCGCCTACCCAGTATATCCCGTTCTCCTTGAGAATCATCAAGCCCCCAGCTATCGTTCCCGTGAGAATTGCCAGGTATGTACCCATCTGGATCAGGCCGTTGCCCGCAATGAGTTCGTCCTCATGAAGATGCTGAGGAAGTATGCTGTATTTCGCGGGGCTGAAGAATGCTGACTGCGCTCCCATAAGGAACAATACCGCCATTAAGAGCCACGCATTACCCAGCCAGAACCCGAACGCCGCACCCGACATAACCACAATCTCCGCGAACTTCACCCATCGCATTAGAGTTGAGCGGTCGTACCTGTCAGCCAAATCTGAGGCAGTCGGAGCAAATAAGAAGAACGGAAGTATGAACACTCCCGCCGCAGCGTTCACAAGAATACGGGGGTCGACACCTGATGCGTCGCCAATCCTGTACGTTATCAGCATCATCAACGCGCTCTTGAAGAAATTATCGTTGAACGCCCCAAGAAACTGCGTCAGGAACAAAGGCATGAATTTCCGCACAAATAAAAGTTTCAGCATTACAGTTCACGCTTCCATTTCGTTCCCTGCGGAGTATCCTCAAGGACAATCCCCCGCGACTTCAATGAATCTCGAATCTCGTCAGACCTTGCGAAATTCTTTGCCTTCCTCGCCTCTGCACGCTCCTGAATTAGACGCTCAATTTCTGCTGACTCGTCGTCATTCTCGGTTTCCGCGTCATCACTTCCGATTACTCCGAGTATTGAGTCGTATTCGTCGAGTGCATTCTTCGAGAGGGTGAAGAAATCTTCGGGGAGCGTCTCGTTCTCCTTGAGGCTCGTGTTAATCAGGTAGACAACATCGAATAGCACTCCCAATGCCGCCGCCGTGTTAAAGTCATCATTCATGGCCTCCGTGAATTTCGTGTGAAGTTCATCAAGCTGAGACCTGTATTTGCTCACGTCAAAATCTGAGCTGCCGTTCCGTGTCTTTGCCGCAAAATCCAAATCGCTTCGGCAATTCCTGAGGCGTTCGACACCTGCCGCTGACTGTTCGAGGGATTCATGGCTGAAGTTTATCGGGCTTCTGTAGTGTGCGCTCAGCATGAAGAATCGTATTGCCAGCGGTGGATATCTCTTTAGCGCGTCCCTGGCCGTAACGAAATTCCCCAATGACTTCGCCATCTTCTCGCTGTCAATGAGCAAGAAGCCGTTGTGAAGCCAGTAGTTCACGAATGGTTTTCCTGAGCCTGAAGCCGCCTCGCTCTGTGCTGCCTCGTTCTCGTGGTGCGGGAACATCAAGTCAACCCCGCCCGAATGAATGTCAATGTTGTCGCCGAGATATTTTGATGACATTGCCGAGCATTCAATGTGCCAGCCCGGTCGCCCCTTTCCCCAAGGACTTTCCCACGATGGTTCGCCCGTTTTCTCTGCTTTCCAGAGCGCGAAGTCGAGAGGGTCCCGCTTTCCTTCGCCGGGTTCGACTCTTGCGCCCGCTTCAAGGTCTTCGAGGTTCTGTTTGCAAAGTGAGCCGTATTTTGGCCAGCTCTGAATGTCGAAGTACACATCGCCGTTTGACTCGTAGGCGTGTCCGTTCGCTATTATCCGCTCAATCGTCGCTATGATTTCGGGGATATGCTCGGTTGCGCGTGGTGCTACATCAGGCCGGCGGATTCCCAGTGCGTCAGCGTCCTTGTTGTATTCAGCGATGAACTTTTCGGCAAGCTCCGGGACTGTTATGCCTTCCCTGTGCGCGCGGTGTATCATCTTGTCGTCAATGTCCGTGAAGTTCTGCACAAACGTTACTTTGTAGCCCTCGTGTTCGAGCCATCTTCTCAGAACGTCGAATACAATGAACGGTCTTGCGTTTCCTATGTGGAAGAAGTCATATACCGTTGGCCCGCATGAGTAGAAGCTCACATGGCCGGGCTTTATCGGCGTAAACGTTTCCTTCTTTCGTGTGAGGTCGTTGAATAGTACGAGACTCAAAATCTTTCATATCCTTTCGGAAAATTTTGCTGAATATTTTACCCTACATTAACAAGTTTCAGATATTGCCCCAATGACTTGAGGTATTTCTTCAATCGTTCCGGAATTTCTGTTCCTGAATACTTTGCCGTAACCGTTCCCTTCTTGATGCTGATTTCACGAATCCCGTAGCGTCCCCCGAAGTTCTTCACCGCCGTAAGAGAGGCAAGGTACTTCACCTCGTTTGGAACTTTACCGAATCTGTCCGACATCTCATCGCACAGCGCGTCAAGTTCATCAAGTCCAACAGCGTTGATCATTCGCCTGTACAGCGTAATCCTAACATCGTCCTGCGGAATGTAGTGTTCAGGAATAAAGCCACTCCCCCTGTCTGAAGTAATCTCTGGCTTAGGAGCTTCCTTCTTTCCGCGAAGCCTGTCAAGTTCCTGTTCAAGCATCCTGTAGAAGAGATTGTAGGAGCTGTTTCGCGTTGTTCCGTGCTGAAGTGTTCCGCCAACTTCGCCGCCTCCTCTAATATCCAAGTCCTTACGCGCTATCTCGTAGCCTGAGCCGAGTTCCGTCATTGTCGCAATAGCTTCGAGACGGTCAAGAGTATCCTGATTCAGCGTTTCTTTCTCAGGGTAGAAGAAATACGCAAATGCCTTTTCACCGCGCCTTCCTACTCGTCCACGCAGCTGGTACATCTGGGCAAGTCCTAACTCTTCCGCGTTGTCGATGATTATGGTATTCGCTCTGCCAACATCAAGCCCGCTCTCGATGATAGTCGTCGCAACGAGAATGTCGATTTTACCGTCATAGAACTCAACCATTGTCTCCTCAAGTTCCTTCTCCTTCATCTCTCCGTGTGCAGTCTTTATCACAGCATCAGGGAAAAATGCCGAAAGCATCCTCATGTATTCAGGCATTCGTGAGATTTTACAGGAAAGGAAATAGACTTGTCCCCCGCGATTCAATTCATACGTTATTGCACGGCGAATCGTTCCAGCGTTGAACTGCCCTGTGTATGTCGTTATCGGAAGGCGGTCTTCGGGAGGCGTCGAAAGTACAGAAATGCTCCTCAGTCCACGAAGTGCCATCTCAAGGGTACGCGGTATAGGCGTCGCTGAGAGGCTCAGTACGTCGGTCTTGCCGTAAGAAATCTTGAGGCTCTCCTTGTGCATTACGCCGAAACGATGTTCCTCGTCAATGATGAGAAGTCCCAAGTTCTTGAACTTCACGCCATTCTGTAAGAGCTTGTGTGTCCCGATGAGAATATCTACTCTTCCTTCTTCGGTTGACTTTAAGACCTCTTTCGACTGCTTGGCCGTTAAGAAGCGCGATATTAGCCCAACGTTCACAGGGAAGCCGGAAAGCCTCGACTGGAACGCCGCGTAATGCTGCTGTGCCAATATCGTCGTCGGAACCAGCACGCAGACCTGAAATCCTGACATCACTACCCTGAACGCTGCCCTCAACGCAACCTCTGTCTTCCCAAAGCCTACATCGCCGACAAGAAGCCTGTCCATCGGGAAATTTGAGGACAGGTCGGCCATGATCTCTTTCACGGCCTTCAACTGGTCAGCGGTCTCGTTGAACGTAAAAGCCTTCACGAACTCATCATAAGCCTCGTCAGTCGCAGCATACGGAGGCCGCCTCTCTAGTTCTCGCTGGGCAAATATCGTCATTAGCTGTAATGCTTCACGCTGGGCCCGCTCCTGAGTCTTCTGGAGATTCCGCTTCCATGTCTTGCCTTTAAGACGGTCAATTTTCGACAACTCACTCTCATGTTCGTTGAGGCCGGTGAGCTTATCCGATTGTGTCACCGGGATAAGGAGTACCTGATTGTCCGCAAACTCAATCGTGAGAACATCAAGAGGGACTCCTGATGCGTCAATCGTCTGAATCCCCCTGAATATCCCCGTACCATAATCATCATGAATCACCAGCTGTCCCAATGATAACTTCCCGCCCTCATTCCAATCATTAGGAGTCTTTCGTTGTGTCAATGATATTCCGGCGTTTATGCCTGAGAGTTCGCGCTCTGAGAGAAAGAGTTTCTTCGCTGCCCTGTCCATGAAACCAGCCGACAAATTTCCCTCATGAATATTGTACGGAAGTTTCTGGAACACCGGATTGTTCGTGAAAACCTCAACGCTGTAACCGTTATTCGCAAGGCCCTCGCAGAGTGTCAGAATATTCTCAGGGTTGCCTCTGAATGCAGGGAGAGAGTCTGTCGGGAACTCAGCATCGGATTTTGTGGGGTCATTGGAGATTCTTACAACCGGGAATTTCGCGAGTTTCATGAAAACTTTGTCCCATTCCTCAACATCGTAGCCGGCACTTATCGTCTCAAAAACTTCTCGCCACAGCCACATGAATGACTCGGCCTGCGATTCTGTCTTAGCTGGTTCATTGAGGATTACCAGAGTGTCGGGCGGAAGAAGGTTAATAGCTTTCGCAATGACTGCCTCAGAGATTCCATGAAGCGTTACTTCCTTCAGGGCCATCAACTCCGTACTCGACTTCTGAGTGTCGGGGTGGAATCCTCCTATCCTCTCCAATTCCTCATCCATGAACTCAAACCGCAAGGGCATCGCGTAAGCCGGATCGTAAACGTCAATGATGAATCCGCGCTGTGCGAACTGACCGGGCATCCATACGAGGCTCGAAGGATTGTAGCCCGACGAAATCAGCCAGTCTTTGAGGGAATCGACATTGAAGGCTTGGGAGAGAGAGATTTTTGCGGTTGAAACACCCGTGAGGCATGAGGCCATTAACGCGCCGGGTGTTGCGGCCATTACTCCCTGAGATTCTGCCCAACGCTTCAGGATTTCACCGCGTTCTAAGAGAAGAGGACGAATGCTTCCGGATTGTGGGGTGAGAGGCATTTCGGGGAGCAGAAATATGTCGCGCTCCGGGAAAAGTGTCCTGAAGTCCTGCGTGAAAAGCGAGGCTTGAGTCGTGTCCGGGAATATCGCTAGTGTGTGGCCATCTTTGGGAGTTAGGTAGGCTCTTGCGGAAATTCCTGCGCGTTCGAGAATAGTCTTGTTGCGTAATGTTCTTGTTAATGATTTCTTTATGGGGCGGGTAATCACTATATGAAAATCTCCGTTTTTTGTTGAGATTATAGCATGTAGGCTACTCGCATAACTTCAACACCGCGTATATATCCGACATTGCGCTTCTGAAGGTCGAGTAATATTTCAGGTTCATGATGACGAAAATAGCGGTTGTTATGGGATTTCGAGCTTCGAGGATTTTCCTGCGTCGTTCCATGAATTTCAACATTCCCCGTATTTCGTTCTGGTTCGACGGAGTAATCATGAGTCCGTCTGATGCCTCAAGAAATTTCCCGAACATTTCAGCGTCAACCTCTATTCCCTTTATTCTCTGGCTGACGTTCGGGGGGACTCGGCGGAATTGGTTTGTCGCGTTTGATTCGTGCCTCCTGTAGAGTATTAGCTGCCGGTTGATTAGGTATAGGCCGTCCGAAACGACTGCGTACTTCCAGAGCATAGAGTCGTGTAATCTTTCGGGAATGTCCATGACTTTGAAGCGGGAGAGAATTTCGCGCCTGAAGCAGAATGTACAGCCCGGACGCAAATTCCTCAGCCAGTAATCCTTCAACTTCATCGGGATAATCTCACCGTCATCGCGTGAAAGATATTTAATATTTAATGTATGAATGCTCTATTCTCTCGCCATTCCTGACAGGGATATAATTCGACGCAAGAAGAAAGATTTCAGGGTGTTCGTTCATGGCCGTAGACATCGCGGAAATCTTGTCGGGAATCCATATATCGTCCTGATCGCATGTGAAGATGTAATCCCCCGTCGACTTCATCAATGCCTCGCGGAAATTTTGACTCACTCCCATATTCTCAGAGTTTCGGTAAACGATCCAGCCCTTCAGATTATTATCACCAATATATTTCCTGCAAATCTCAAATGTCCCGTCCGTCGAAAAATCGTCAGCAATAATAACTTCATCAGGCTTCATCGTCTGCTCACGAATCGAATCTAACTGCTCAATGATAAATTCAGCACCGTTGTATGACGCTAGGACTACCGAAATACGCTGAGGCATTATGTGAAAATTCAATCCTTTCTGTGATATTATCATGATCAACTCGATTATAGCATTCAAGCAGGAGGAATAAGATCGTACATGAAGAATATAGCCTTTATAGGTACCGGAAGAATGGGCAAGCCTATGATAAAGAACCTCATAAAGTTAGGCTTCAGCATCGAAATATACGCCCGCTCAATCATGAAGGTATACGACATAATCAGCAACGGCGCGAAATATCACAGCTCCGTCTACGATTGTGCGAAGGATTCTGACGTTGCAATAACTATGCTCGGTGTCCCTAAGGACGTTGAGGAGGTCTACTTTGTATCAGGGGGACTTCTTGACAGCATGAAGGAAGGCTCATACATTATCGACATGACTACTGACAGCCCGTCTCTTGCGAAGATGATTCACGACGAAGCTACGAAGAGAGGGCTTCACTTTCTCGATGCTCCTGTTACTGGAGGAGTCAGCGGCGCGAAGAATGCCTCACTCTCAATAATGGTGGGAGGAGATGAGGAGGACTATAACGCCTGCTTGCCACTATTCCGCGCAATGGGCACGAACATCAACTACATGGGCGGGCCGGGAATGGGTCAGCACACAAAACTCGCCAACCAGATAATAATAGCCGGAACTATCGCAGGAGTCTGTGAGGCCATGACATACGCAAAAGCTAAAGGTCTCGACATGCCGAAATTCCTCCGCGCTGTATCAACAGGAGGGGCAGGGTCAAGGCAGCTTGAGAGCGCAGCACCTAAGATACTTGACCGCGATTTTACGCCGGGCTTCTCAATCAAACATTTCGTGAAGGATTTATTGCTTGCTGTTGACGAGGCAGGAAAAGAGAATCTGAATCTTGATGTCCTCCTCACAGTAATGAGCCACTACAAGAAGCTTGATGATGACGGTTTTGGCGAGAACGGCACACAGACACTCATAAAGTATTACGGAGGCTAAATGATGAAGAGAGTTGCAGTATTATGCGGAGGAGACGGGCGTGAACGTGAGGTTTCACTGAGGAGCGGAAAGGCTGTAACAGACGCTCTGGCTGATGCGGGCTTCGAGGTTTTTATGGTTGACCTTCTGAGGCTTGGGGACGCTGACAGTCTGAAACGTTCGGGGATTGACGGGGCATTCATAGCGATGCACGGCGATTGGGGCGAGGGCGGTCAGTTGCAGGCAAAGCTCACTGAGCTCGGGATACCTTACACGGGTTCAGGCTCTCACGCGAGCGCGTTGGCTATGGACAAATGGGAGGCTCAGAAATTCTTTGCCCGCGCAGGAATCCCAGTCCCGAAATCAATATTCCTCCCGCGAAATTATGATGACGTTGTACGCGAGATTGGCCGGAACGTTGTCGTTAAGCCTTGCGCCGGAGGATCAACAGTCGGGGTCTCAATAATCCCTGAGCTTACTCCGCAGAATCTCAACGATGCCCTCAATCTTGCGCGTGAAAGTTACGCGGGTGAAGTCATGGCCGAAGAATATATACCTGGACGAGAGATTACCTGCCCTGTTTGGGAGAAAGACGGAAAGACAGAGGCACTCCCTGTGATAGAGATACGACCTCATACGGGCTACTATGATTACAGCAACAAGTACACGAAAGGCGCGACGGATTACATAGTCCCCGCTGAAATTCCTGACGAGATTGCGGCCATGATTGGGGATTACGCGGTGAGGGCACATGAGGCTCTGGGGTGCAGGGGTTACAGCAGGGCGGACTTCAGGCTCACGGAGGACGGGAAGGCGTATATCCTTGAGGTGAACACAGCTCCGGGAATGACGGCAACAAGTCTCGTCCCTAAAGCGGCAAAGGCTAAGGGCATAAGCATGTCGGAATTTGTGTCGGCAATAATGAGTATGGCCAAAGTGTGAAATCGCCTGTATAATTACATCATCGTAAATATTTTTTACTTGTAGCACAAATATTTTTTACCCTTTCGGAAATCAACGGTCATTAGTGCCGTGATGAATAAATAGTTTGAGGAGGATAAAATCTTATGGACTACGCAGCAGAATCACTCAGACTCCACGAACAGTGGAAAGGGAAAATCGAGGTCATCGCCACCGTCCCAGTCGCAACAAAAGACGACCTTTCACTCGCTTACACACCGGGCGTTGCTGAACCATGCCTTGCAATTCAGAAGGACGTGGGAAGAAGCTACGACCTCACGCGCCGCCACAACCTCTGCCTCGTCGTTACTGACGGAAGTGCGGTACTCGGACTCGGAGACATCGGCCCTGAAGCTGGTATGCCCGTCATGGAGGGCAAGTGCGTTCTCTTCAAGGCGTTCGGAGGCGTTGACGCATTCCCGCTTTGTGTGAAGACGAAAGATGTTGACGCGTTCGTTGAGACCGTCTACAACATCTCCGGCTCATTCGGCGGAATCAACCTTGAGGACATCGCCGCCCCCCGTTGCTTCGAGATTGAGCGGAAACTCAAGGAGAAGTGCGACATTCCGATCTTCCATGATGACCAGCACGGTACAGCAGTAATCACGCTCGCGGGACTCATCAACGCCCTGAAAGTCGTCGGCAAAGACATCGGTAACATCAAAGTCGCCGTAAACGGTGCAGGAGCAGCAGCAATCGCAATCACAAAGCTCCTAATCTCAGCCGGCCTCAAGAACGTAACCCTCTGCGACCGTACAGGAATCGTCTACAAGGGACGCGAAAAGGGAATGAACTGGATCAAGTCCGAGATGGCCGAAGTAACAAACCCCGAAGGTCTCAAGGGCGGACTCGCTGACGCAATGAAGGGCGCGGACGTTTTCATCGGAGTTTCAGCACCGGGCAGCGTAACTCAGGACATGGTTCGCTCAATGGCCAAAGACCCCATAATCTTCGCGTGCGCTAATCCGACACCCGAAATCTTCCCCGATGACGCAAAGGCAGCCGGCGCAAAAGTAATCTCGACAGGACGAAGCGACTTCCCCAACCAGATCAACAACGTTCTCGCGTTCCCGGGAATCTTCAGAGGAACATTCGACGTTCGTGCAAGCGACATCAACGAGGCCATGAAGGTTGCGGCTTCACACGCTCTTGCTGACTTGGTGGACAATCCTACGCCGGACTACATCATTCCTGCGGCGTTTGACCCAAGAGTAGGGCCGGCAGTCTCAAAGGCTGTTGCTGAAGCGGCGAGGAAGTCAGGAGTTGCAAGGCTCTAATCCCACGCGGTTAATGCAGTGCCAATATCGTAAATGAATACTGATGAAGTTGACGAGGTAGTGAAGGCGATGGACTTGATGTTCAGGACGGTCTATCACAATGGAAGGGAAATTGTCTACGATACCCGCGAGGAAGCAGAGAGGGCACGACAAAAATTTTCCCTTGCTCATCAGGATAACGGCACTGCAAAACCTTATTCCACATAACAAGGAGAAATCATAATGTCAGACGAATACAAAGGCTTCAAGATTTTCCATCTTCCGCCGAAATACTTTGCGATGTTCTCGGCCGTAGTGTTGCTGTCGGCAATGCTCGGGGTGCTTCCGGCGGGAATGGCGGGCTGTTTCGCGTTCATGATAGTCTGCGGGGCAATCCTTCAGGAAATCGGCGACAACCTCCCAATCGTAAACACGTTCTTGGGCGGCGGGCCTGTCGTAATAATATTCGGAATGGGCTTCCTGAGATACATGAATTTCTTCGGTGCGTTCGACATAATCTCCGGCATAATCGGCAAGGGAGATTTCACTGCGACGCTCATGAAGAATATTGATACGTTCTTCAAGCCGACGGGCGCGTTCCTCGACTTCTACATTGCCGCGCTTATTACAGGCTCAATTCTCGGAATGAACAGGAAATTGCTCATCAAAGCGGCGGCTCGTTACTTCCCGGCGATCTTCGGGGCAATCATCGTGTCGTTCGGGCTTGTTGCGGCGGCAGGACACTTCTCAGGCTTCGGCGTGGTTAAGGCAGTCCTCCTCATCGCACTTCCAATAATGGGCGGCGGAATGGGAGCAGGCGCAGTTCCACTCAGCAAGATATTCGAGAGTTCAGGAACTATGACAGCTGAGGAAGCAATCTCAATCATGAACCCGGCGGTCGCAATCGGAAACGCAACATCGATCGTCCTCGCCGGTATCCTCGTGAAAGTCCTTGCCGGAAAATTCTTCAACGGTCAGGGCGCACTCATGAAGACGGGCGCGAATGATGACCCTGCGGAGTACGAGATTTCCCCCGAAATGCAGAAGAAGCGCGACAAAGTTACCGTTACGAATCTCGGAATCGGCCTCCTCGTGTCGACAACATTCTTCGCTTGGGGCTACATCGTTGCGGGCACGTGGATTAAGCTCGTTCCTTCCGTAAATATTCACGCCTATGCTTGGATGATAATCACAGTCGCACTTTGCAAGGTCTTCAACGTTCTTCCTGAGTTCATCGAGGTTTGCTGCTATCAGTGGTTCCAGTTCGTAATGGGCAACCTCACGTCAATGCTGATGGTTGGTATCGGACTTTGCTACTTGAGCCTTGACGTTGTAATCAGCAGCTTCAGCATGATGTACCTGCTTATGTGCTTCCTTGCTTGCATCGGTGCATTCATCGGCGCGGGGCTTGTCGGCTCATTCGTTGGCTTCTACCCAGTCGAGGCTGGAATCACTGCGGGGCTTTGCATGTCGAACATGGGCGGAACTGGCGACGTTGCGGTTCTCTCGGCAGCACACAGAATGGAACTTATGCCTTTCGCGCAGATCTCATCACGTCTCGGCGGAGCAATAATCCTCATCATAGGCTCGCTGATGCTCTCAACGTTAGGAAGTATGCTCTAATTGACGTGCCTTGAATGCAAAATGGATTTGCCCGATGCTCTGAGGTTCCGAGTCCTTGAAGTCCACACGCTGCACATTCGGGATTTCGACGGCGAGAGAGTAATTCAGGCATTGGGGGAATTTCAGGAATATGATGTTTGTATGGCCTGCGCTTCTGAGGAGGTGCAGACTCTTCTTTTGCCCGCGAAAAGGATCATGATGAGGTGCGTTCCTTTCGCGTTGCTTGTGATTGTGGGGATTGCGCTGTCATTGCTTCTAACATTCCGGGACATTATGCCGGCATTAAGGGTGATAGGGCCTATGGCTATTGTCGTCGGAATAATAGGGATTACTGGGAAGTTTAGGGAGATTCTGAGTGAGCGTGAGGCTGTGAGCAAAATGAGCTGCGATGATGCAGTGAGACATTGTGCGTGGCAGCTTGTTCTCAGGAATGCCCCGAAGAAATACGGCGACAACGACATAACATACATCCCTGTGAATGATGACACAATGAGAATGAGTGCGCGTGAACTTTCGGAGAATTACGGACTTATTCCGGCAATAGCGAATCAGGTGCGTTTGACTCTTTCGCAGGAAGTACAGTATGGTAACAGCATTTCACAGAAACAGGAGTGATTTTTATTCTCCCGTTCCTTCTGACTGACAGCGTGATCCGCGATAATATCTGGGCATTTCACCCAATATTCCTGAACTATCCGTTCTTTGTTTCAAAAGGAAAGTGCATAGTGAATGCTATAATGCTCAAAAAAGGGAGTGTGAAGTCATGGATAAATCTGAGACAGAAATTTTCTACTGCGAGCGTGAATGTTCTGGAGCATCAGCTAAAGGGTGCCTTACCTTTGTTGATGTTGATAAATTAGGTTTTACTGTGTTTAAGGGCTCAGTAGTATCTAATTATGTATGCGATAATTTACAATATGGGGAACGTTATAAATACTTCTATAAGTGGAGGCTCAAGCTTCAGAACACAGGAGTAATCGAAAACGGAGTTTTTCAGACGGACTATACATTTTCTTCTCCGTCCTTAGCTGCTACGGTAGTTTTAGGGTCAAATTCCAACGGCAATACAGAATGGCATACAGCAAACGGCAAACTGTTAGGGGACGTTCGCCCTGACTGTTGAGAGAGGTAATCCCCCAGCCTCTAAAGCCAGGGGGAAAAAGCTCAATCTCTACCACACAGCTACCCTGTCTTCCGGCGCAAGATACATCTTATCTCCCGCTTTAATCCTGTAGGTGTCATAGAACTCCCTGTACTGCTGGACAATCGCGTTCACCCTTATGTACGGGAGCGCGTGAACGTCAGTCTTCACACGCAAGTCGCTCATTTCCTGCGTCTGAATCATCTTCCAGATTTTCGCGTACTGCCTGAAGAATTTATCGTAATCGAAATTCTCCCTGCCCTCAGCAATTCCAAGCATCGCCTTCACTCCGGCCATGTCCGCGATCGTTTCAGTCTGAACGAGTGAACCGTTGTAGTTCTCTCCCGAGTCGTCAACCTTGAACGTGCTGACGTACTTTATGAGCCTTTCAGCGCGAGCCTTGAAGTTCGCCTTGTCCTCGTCTGTCCACCATGACTCTACATTCCCAGTCTTCCCGAACTGCGCTCCGCTCGTGTCGAATGCGTGTGAGACTTCATGACCGATTACCATTCCGATGCCGCCAAGTTTCTCCTCGTATGACATTTCGGGCGAGTAGAAATCTCCGCCGATTATTCCCGCGATTATGTTGATGGAATTTTCCGAAGGCTGATAGTAGGCGTTGACCACAACAACATCATGTATCCATAAATCATGGTCGACTTTCTGATTCAGGCGGTCATAGAAATACTTTTGAACGTTGTACTTCTTGAGTGCCTTTACAGCCTCGAACAGCCCCATCTCGTCCGTAATCTCATACTCCGAGTAGTCCACCCATTTATCGGGGTAGGCCGAGTTAAGCCTCATAGCGTCAAGTTTCTCGATTGCCTTTTTCCGCGTCGCTTCCGAAAGCCAATCCTCAGCCTCAAGCATTGACCTGTAATATTTCACGGTCTGCCTGATAATGTCGGCAATTTCCTTCTTCGCGCTCTCTGGAACATAACGCTCGACGTATATTCTCGACACGCAAACAGGAAGACGCCCATGAACAAAATCAACCGCCAGTTCATCATCGGGCTTGCTCTCGTTAATCCCAAGACGTTCGCGGGAAAGACGCTGATATTCACGGTAAGCCGCCGAGTCCGTGATTGTGATGTAACCAGCCGCGAGGTTGCAGAGAAGGTAGGCCTTCATTTCCTCAAGGTTCGACTCCGTGTAAAGCTCGTTGAGGGACTTCAGCCATTCGGGTTCCTGAAGGTTCATGAGGTCTGAGACTGCATTGTGAGCCGCGAGAATGTCAGCAAACGGGAAGATGGGCGATTTCTCACGAAGCTCGTCCATCGTGAGAGGGTTGTACATCTTGTCGATTGCTGAAGGGTCATAGCGTTCCTGAAGAGTCATCTCGTGTGCAGCGATCTTCTCCTCGAATTTGTACGAACGTTCCAGCATCTCATTCGCAAATTCCTCAGTGTAACCAAGCCGCCGAAGCATGTAGCGGACGATCCCGTCGTGCATTTTCTTTACGCGGTCGCCGTTTGCTGTGCGCTTTCGGTATTCCGCAGAGTCTCCGAGTGAGAGTCCTGTCGATGAAATTTCGAGGTTGTGGGACTCTGAGTCCTTGTTGTCGCGACCAATCCCGAAATCAGCGAGCATCTCACCGCTGTATAACGTCTCCTCCTCCATGAAGTATGCGCTAAGTTCGTCGAGGGTCTTGATGTTTGTGATACGGGCGGCCTGCTTGTCGAGGTCGGCAAGTCCTTCAGCGTTCCTTGCGTCCCAGTCGAGCCAAAGTGAATATAACTTCCTCACGACTTCAGCATCATGGCCGGAGATTCCCGTGTCAGTCATGATACCCTTGAGACGTGCGTCGATTTCGTCCTGAAGCTCCGAGAACGAGGCTATTCGAGGATACCCGGGCTTCAACGTTGTATTGATGAGCCATTCATGATTGATATTAGCGTAATAGTCATCCTTGAGATTCGGTGAATATTTCGCATCTTTCACCGCGCCGACAATGTTTGTGTTAAGCCATGGGGTTTGTGCTGAAGCATGTGCCTGAGACGCAAACAGCCCCGACACAATGAGGGCAAGCAAGATTTTTGTCATCATTAAATTCTCCTAAGTTTATGGTAACCCCCTCGCCACTTCATGGCCCTCTCCCCCTTTGCAGGGGGCGTAAAGTTCACCGCTCTCCCTGCCGCCCCTGACAAGGGGAGGTGTCCGCAGGACGGAGGGGTTATTTTACCCTAATACATTGCGTAAATTGTGTTGCCTGCACCGAGATAGAGAATACCGTCGGAAAACGCAGGGGTTGATACGACGCCGTTCAAATTTCCGAGAGTTCCTGCGGGTCTTCCTGTACCAAGATCGAGAACGTAGAAAGCTCCCGACTCAGCTCCCGCGAAAACTACACCGTCAGCAATTACGGGCTTTGCGGAAATGCTGCCTCCGTTCGTGTTGAAACGCCAGAGAGTCCGCCCTGTCTTCTCGTCGAGTGCTACGACCGTTCCCCTTCCAGTGCCGACGACGATCTTTCCCGACGACACTTCGGGCTGTGTGGTGATTGCGTCGCGGACATTAGCGTTCCAGAGAGGGACAACGCCCTTAATCTTCACGGCATTGATTGAACCGTCCCACGATGAGAAGTAGACGTTACCGTTTGCCGCTGTCGGAGTGTTGATTGCACCGCCTGCACCACCGCCGTTGAGACGCTTTCCTGATTTCGCGTCGATTATGCTGAATATCCCATCGTACTCGCCCACAAAAACGAGGCCGTCCGAATATTCCGGCGCAGAACGTACTCCCTGATCTCCCGTCGTGTAAGTCCAGACAGTTCTTCCGTCCTTGTCGCTGAATGCGTGGACTTTGCTGTCAGCCTTCGAGACGTAAACGAATCCGCCTCCTGCCGCTGTACCATCGCTGAGGCCGTCATTGACAGCACGGCCGCGGGTGTCTCTTCCGCCGAGTCCGCCAGTTCCCCAAACGAATGAGCCGTCAGCAGCTTTGAGAGCAACGACCTCACCGTCAGCCCTTGCGAATACCGCCATGTCACGGACGATTGAGGGTGTTCCGTAGACTGTGTTGTCGCCCTTGAAGTCCCAGACTATATTCCCTGATTTTGCGTTCACGGCGTAGACTCTTCCTGTCTCTGTGCCGAAGAACACTGTGCCTCCTGAGACGGCTATTCCGCTTGTAACGGGGCTGTCAAGCTGGAGCTTCCACATTTCATGACCTGTGAAGGCTGACGCTGATACGGCCATGAGAACGACGAGAATTATTGACGATACGAAAATTTTACGCAAAATTTCATTCCTCCTATACATATTGTTCGACTTGATCATGAATTACGACGAGGTTGTTGAAGTCCTCGACTTTGGGACGCTGGACGTAAATCGGCTCTTGGACATGGACATACTGAGTCTCAACCCGCCTGACGGTTGGGCCGCGCTCGATTCGCATTGCGTTTCCCGCTGTGTTTGTGATTACGCTGGTTTGTACTACACGCATGATATATTCCTCCCTTTTGTACAGTTAATATAATTGTACACTATATTTTGCAATCTACATGAAGATTCTCGGTGCTATAATGATTCCCGCTGTGCAGCATTCAAATGCGTAAGTCCGAGCAAAAGGGCAAACGCATTTTTTTTATTGCCCGAAATTCTTGGAAGGTGATAATTTTGAACGCAAATATTTTCTTGGAGCGCGAACCTGTCGGCAAACTCATGATTCGATACTCTGTCCCCCTCATAGTCTCGCTCCTAGTAGCAGCACTCTACAACATAGTCGATCAGATATTCATCGCAAACGCATCATATCTCGGCTCAAACGGTAACGCCGCTAACAACGTTGTCTTCCCAATGACGGTAATAGCCCTCGCATTCACCCTCATGATCGGCGACGGTGTATGCGCTTTCGTGAGCATGAGTCTGGGAGCAAGGAATCCCCAACAGGCCGGCGACAGCGTGGGAAGTTCGGCTTTGCTCTCGTCAACAGTCGGGGTAATAATCGCGTGTGTATACTGGATATTCCGCGAGGAGCTTGTTACATTCTTCGGCGGTCGCGTGAATGATGAGACTTTCAGGCTTGCGGTTGAATATTTCTCGTGGATAATACCGGGAATACCGTTCTACGTTTTTGGCCAGGCAATGAACCCCGTAATCTCTGCTGACGGAAGCCCGAACTACGTCATGTTCTCAACTCTAATGGGCGCGGGAATCAACATCGTCCTTGACCCCGTATTCATATTCGTCTTCCACTGGGGGATGATGGGAGCGGCTGTTGCGACGGTTATGGGACAGATTTTCACGGCCATGATGTCATTGCTTTACATCTCGCGGAAGATGAAGGCTGTCGAATTTTCACGGAAGAATCTCAGCTTTCACCCCTCACTCATGAAACGCTACTTGCCGATGGGAATGTGCAGCTTTCTCTCGCAGGTAGCACTTGTAATCAGCGTTGCGAGCGTCAACATGATGATCAAGAAGTACGGAGCATTAGACCCTATATTCGGTCAGCCTGAGTATTCACAAATCCCGATGGCAGTAATCGGAATCGTGATGAAATTCTTCCAGATAGTGATCTCAATAGTCGTGGGACTTTCCGCAAGCTGTACCCCGATAACGGCATTCAACATCGGTGCAGGACGGCTCGACCGAGTGAAGTCGCTTTTCACACTACTTCTAAAATGCGAGACTGTTCTCGGATTGGTGGCATTCGTGATTGTCGAGTTCTTCCCGTCATATATAGCCTCACTCTTCGGGGCATCGGGCGAGAGCGTTTACTATGCGGATTTCACTGTGAGATGCTTCAGGACGTATTTGTGCCTGATAGTTCTTGCGTGCGTGAACAAGGCAGCGTTCATATTCATTCAGGCGATGGGAAGGGCGTGGACTTCGGCGGGACTTTCTGTAATACGCGAGGTTGTATTCGGCGCGGGGCTGACGGTGCTTATGCCCATATTCATGGGGCTTGACGGGGTATTGTGGTCAATGCCGGCGAGTGATGCGCTTACATTCTTGGTGTCAGCGTATGTTATTGCGAGGATATACAGGGAGCTTAGTGTTACGGCTGAATGAATCGAGAAACCGCCCTCCCAATTTCGGAAAGGCGGCTCATTAATCTCACTGCTGGATCAGATTCAACAATGAGCGCGGAAGCTGGTTTGCCTGTGCGAGCATTGCCGTTGAACTCTGGTTGATGATGCGGAACTTCACGAGGTCCATCATAGACTTCGACATGTCAGCGTCCCTTATCCTGCTGTCTGCGGCTGTCATTCCCTCGTTCTCGGTCATGAGATTTTCCTATGTTCAAGGGAGTTCTGGTACGTTCCGAGCTTTGACCGCTGGGACGAAACCCGCCTCAATGCTTCGTCAATTGTCGTGATTGCCTCAGATGCGCGGCCGTGAGTCATTACGTTTACTCCTGAGATACCCAGAGACGATGACGACGTGTTCCCAATGTCAAGCGTGATTTCCTGCCCTTCATTCGCGCCCGTCTGGAAGGTTATGTTGTTCTTCACGAGGTGGACTGTTGCAGAATACGCTTCATTCTCAGGCTTGAGGACGAAATTCTTTGCGGCCTCGCTCCACGTTGCATTGACTCCTGCCATAGGGCTGAACTCTACGTCAACGTTCTTGTCGATTACCCCAAGTAGCATATTTCCGTCGGTCTTAACGTTCCTGGCAATCACCGAGTTATCGTGAGCGTTGAAGACCGAGACAGTGTAGCCTCCATCCTTAGCGCCAATGACCGTGTTAAGTCCGAGAGCATCAACGAGCTTTCCGTTATCGCTGGAGAAAGTGAGTTCACCTGCGCTTCCAGGAATTAACGAGCGAATCATGAACGTTCCTTTGACGGTCTCAAGTCCTGCCTCGTCAGTATTCTCAACGAACGTAACAATCTTGTCAGCATTGCCTCCCTGAACGTAGACTCCTTGGCCGAGTCCGTGAGAGATTGCGTCATTGAGCTTCTGGCGAACATCATTGAGTGTGTCTGTAGCGTTGAGGGTGACTGAGGATTTCCTGCCGTCATTCTGGCTGATCGTGATGACTTGGGGCTGTTCGAGCATGAATACGCC
Organism: uncultured Fretibacterium sp.; assembly: GCA_937915755.1. Classification (GTDB taxonomy): domain Bacteria; phylum Synergistota; class Synergistia; order Synergistales; family Aminobacteriaceae; genus JAFUXM01. The sequence continues at coordinate 2,281 of CALGGR010000056.1, read as the reverse complement.
GGACTTGTCCCAGAACTGTTCGAGGTCGCGGAGTTTTGTGTCGCCTTCTGCAACTTTTCCGACATAATTTGCCGTGAACTGTGCAATATTTGTCTCGCCCGTATCTTTTCTGGTCTTGCCTTCTGACGGAGCGTCCGGGAAATTCTGCGCCTTGTCACCAAAGTCTGATTTCAGCGACAGTGTTATATTGCCCTCGTGTACTCTGCCATTATCGGAATCGAGGTAGAAATTCCTGATGCTTACGTCCCTGTTTGAGACTGCATTAGCGTTGACGTTGTAGTAGAGATCGTTGTTGTTGTAGGTAACGTAATCGCCGCTCCAGTCGTAAGGCCATGAAGAGTCCTGAGTGCCGCTGATGTAGAGAGATGTGTCAGCCGCATTGCTACCTTTTCCCGAACCGCTGACGCTGAGTACGAACTTGTCTCCCGCGTTGAACCTGTCCAAGTCTGGCAATGAGATTGTGAGGTGGCTGTCATCTTCGCCGAGCAACGAGCCGATTTCCGCCCTGTTGAAGTCATCAGAGAGTGAGAGGCTCTTTGTGAAGGTCTTGTTCTCACCTGTTGAAGTTAGGACGTTTGAGGCTGCCGAGAAGGTTACAGTTCGTTTACCGGTAACTTCGTCGGTGTGAATGCCTGTAACGCTGAAGAGAATGCTTGCGTTGTTTTCGGCCTTTGTGCAGTCAACGTATGTTGTAATGTTGTCCGAGAGGGTCTGGGCAGTTGATGAGTCGCCGTAGAATCCTGTCAGACTTGCAACAGAGCCGGGTACAGATTTTCCGCCGTCATCTGACACTGTGAATGATGCGTTAGGAACCTTCGTGGTTGCGTCCGGTAAATCACGGTTATCGCTAATGAAGCTAATCTTTACCTTGACAGACGAGTTTGATGTTGTGATAGTGTAAGATGTTCCATTCTGTTTGGCCTTGAGAAGTACCTCATCACCGTTGTTCATTGGCACCGATTTATTGTGTACAAGCTTAACTATCTTCTCTGCTAGTTTTTCTGCTGAATAGTCGCCATCTGAGTAATTACCATCTTCGTCCGTTACTGCCGGGTCAAATGTGATTGTCCCGACATCACCGTAAATGCCTGAAATCTCGGAAGCATAGAGCCTCACTGTGAATTTTTCCTCACCTGAGGTGCGCGGTTTTCCAGACGAAAATGAAGCCGTACCATTATGCTCCATTGTGTAATTGTTGATTGGAGGACGTGCTGGTGTGTCAGAGACGTCTTTCGACAGAGTTATATTTGTGTCCCCTGTAATTGTTGCTTTGAGCTGTAGTGAGGCGTACTTGCTACCCGATGCAGTAACAGAATATTGGTCATCACCTACACTGCGGCTGGCTTGTAAGCCTAATGATTTTTCGTCAACAGCTTTAATCAGAGCTGCAATCTCTGACACCGAGCTTCCTGCAGGAATATCGACGTTTGCAGTGCCTATATCGCTCCCATTTTCGCTGACGGTGAACGTTATGGTTGAGTCAACCGTTGTAGATGTAGCATCGCCGAGCGAAATTGTACCTGCAATATTGGCTTTGTATGTTATGTCATTGTCGATTTCTCGTGAGGTGATTGAACCTAGCTGCACATTGTTGCTGCTCCGTGAAACAAACTGAATCTCCGTGAGCTGTCCTTTTGTTGACGTGGCTGTAACATTGCCGCTGTCGTCAACCTCAAACTCAAAGGCTGTGGAATTTCCTCCTGAGCTGTCCGTCAGTGATATGGTCTTGCCGTCAAGCTGATTCTTCACGAGCTTGGTGATGCTGTCTTTCGTTGCGTCCTTCGGAACAGTCAGGCTTGTGTAATAAGTGCCGCCGCTGTATGTGCCGGAACGAGGCCAGTAAATGCTTTTCCCGTCCTCAGTTTTCCCCGTTATCCTGAAGAGCAAAGCCTCAGGCACTCCGCTTGTGTTCGGGGCTGTAACGTTAATCACGGCCTTTGATGTGTACTCCGTGATTGTCTGTCCGCCGCCGATCTTCGTTGCCGTAACACTGTAATTCCCCGCAGGAAGCCCGTCAATCTTCAAACCCCCGACTCCCGAATCAGTGTTCACATTCTTGTTTGTGGCAACGTTCTCATGCTTCACCCTCATGATGCTCGACTTCTGAACCTGAGCCTCACCGGGATCAGCCTTAACCTCAATCCTGAAGTTCCCCTCAGTCTCAAGCGCGCCCCTGATGTACCCTTTCACTGCCGGGTCAGTTGACGTTACAGTCCCGCAGACGCTCCCTTAAGCGCATCCCCGACCACGTCAAGGCTGTCATCGGCCGCAAGCACATCCG
>CALGGR010000055.1 GCA_937915755.1 uncultured Fretibacterium sp. | reverse complement strand
CATCGCGACGGTGGAGCAGGGCGCGGTTACACAACTTTTGCAAAGTGTGTAACCCACTAGTATGACGGGCATGTTCCGAAGCTAGGATGAAAGTTCCAAGGGGCGTAGTTGCCGACGAACCCGATAGCGATTCCCAAGGTTAAAGCGGCGACGCTTGGCGAGAAGAAGGGATAGCGAAATCGTGGCCCGACGAACAGGAAGCCGTGCAGGCTGAAGTGCGGCGGCCAGTACAAAGGCGTATCAGGCGGACAAGCTGGCTGATGGCAGTGAAGTCCAAAAGGCAACCGTAACCCTGATGCGTAAACTGGACGGGTAAACGAGGAAAGGTTCGGGACTTATCCCGTGAGGTCTCACAGGCGGGGGAAACCCTCGTAGTAACAACGAACTGTGAGAAGTCAGCAGAGGCCATAGTACCGAAAGGGAAGGGCTGAACAACTTAGGACGTCAATCGAAATGTATGTCCTGCACAGAAGTTTGACGAGCGGTGGAGCCGAAACGTATATGAGGCAGAAACTGCGTACTTAGGGCGATTTGGGCAGGAGCGGAAAGGAGAGAGACGGAGGCATGTCAGAGCTGCTTGAAAAGATACTGAGTGACGAGAACATCCGGCTAGCGCAACGGCGAGTATACGCGAACAAAGGCGCAAGCGGGGTGGACGGAGTCACAGTCCGGGAGCTTGCAGAGTATATGCGGGAAAACTGGGCGTGTATCAAGCAGGAGATCCGCGAGCGGAGGTACAGGCCGCAGCCGGTACTGAGGGTAGAGATACCGAAGGAAAGCGGAGGGGTACGAAAGCTCGGGATACCAAGCGTTATCGACAGAGTGATCGAGCAAGCCATAGCCCAAGTGCTGAGTCCGATATGGGAACCGCTGTTTCACGACCATAGCTACGGATTCAGACCGCACAGAAGATGCGAGCAGGCAATAATACAGCTGCTTGAATACTTCAACGACGGATATACATGGATCGTGGATATAGACCTCGAGAAGTTCTTTGATAACGTACCCCAGGACAGGTTGATGAGTCTCGTCAACAGAGTGATTCACGACGGAGATACGGAAAGCCTGATAAGGAAGTATCTCAAGGCGGGAGTCATGGTAAAGGGCGAGTACGAGGAAACCAATCTCGGTACCCCGCAGGGGGGCAATCTATCCCCGCTGCTGAGCAATATCATGCTCAATGAGCTGGACAAAGAGCTGGAGGCACGGGGATTACGCTTTACACGATACGCGGATGATTGTGTTATTGTAGTAGGAAGCGAAGCCAGTGCAAAGCGGGTCATGCGAACCATAACCGGCTGGATTGAAAGGAAGCTCGGGCTCAAGGTGAATGCTGCCAAGTCGCAGATAACCAAGCCGACAAAGCTGAAATATCTCGGCTTTAGCTTTTGGAAAGACAGCGAGAAATGGAAAGCGAGGCCGCATGGAGCGTCCGTGCAGAAGTTCAGAAGAAAGCTCAAGGCGCTATGCAAAAGGAATTGGAGCATAGACCTAACCACGCGTATCAACAGGATAAACGCGCTGACACGGGGCTGGATAAACTACTTTGCCATTGCGGATATGAAAACAGTGATGAGGCAGATTGACGAGCACTTGCGAGTTATGATCCGCGTTGTTATCTGGAAGCAATGGAAGGTGCCGAAGAAACGGGAGTGGGGTCTCAAAAAGCTCGGGGTCAAGCCATGGCAGGCGCACATGATGTCCTACATCAAGGGCTACATGAAAGCGGTTCGCCTTCCCCAAATCAAGAAAGCCATTTCAAAGGAAAGACTGACAAGACGAGGTCTTGTCAGCCCGTTAGATTACTATCTTGAAAGACATGCCTTGAAACTAAGTTGAACCGCCGTATGCCGAACGGCACGTACGGTGGTGTGAGAGGGGGAGACCACCTCCCCCTACTCGATTTTGGTTTGACATTCAATTATCCGTCCGCAGGCCCTTTTCGATGTCGCGGATGTCATAAGGCACGGTCTGGTAGACGCAGTAGTTCAGCCAGTTGCCGTACAACAGGTGGGCGCAGGAGCGCCAGGTGACGATGGGCTCCTGTGCGGGGTCATCGTCCGGGAAGTAGTTCTTCGGTATGTCGATCGAGACGCCGGATTCCACATCCCGCATATACTCTTTTTTCAGGGTGTCGCGGTCGTACTCCGCATGAC
>CALGGR010000054.1 GCA_937915755.1 uncultured Fretibacterium sp. | reverse complement strand
GGCGACCACCGAGATCTACACTCTTTCCCTACACGACGCTCTTCCGATCTCGGAACTCTTCAAGTTTCTTTGTTTGCGTATCTTCATTCAGAGTAAAGCAAAATTCCTCCCAGCCTCCCATTTGAGCAATCGCGTAATGAATTGCAGGGTCAGGAAACTTCACACACTTTTTACGCCTCTCACGCATTACCAAAGCCCAAGCCGCGATCGGCGCAATTGAAGAAAGCATACTGTCAGGAATAACGCGGCCGGTTTCAACGTCGTAAACTTTTCGTTTCGGCAATCTTCCCATGCTCAAATTATAGCGTTCATCGCTTGAAGGGAAATATTCGCACACATTATCCCATGCGGCTAATTTCTCACCAAGCCGGTAAAACACGTTAAAATCTTTAAGCATATAGCTTGCGTTACTGTCAGTAATCATGTCGCACAGTTTCGGCCATCCGCACATACGGTCAATTGCGAAATGAGTTGCGGGCGTTGAAAAACGTATGCTTTTGTTTACTCCGTATTTCAGGCGTGCTTTAAGTATCTGATACCATGCTACTGTTGCACGCTCATCAATTTTCCCCTCGATTACGGTCGCAATATCCGCCAGCATTGGGAAAAATTTATTCGCCTTACAATGCAATTTTATAGCCTCGATGATTAACTGCAAAGGGTACTCCGTAAGACTAAAAAATAGAGCCTTTTTTGTGCGTTCTAAGTCCTTCTCTGCCGGGAGTATCGTCAAGTCATTAGCAATGTCTAGAATGTCATAAAATGCTTTGCGGTCATTCTCAGTCATAAGGACTAATCCCCCTGATAATGCTATATTCAGCGTCAATAGTTGGCTCAGTGTTCCCGCAAGACGCAAGAATTTCGTCGAATGTGCGAATTGGCCTGTCGTGAGAATTTTCGCGGTTATCGTATTTGCCTTCGAGGAGTTTGACGAGGTTATTTTCGTTCAGGAGCCAATCAAGAGTAAACCAGTTCTTTGAACGCAGGAAGTCTGACTGTGCTATACGCTCAAAGAGTTTCTGCCACCAGTCAAGATTTTTACGCTCTGATGAGGTTTTTACTCTGGCTTTGAGGGATTTTTCACGTGCCGGAGTGTTTTTCAGGATACGCGGAAATCCGAGAGGTGTGAGAATTTCGTTCCAGAGTTCAGAAATTTTTTCAGCATCAGCATCAGCATCAGCGGCAGCAGGGGCGGGCGGCGGGGTCGTGTTGTTTTCTGCTGTTGCTGTACTATGCTGTGTTGTTACTGTGCTGTGCTGTACTGTACTGTGTTGTGCTGTGTTGTGTTGTGCTGTACTGTACAGCGTTATTTCTGCACTTTCGCCAGCGTTATTATTTTCACTGCGTAACGTTACGTTTTTCTTTTTTCTGAAATTGGCCTGACGTTGACGGTTTTGCTCACGTTTTTTCTCTAAAATTCCGCCGTATTCATCCCAGTCATGAATGAACATTCCCTTTTCTGTTTTTTCAATGAAACCGCATTTACTACCGCGTCCGCAATCAATCATAGCGTTCAAAAATTCTTCGGGGTTTCCTTCCCATCCCGCCGCGTCTGCAATATCTTCGGCCTCAAAGTCTGAAATGTCGCCATCTTGCGCATATTTCATCCCCCAGCCCCAGAATTGTATTAAATGCCCCATAGTTTCATGAATTGACATTCCGAGTTTTCTTGCAAGATTTTTTGTTTTTGGGTTTTGTGCTAAATCTATATCTACTGCTACCCAGAGCATATATTTATCACTCCTTAATAAAATTAATGATATTTTATTAAAATTTATTCTAACCTTTAAGTATTTTTTATTCAAGTCAAAATATGATATTATTCAATAAAATTTACTTAAAGGTGATTAAAACAATGCTTGTATCTGAGATGAAAAATATAACAGTACGGCTTGATGGAGATACACGTAAAAAATTAAAGATGATTGCAGACCGCGAATATAGACCAGTTTCAAATCAAATTGGATTATTTGTTCGTGAAGGTATAATGCGCTATGCTGAAGAACATAACATTGATTTAGATAGGGCTACCTAGCTGATAGATAGCCCAAATATTGACCTTATAATCCCGCTTCGAGGTTTTGAATGTCCTCTGCTGTCCAATCCTTAGGGCTTCTGCCTTCAGTAATGCCGAGCATGAACTCCTGCGCTTTGGCTGTATCGCCGGAGAATTTCTCGACGTATCTTTTGTAGAGCCTGTTACGTTGCCCTGTGTCTATACCTTCATCAAGCCACTTACGCAAGATTTTGCCGGTTTCCTGAGAAAGGCTGAAAACATTCCCGTCAAATATGCTTGTCCTGTCTTTGGAGACTGTAACCAGATGATTAACGCTCAGATCAAAGACAACTCCGAACTCATAATCCATTCCCTCGCGTTGCACCGGCGCAAGTCCGACCTTCCGGATTTCCGTTTTGCCGCGTTCATTTTCAACTTGAACGTAATCCGTTTTGCTCCTCATCGTGGCTATTATGTGAGCGGATGAACTCAACATTGCGTCAATCAGCTTGTTATGTTGAGGAGTAACCTGTCGCCAGGCCGCATAACTGTTCCCTCTGTATTTCGTATCAGTCAAGCTCCCCTGCAAATCAAGAAGTCCACCTTCACCGCTCCAAGCATGCGATAAGCTATCAATGATGATAATGTCGTAGCCAGCGTTTTCGGCCTCATGAATAGCTTGCAAATATTTGTCGATAGTATACGGAGCTGAGATAGTCCCAACATCATAATCGCCGAGTGCAGAGTATAAATCGCCTGAACCGTTCTCTGTATCAATCATTGCGATTTTTCCGCCAAGTCCAAAAGCAACGAGTAAAGCTCCGTAAGTTTTTCCCGAACCTGCAGGGCCTGTTATCCCTAAACGTAATTTTGCTTTCTTGCGTTGTGCCTTTCTAAAGTCCATAATATAAACCTCCGATTTTTATCTTAAAAGCCAATCGATTGCGTCAAGTGGGTTATTGAAATCTTTGCTCCAACCCTCTGGCGCATTCTTTATGCTTCCGAAATACTCACTCCAAGATTGACGCTCAGAATAATCGTAAGCTGTGTATTTACCGCTTTCAATCGTCAGGTATAACCCTGTACTATTCCGGCTTTTCTTAGGCAGTTTGTCTGCTTTCAGCAACTCTGCTTCCTCACAGCTCAGAATTTTTATTTGCTCGCTCAGCATTTATCTCACCTCCTATTGATGAGGCCTCTTCGATATGGTCTTTGTAATCTCTGAGGCTCAATTCAATTTTTTTCAGCTCAAGCCTTAATTTCTCTAACTGTTGACACTCTTCTCTGTTACTCGGTGTTGCATCATCGACCATTCGAAGCACGAACTTTGTATTAATTTTCAGCCTTATTAAATCGTCTCTGAGTTCACACCAGCAATCAATAATTTCTTTTATGTCAAATTTCATTTATTGATAGCCTTCTGAATTCCCGAACAGCTTTTGCGGTATCTTCATACTTCATGCTTGATAGCCCGTGAGCCTCGATATAATCCATTGCGAGGGCTTTTCTCTCAGTCGGCATGTAACCAAGCCCGATGTAATTAATTCCGCGTTCGGCGGCTTCTTGAGCCTGAGGCTTCCATTCATTAGGCACGTAACGTTTGAATTGATAACCGCTCGGCCAAAGCTCAAACATTCTGCCTTCGATATAGTTTTTGACATCGTCAAGCATAAATTCAACTTCATCGAACTCCGGAGTTTTCTCGTCCCATGAATCTTTTACTTCGGAGCGCTTTTCATCAACCGTGCTTAACAAGTCAGAAACTTGCTCTTTCAGTTCTTCCCAAAGTGCTAATTCGTCGTCTACTGCTATCATTTCTGTTCTCCTTTCAGTGAATGCCTTAATATCGCTTCTTTCAACCAAAGAGGGCCTACCATATAGGCAAGCCCTCAATATTCCTAAAAACTTTTTCATGCGGTTTTCCCCTCATGAGGATATCGTAAGAGATGATTTTCATACCAGATTTTCCCGGCCTCACTCACTTTTCGCGTATCGTAACCGTGGATGACTTCATTCATGATTTTATCTGCCATATACCTCGCGCAATCTGCTATCTCCTTGTGCTCGTTATAGGAATAAAAATCAGCTCTGGGAAATGAAACAAAATCACAGCCTGTTACGTATTTGAACAAGTCATTAATTCCAGCGTTATTACAGTCCATCATGATGTACCAAACTGCATTTGCTCCGAACACGCCCCAAACGTCGCCGTCTCTGTAATATCCTCCGTTTTTGCTAAACAGCTTGTTAATATGTGTTACGGCCTGTTCGTAATTCAGTGGATATTTCCGGCCTCGTACACGTTCAAGTTCTTTGGATTTGGCAAGAATGAGCTTGATTATTTCGTGGGTTGTTTTTCCTTCACAGTCGCCTACGTTCATGACTTTTGCGATAGCTAATAATTTACTCAGTGAATAGTTTTCAAGCTCATCATACAGAGGGAAGCGTGTACCGCTTAAATAAAGCCTTCCGCATTCCTCACCTTTTCTGTAATCTCTTTGCGTCTTGGCTGTTTTTAACTTCTTACTCTCCTCATATTTTTTTGCCGCCTCAAGAATTACCGTTACCAAAGCGGCTTTTGTTGTGGGAAGTTTGCCTTTTTTCAGAAGTAAACGGGCATTCTGACTTAGTACTTTTGATGTCTTTCTGTTTAAGTCAATTCGTCGTTCCGTATTACTGCTGATTTTGAGCAATGAATTAATAATGCAAGCTACTTCGTATTCATCAGGTTTCTCGACAAGCATTTTTGTATTGAACGCGTAAAAATCATCACTGTACATATCTGGATATTTCCCGCGTGCATCGCATAATGCGAAAATTTCCGTTAAGTCCTTGAAATCCTCAGCGGCAGGGGTCCATTCAGATTTAGCGGCTTTGCTTTGTTCGTAGGCTTCATATTCTGCGTCAATCATTTCTTCGGTGAGAATGTCGCTTGATACGTGATTTCTGCGGGCTTGTGCTATTTCAGTGTGCCATGTTACAGCTCCGAGAAAATGAACTCCTACGATTACTTTTTCTCCTGCATCAATCTGGATGTAACGACTTTCGATTGTAGCTAAGATATGTCGCACGATGTCTTCTTTGCTTTTGCCGCGTGATTTTATGCACTCATGCGCCATAAATTCCCGTAACTCTTTCATCTTCATGCTTCGTAAGACATTCAAGCGTTCTTCGTGATTTTGAGCCTCAATAAATTTTTGAATTATCTGCTCCATTTGTTTTTTCCTCCTAAAAATTAAACCGGCTAGGGGTTAGCCGGCTAAGTATTTTTTCCACTGAGCTAGATATTCACCGTTCGTTTCACGTGCCATAAGCCAAGCTAAAATCTCAGCTTTTTTACGTTTCAACATCTCGGTGGGTAAATTTTCTTTGTATACATGAGTTAGCATGTCTAGATAGTATTTCTTTCTTCCCTTCATCGGCATTCTCCAAAAGCGGGACGACATTTTCATGTTTACGACTTCTGCCATTTCCTTTAAGAACGCTTCAGGAAGTTTACGTAATATTGCTCGCTGTGCTTCGTGGTCTGCACCGACTGCTTGCAACTGTTCCATTACCGCTTTAACGTTGATTTGCGTGTAATATTTCGTTAAGCTCTCCGTCAATTCCGAAGTTCCAGAGGAAAGCTGAAATTCCAATCCGTATTTTTCCATGAGGTGTTTAAGTTCATCATGCGTGAAGTGATCGCGTAAATAATTGTTAAGTTTTTCAGGCTTGGGCTTTTTTGCAAGAAGTTTCTGAAGCTCCGGAGTCTTAAGCTGTGTTCTGACTTCGTACACGATAGAGCTAACAAGTTTTTCAATATATGCTTGTTTGTTAAGCCCTAAGATTGAAGCTATTTCCCTTATTTCTTCCTCTGTGCATCGTCCAAGTTTGCAGATAACGATATCTGGGTCTGTGTACAAGTCCTTTAATTTTTCCTCAACCGTGAGCTGTTTGAAAGTTTCATTTTCGCCGATATGCTCCTGCATGGCTTGAAATTCCAAAACAGCCGCTTCAAGCTCTGCCTTGCGCATTTTTGAGTAACCTTTGATACCGTATTTCTTTGCTTCTTCTCTGAGTTCTTTTACTGTTGCCATTGTTATAACCTCCTAAAAAAGCCGGTCAAGTTTCAACCGGCTATGAAATCGTAAAGCGTCTTGCTTGCGTTGCTTTTGTGTATTGCGCGTAAAGTGCTTCGTGGTCAACCTTAAACGCTTTAGTGTCGAAACGGTTAGTTACATATTTCGTATAGTTCACTTTGTAACCGCCGATAAGCATTTTTTCAGCATTCTGCGATACCATGTAAGCCTTCATTGTATCTTTCAGGCCTTCGAGTTCAGCGTTAATTTCTTCCTGCTGTGCTTCAAGTTCTTTAATGCGCTCGATTGTTGCTGTTAATTCTTGTTCTTTCATAATTTTTTCTCCTTATAAAAAATTTTTTTTGAATGCTGGTCTCTGACCTCTGGCATTCCTCCATCGGCTTCGTGGCTCCTGGCAGGCGACCCGCTCCCCTGAAGTCCTCCTTTGGGCTAACCCTTATCGGCTTGGTTAGTAAGCATTTCCGGCTTCTCGTTATTCTTCCCGTCTGGGCTTCAACTTCTCGCCTTTGTTGTTAATTAACTCGCTCGGTATCTGGTTTTTGTTGTTTTCCCTTGCGCTTGATGGTGAATATTATATTACGAAACGTAATAATTTGAATTAGTAAAAATACGTATTATATTACGATGTGTTATGAAATATTATTATTAAAAAATAATTAATCAGGAGGAAAATTATTTTGATTACACAAGAAGAAATAAAACGAGATTATGTTGATGGACCTCAAGCAGCTTCGATACTAGGAGTAAGCGATGCACGTATTAGACAATTATGCTTAAAAGGAAGGTTTCAGGGAGCGTTAAAAACAGGTAAAGCATGGCTTATCCCTCGTAAGGCTGTACAAGATTTTCAGCGTTTACCTCCTGGAGTTAAACCTAAAACTCCGAAAAGAGAAGATGATAAATCCGTTTGGGAAAATGCACTTGCTAAAGCAGACAATCTGAAAGGAGAAAATAATCATGATTAGCAGTGATAACCAACAGTTTGTTACGGTTGAAATACTTAAATCAGAGTTGGGAGAAATTCGGACAGAAATTCGGACAGGCTTTGAACAAAACGATAAAGAATTCAAGGAAATTCGCTCTGAAGTTCAAACTGTAAAAGATATTGCTATCGTTAATTCTGCAAAAATTGACGCTTATAAAGATTTTACAAGTATGTGGTTTACGGTTATTGCTGTCATTGTTGCTCTTATCGGCTTTGTCATTACTTTAGCTCCAATGTTTAGAGAAATGTACAGAGATGCTAAACAGGCTCGTAATCAAAATAATATCCGTGAAATCGTTAGGGAAATTTTTTATGATGAAGTTGTTGAAATCGTTCGTAATGAAATAAAAGGCGGCTCCCACGAATGAGATACCGCCTAAACTAAATTCTCTGTGCTTCTTGCAATGCCTCAAGCAAAATATTTTCATCAAAGCCGAAATCTTGATAACCTTGAGCAAGCAGGGAATAATAATATTCACTCGGTAAAGCCTCTTTGATCCGGGCTTTTACTGCTTCAGGTGTCATGATGTAAACCATAGCTTTCACTTCTTCATTGTTCCGGCCAATTCTAACTTTCACATTCTTTTTGATATAAAAATTTGGGAAGCCTTCATATCGGTCTAAGTTCTTTTCGTCTTGCTCCGAAATATCCCAAATCAGGACAGGAGTATTGAAATTCTTGCTTTTCTTGATAGTCGCAAATTTCCGAAACAATAACCGCCAGCCTTGAAGCATTCCTGTACCAACAATCACAGCGTCAGGTGTTCGCACTTTCATCTGCTCAATTGATAAATTACTTCCATAAGCAATGTAATACATATCAGCTGTTTAATTCCTCCTTCGTGTAAGCGTAACCTTCTATAATATGAGGTTCGCGCTTTTCCCCTTCTTGAATTTCCTTGCCTTCGTCAAGAACATATATTTCCGTTCCATCATAGTCATTCTCAGGAATTACGACAAATTCCACATTGTTATACGCGTCCCATGCTCTTTGATGAGCGGCTTTTTCACTTTCAGCCTCGACGGAGATTACCTTGCGGTAATACTCCATCACGGCCACTTTATAAACTTTCATTAATACCTCCTTGTAAGATTGCCCTCAACGTTCTTTAATAATAATTCACGGGCAGTTTTGAACTCATCGCCGATGAAGCCTATTCTCATAAGCCAACTGCGCATTACGTATTTCTCGTTTTCAGTCTGCGGTTTTCTCGTGATAACATGTTTTGCGTCTTTTGCATACTGGCTCATTGCAAGGCAGAGTTGAATATAAGCCTTAAGCTGTCCGCAGTGAATACCGCCTTTTTTGCCGTCATGAGGTTCATCGAACTGAAACATTCTGAACTCGATTGTACCTTTTGTAAAGCAGGCGTGAAGATTGAGCATGTGATAACGGCTTTCATTGTAATGTTCATTTCTACAATCCGAAGCTCCGTTGCCTTCGTACCATACATTAGCGAGTTCTTTCATAGTTTTTGGCTTTTCAGCGTTTAATCTGTTCAAAAAATCTGGGTCAACTGTTCTGCAATATCTTACTGTTCTGTACTCATCAATTCTAATTGCGCGGCCAATCGACTCTTCGTGAGAAGCCATGAAATTCGCGAGGTTTCTGAGTGTCTGCGGAGTATGTTCACCAAGTCCGATATGGATATGAACTCCGCAACCTCTTGATGGACTGCTTTTTGCTCCGGCTTTTCGTAAAACTCTAAGTAAATCTAAGAATTTTTCAATGTCATAGTAGTAAAGTATCGGAGTAACGAGTTCGCATTTTTCATCTTCGATGCCTCTAATGCTGCTGTCTTTCTGGAATTTCCATTCGCGGCCTTGATCGTCCCACGCGCTCCATGTTGAATAACCATTGCGATAATGAGTGAACTCGTATCTGTCAGTTCCGAAGAACTCAGCGGCTAATTTTGCGGCTTTTTCACGTGTGATATTGTTCATTTCAACTTCTACGCCGATGGTTTGATTTTTCAATCTTGCGATTTTTGCTGCTACTTCTGATAACATTTTTATTATCTCCTTTTCTTATGCGCCTTGTTTTGTGTTCCCTTGCGCTTGATGTGTATATTATATTACGAAACGTAATAATTTAAATTAGTAAAAATACGTATTATATTCAAAAGGAGCAAAAAAATCCGGCCAATTCTCAAGCCGGAAATAAAATATTATTTGATATCGATATAAAAAACCTTTTATGCTTCTAATCGAAGTAGCACATACTTACTACAATTTGCCGCTTCTGGTCGTCCGCAACAAGTACAGCAGTTATGACATTTTGATAACTCTTTGTATATTCTCTATCCTGCAGTTGTGCTTGTCCTTCTTCTCGCATTTTCTCGACTTCAGAAGACTTTGCCGCAAATTTGAACTCCAGAACTACAATTAAATCTTGAAACTGTACGAGTAAATCGCAGCGTCCTTTGTACGTATGAATTTCAGCGTATGAGATTATGCCAACTCCGCGAAGAAGCATCATGAACATTGAGCGGTACCAGAACTCATTACGGTTCAGCGAAAAATCATCATAGGGTATTCCGGCAAGAGCGATATTGTAAAGCTCAACAATTTTATTGATGTCGCCAACTTTGAGAGCCTGCCAAATATCGAAGCCTAAGCCGGCATAATTTTTCACTCTGTACACAAGTTTTAGATACATGCTTGAAAGTGAGTTTAAGACTTCTTTGTTCGGATAATCAAGCGTCAATAATTGGCCTTCTTTTTTCTCGATAGTGAGATAACCGCTTTGATACAAAAAGCTCGGAGCGTCGGCATGTTCAATTTCCTGTGAGCTGATGAAATCATTTGTTACCTTGATATGCCTGTATTCTTCGGGGTCTAATATTTGGTGGTCTTTCATCCAGTTCACGATAAACGACGGGGAGCCGGACTCGTACCAGTAATTATTGAACTCACTTTTTTGTAGGCATTGAAGGATTGAAAAAGGATTATATATCCTTGTTTTGCCGTCGAAACTAAAGCCGTCATAATAATCTTTAAGACGCTCAAGTAATTTTTCACGGCTAATTTCCATATCTGCCGCAATGCTGTTTAACCTATCATCGAAATAAAATTCAAGTTCATTCTGAGTATATCCCACAATGTCGCCAAATCGTTTGTCCATTGATATATCTTCAAGATTATTAATAGCTGAGAACACTCCCATTTTGCTAAACTTCGATATTCCCGTCATAAATACAAAACGTACATATTCATCGCAACTTTTAAGTGTAGTATAAAATCCTCTCAGCACTTCACGCACCGCATTAGCTTTGTTTATGTCCGAAAGATTATCCAATATAGGCTTGTCGTATTCATCAATAAGTACAACGACAGGGCTTAGGCCAATTATTAGGTCTGTAAACATGCCGTTGAGAGTTTGACTGCGAATTTTTACGCCTAATCTTTCAGCTTGACGCAAGACAACCTCTTGAAGAGACTGCCTCATAATTTGCGGAGTTTGAATATCAATCATTGACATATCGAACCTTAAAACATTAAACGGATGCTTGCTTTGGGCTTTTACCCATTCTTCGGCGGCTAACCCTGCGAATAAATCGGTCTTACCGCTGAACATTGCATCTAATGTGGAAACCGTCAGGGATTTCCCGAACCTTCGAGGACGTGAGAGAAAATATCGCCGGCCATTTTTCACAAGTTCGAGAAGCCGAGCGGTTTTGTCTACGTACAACATATTACCCTGTTGAATTTGGATAAAATCTTGAATTCCAATCGGCAATGTTTTCATCATTTTTTTAATATGCTTTGAATTATTGCTATTGCTATGGGTACAATTGTTATTAATAATCCCAACAGTGTAAACCATTTCGTATGTGATTCGTGTATGTCATCAATACGTCTGCCCATTCCGTCAAGCCTTGCTCCCAACGTTTTCACTTCACCTTTGAGTTCGCTGACTTCAACTCGCAAATCTTTCACGTCACTTTTTAATTCTGAGACATCATTTTGAAGTATTCGCGTATTTTGCTTAAGCTCGGTTATGTCCGACTTCACAACGCTTAAATCCCGTTTCAGCTCCGTAACGTCGCTTTTGAGAGTGTCTACATCTCGACGCATGACATTTACATCACTGCGGAGCATAGGAACTCTGTACATCATTTCTTCAGTATCATAAACTTCACCTTTATATGCAGCTTCCGGCATCATCTTAAACCTCCTTTTTTACACCTTCTGTAAACTTTTAAGCCTTTCATTAACCATATTTTGAAAAACAGGCACAAGCTCAGGTATAGCAGGT
>CALGGR010000053.1 GCA_937915755.1 uncultured Fretibacterium sp. | reverse complement strand
ATCCTTGTATCGACTTCCCTGACCATGGTGTTGAGTTTGGAAAGGATCCACTTGTCCATGACAGTGAGACTTTCCATGTCAAATGTATGCTCCGCGGCATCAAATCCGTCGATATTCGCATACAGCACATAGAACGCGTAAGTATTCCACAGCGTTCCCATGAACTTGCGCTGACCTTCAGGACGTTTACGGGCGGAATGGTACTGTGTCTAACGTCGACGGACGCGGTTTTGGCCGTGAGTGTGTTCTTGTTGTTGATGTCGGTGTAATGCGCCACACGCGAGACCCACAGGACAGCCCCATAACTGAGAGCACGTTTTGCGAGCATCGGGAAGTCAGAAGTCTTGAGGTTCGAGCCAAAGATACGCTCAAACTCCATTTCTGAGCTGATGAGCTGAGGAGTACCGATTGGACCTTTCTCAGTTATGCCCATAACGCAGGAAATACCTTTAACCACTGTGTCAACGTAGTAGCTCAAATCCGTTTCAGTAACTTTTACGCGTGGCAAACCCATCCCCATTATTCGGCCGCCTCCTCACCTGTTGCGTCTGTAATATCCTCAATGAGCACGAGTCCCTTGCTTTCAGCGAGACGTAAAGCTCCGCTAATGCTTTCAGCCGGAACACGCGCAATGCCCGTAGCTCTGCCTTTCGAGCCGAGATAGATACTGCTTCCGTCGGAGAGGGGGTAATCTCTCGGACCGTCAGCTAAATTCCTGATTAAGCATTCTTTCATGAGTGCACCTCTATTCTGTCTTTGTCTATTTCCACGCTGACCCTCTGAATGAGCGGCCAGACCTCTTGAATGTTGCTGTACACCTCAACGTCATACACAATGATTCCTGCACGGCCTTGCGAAACTTGCGAGATATTCGGAGTTGTGCTGACTTGCGGAGGTGTCTCCCATCTCCAAAGGTATTGGCGTTCACGCTCGTCATTTCTTGCCGTCAGAAGTGCGTAACCCTGATTCACCCTGCTGCATTTCTCGATGAGGCCTACAAGCTCAAGGTTGCCTTCACATGAGATATTCACGTCAAATCTCAGGTCATACCAGCGCGGAGGCACTTCACGTATTGCTTGTCCTGCTTCCTCGTCAATCACAGTTATACGTTCAGGGTCGCGCATCAGCCTCTTCTTCTCCGTGAGTGTCGGGCCGTTCAAGATAACTGCAGGGAGCTTCGCTATTTCAACGATACTCCCTGCACTAAACACTGTGTTTCCTTCGACTTGCTCACGGAAAAGTTTTATCAGCGCACGTGTTGTTTTCTCTATCACGAATGGAACATCCTCTCTATTGCCTTGATGTATACCTCTGCTACCTTGTTTCTGAACTCCTCACTATGGAGCACAGGCCGGAGGAACGGACGCGGCGGAATATGTATGTACTGCGTTGATGCCCGCAGGTGAACTCCTTGATGATGGAGGTATGCCCTCATCTTTGGGGTTACCTTGATGGTGCACCCGAACTCATGAACTGCGGCAATGCTGACCTCTTTGCCCTTCTTTACGCCAATGAAAACATTGTTGCTGTCAATCACCTGATAGGTTACGCTGCCCACAAGATCGCCCTTGTCGATTAACGGCTTGCTTGAGCCTTTGCGTGCAACGGTAAGCGCACTGTCTGGCGTAAAGGTCTGTCCTGCTGGTGCTCCGCTCACAATACCCTTCTTGACCTGGCTTGCTCCGTAGTTGCCGACTCGTGTAGCAGCCTGATGAATACCTGCGGCAATCCGAGAAGGGTTAAGGATTGTTTCAAGCCTGTTCCAGTCTCCTGATAGGCTGCTCATCGTGTGCGCTTCCTCGAAAAGTATACGTGTACGTGATGGTATTTCCTGCGGTAATGCGCTGCCGGTCTGGCCTCGATAACTATCAGCCGCGAACTGTCCTCAAGTTCAAGCTCATCGCTGACTGTTCCGCCTGCCTTCTGCCATTCATCAGCGTAGAACACAACGTGCCCGTCATTCAGCGGGTCATTGCCATCACTGACTGGCATCAGCCGTTCGAACTTCTCGTACTTCACTTGGCCGGAAAGCTCTATAGGGTCAAACCACTCTATTTTCCCAGACACGCCAAATTCTGGGTCTGTTTGCGTTGTTTTTCGGCGGTGAAGAATGACCTTCACAGGATGAATCACCTTCGGCCTCATGCTACCGCCATCCTGAAACGCGGCCTCATGTACGTCCTCAATATCTGGTCTATCTCCGCGTCGCCGGTTATCGCACTAGAGGCCAGCTCTGACACCGCATCTTCAGAGAGTTCGTAGCTGTGCCCGTCGGTCGTCTCTGAGTGCAGCAGTCCGCGTAGTGTCTTCTCCTCCTGTGCCTCAGAATCACTCAGCGCAGGGAAATTATACAGTGCCAGCTTCATCGCCGCGCGCTTTATCGCCGGTGGTGTTGAGCCGTCCTCCTCGACGTAACCGAACACGCCAGACACCTCAACGTTCAGCTTCCCAGAAGGCCATCTTGTGCGACGGTACAGCTTCGGGTACGCTCTGTCCTCCGGCCTGTTGTACAGGATGTAATCATCAATCAGTTCACCGCAGACCTTCACGCACTCCACAGATGACGCGAAAACGGGAAGGACTAAGTTTCTGCCTCCACGACCATCAAGCAGCATCACCTTTTCTCGCGGCTCGAACCACTGGCCTGTCACGCTGTCAATGAACTCACACGATACCGCTATTAGCCGTTCAAGCTGTTCGTCGCTGTAATCTTCCTCGTTGACTCCTTCAGCCCGCAAATCCTCTACTGTGCAATAGCTCATGACCTCTCGAACAATCCTGACTTCATCAACTGTTCCGCACGTGATGCCTCGAGCTCTACAGTCTCATTCTTGCGCAGGATTATTCCCTCGTAGTTACAGCTCCCTGCTCCCGTCAGCCTGAGCGTTATCTTCTTAGGCTTCGGGGCTGGAGCTTCTTTCGCTTCGTCCGGCATGGCTAGAACTGGTACGCTATCACTAGTGCGTCATCCCAGACTATCTTGCCCGGATCTAGGCGCATGTACATCGTGAACTCCGTTATGTCCTTGCGCTGGTTGAACTGCGATAACACCTTCATATCACGCTGAACACCCGACACCAAGTTATCCTTGTGCGTCAGGATTATCACGTCATCAGGCATGTACTCCACTGGGAATACCTGTATGTCTATGAACTGCATCGGGACTTTTCCTGTGTATATTGCGTCCCCTAAAGGTGTATTGCGGTCGGCAAGGCTCATGATGTATTTATCCGCTGCACTGCTTGAACAATAGAAGCGCATGTTCCTGCGGTCTCGCTTGAACTGGTTGGGCATGAGCTCGAGCATCCCGGGAAATATCGTCCCCTTGTAGTCCGTTCCTGACAGACGGAACTTGTGCGTGTCCGCGCTGGTCTTGGCCTGCTTGATGATGCCGTCCCCTATCGTCAAGAATGATGCTCCTTCGCCTGTCGCAGCTGTGTCGCCATTCAGCATCAGATCAGCTATATCGTTCCCGAACTGCTGGGCAACTTCTCGCGCTATTC
>CALGGR010000052.1 GCA_937915755.1 uncultured Fretibacterium sp. | reverse complement strand
TAATCTTCACGGCGGGAACATGCCCGGCTGTAACAGTACCCGGCCATGACGGAACTCAGCTCGCACTGAGCCAGATTGGGGATCTAATCCGTCACGTTACGGGGCAGACTTCGGGGGACTTGTACCTCAGCAAGGACTCACTGTACATTTACGGTGTGCAGGCTTCTACTAATCAGGAACACGAGGATCTCTACTCGTTCAACACTGACGGCAGCAACAATAATCTGGCGACATTGACGAACACTATCGACACTCCCGCAGGGTCATTCGACTACCAGAGCGTCGCGGTCATCAACATCTCAATGCTAAGAAGCGGCGACAAAGGAAAATTTCTGCTGAAATTCTTTGTGCCTGCTGAAGCTGATGACATGGGCAGAAAATTCGCCACTGAGTGTACGCGCATTACGAGTGATCCTGACGGCGAGAACCTGAAGATGGAGCAAGGCGGCTCTTACCGCGTAGATGGGGGAGAGGCTGGCGTAATAACAGATAATCCGCTGGTTGACGTTAAAGGAGGCATGACAGTAAAGGGCTATGACCGTGAAGTTACCGCATATCTCTTCAGGAACGGCAGAACAATCAATCTGTATCTGGGAGATGTAGATCTAAGCAGTCCCAGCGACTGGTACACAACATACGCGGAAAAGGCTGTTTCCGGCTCATGGACACCGGTTCTCACTTATCATGACAACAACTTGCCTAAAATGCTTGACGGAACAGTATATTTCCCGCTCAGCATGGCGGTCGGCGATTTCGACGGAGACGGCTACAAGAATGAGATCGCTGTAGCTTATTCGACCATAACATTAGTAGGGTACACAGTCCTCCAGATTACCCACACAACCGACGCTCCTGACTATTCCAGCTTCAATGTCAGCGTGTTAAAGAATGAAGTAGTCGCCACGTACGGCGGCAACAACAGCTCAAGTCACGGCACTAATATGGACGGCCTTACCTGTACGTATTCGCTCTGCACAGTTGCGGGTGATTTCGACGGGGACGGAAAGGATGAGTTTGCCGTAATCTACAGGGACACTTCGCCTGACAGTAACTTCAACCTGACTAGGTTCAAAGGTTACACAGGAAAGATTCACGTCAAGACCTACAAGTGGAACGGAAACGATTTCCAGACTGATGAAGATTCCAGGGGATTTGATATTCTCCATACGGCATATGATTATGATCGATTTCTCGGATGGAACGATATAGATGTTCCGCTGGGCGTGAAAGCCGCTGTTGGTGATTTTGACGGTGACGGGCAGGATGACATAGCCGTCCTTCGAGTCATGCTTCAGTACACTGAAGAATACAACAACAAAGAATACGGCTACATAAATGGATACACTAATTTTGTGTTCGGCGCGTTCGTTGACTGGTACAGTTTCGCGGCTGGAAGCATAAAGCCGGTATATCACGGGCATTCAAACGGGGCAAATTCTTGGAATTACGGTGACAACGCTAACGGCTGGGTAGGCATACGTGCGGGAGCTATGTGGAATCTTCCGCATAGATATCTTGAAGAGAGGTATTATGATGATCTGGATAATGTCCGGAAGGATTATTTCCTTATACCTCTTACAGGAGAGGATAAGCCTTACCCGCTCATTGACCGCGAGTTTGACATCATCGCAGGGAAATTCACAGGCACAGTCGGAGCCGCAACGACACGAGACGACCTCGTGATCAAGTATCCTCAGTGGGCAGACGGGGGCGGCAACAAGATGAGGAGTCATGTTGTGCTGATGACGAACATACCGGGCGTATCGAACTGGGGGACTCAGGTTTACGAGATCACAGCACTGACAGAACGTGACCACCTTCTTGCTTTTGCGAAGGCCGATTACACGGAAGAGAGCGTAACGCTTGGCGACCCTGTGAAGACGGTTGACCGTTCAGATCTGGACTACACCGCGATACTCCAGATGATGCCTTACCACGTCGACAACATCAAGCCGGACGGTTCTGCGCTGACGGAACAGCCCCAGAACTTCACGCTCCTCATGGATACGAAGATTGAGTACAGCAACACGTCCACTAGCGCGGACAAGAGCAGCATGAGTTACGGCATGACCAGCACGGCTGAGACGATATTCGCGCTCGACAGCAGTCTGACACGCGGCGCATCGTCAACTTTCCAGGGCATAAGGGGCATAACGTCGACATTTCTCGGTGAAACTCCTGCCGGGAAAAAGATTGAGACCGTCGGGAAATTCTGGGACAAGCTCAAGGACACCGTAACGACGACAACAAGCACGTCAAACCAAAACGAAAAAGGCTTCATAATGTCGATAGCGACTCAGGCGAATTACCTTGACACGCTCTACGTAAACAGCTCGAACCGCTATATATGGCGTTATCCTGTCGATAATCCGCCGTCATGGATTCTTGACCAGACATTAGGCAGATACGGAAGTTTCGACGTGTCAAAGGCCGAGAGGAAGCAGACCTATATCACGTTCGCAATGAGTGAGCCGGCAACACCTACAGCCGTAAAAGGGACGAACGACTCGCATTACCAGCCGTATCACGAATCGGGAAACTTGTTCTCATACCCTGCATCACTTGAGCAAGTCGAGGGCTACGAGGGTCATACCTCACTTCTCGGCAAAGACAGCAGCGTGACCAACAGATGGGAAGGAGCGACGATCAAAGAGACGATAACGCTCACGAATGCGAAAACGGATCAGGAGTCAACAAAGAAGACGAACAAAGCCGGTGCGGTAACAAAATTCCTGTCAGTGATCGATAACATATTCGGCTCAAGTTTCGCTAACATTCCGTATGACACCACTTCCAGCTTCACAAGGAGCGTAACGAGCAAGGAGAGCATCACGGTCAACATTCCTCCTGCTCTGAGCGGCGCACAGTTCACGGCTGTGTTTGAGCCTTACCTTGATGTTACGGGAGCGATGACAGTGGCGTTTGCTGTGGAAAGTTTCAGGAACATTGACGAGCTGTGGGGAGGAGAAAACAGCCTCTACTCGAAGAAGCCTGATCCCTCGTTCCTTCTGCCTGAGAAATTCCACTGCACCACGCTTCCTCAGAGCAACAACGGGAATTTCGGGGCGTTCTCAGGAAACGACAACGACTTCACAGCTCTCAGGGGAAGGGGCATAAGGTACACCGCTTCCGATTACGACATTGAGAGCAGCAACCTCCTCATGAACGACGTGAAGTACAAGATCACGATTCCTGTGTACAATGCCAGCTTCGTTGACGCAAATAATTTCAAGGTCAGGCTGTCTTACTCGAAGGAGCTGAAGTACAACACGACGAAAACGACAATCGCCGAATACACATTCGACACGCTTCCCGGACATGGCAACGGCAATCACAGGCAGTTCGCGGAATTTGAGTGGACACCGAATCTTGAGCAGGGAATATATTATCTCTACGCGGAAATTGACCCCGAGAATGACATTGATGAGGTTCATGAAAACAGGCGCAACGTAAGCGGGGACATCATTGATTACGGCGGGAACAACATGGCGTACTTCAACATAGGCATAACGAACACGGACTCAGTTCCGTTCGACAGAACACAGCTTGAGACACAGTATGCGAGGGCGACATCTGCCGGAAAATTTGCGGCGGCGGATTTGGACCCTGAGGACTTCCCATATGTCGAGTGGGTGAAGGTCAACGGAATGGACTTCAAGGACTTCATCGAGCAGGAAGTTGACGGACAGACTCAGCCAGTTACTGCGGAAGTCGAAGTGAAGTACGGCGGTGAATACCTCATGACGGACGCGGCTCTCATAGGCTACGCGCTCAGGCCGGAATCATCGGGCAAAGATGTGTCGGAGATTTCTGACGCTGATATAGGCTTGGTGTTCGTGAAGGAACATTTTGCGATGTTCCCGGAGGAAGATCACAAGCTTCACTTCCGGATCAATCCCAGAGACCTCGAAAACGGCGTTGGCTTCCTTCTTCAGGTGTACGGACAGGAGTACCCGCTGACGGACATCATCTACGGCAGCGCGGGAAGCGAGTCAGTTTACAGCAGTTCAAGCAGCGGTTGCAGTGCCGGACTCGGACTCATTGCCGGGCTTGGAGTGTTGTGCGTCATGATGATGAAGAAGAAGTAGTACGCGGCAGAATTACGCCCCCCTTGCGATTGTGAGGGGGGATTTTTGTTAGTATAATGTGTTGCAAAAGGAGTGATGAAAGATGGCAACGTCAAGTATTTTCCACAATGTTATCCTGAGGACACCTGAGCAGGTCGAGGCATTCATCAGGGCTTGCGAGGCTTCAGAGGCTGATCCTTACGTGAAACCGGCGGGCTCACCAACGTACACGGTGATTACAGACCCGGAAGAGATTCGCAGGCTGTCGGAACTTCGCAGGAAAAAAAGGGAGAAGAAAAATGAATACGCGAGCAATTAACATCCTTGATGAACTCAGAGATGATGGAGAGGAGAAAGTCAGAGAAGATTTGTCGCTGTTTTCATGCCCAGTTAACCCGGCAATCGAGAACTTTGTACGGAACAGAGCGATTGATTTCGCACGGCGGAAGTTATCAATAACGTATATCGTTGTTGACACGGATGACGGTGATATACTCGGCTATTTCGCACTGACACACAAGGCGGTATTGATCCCGAGTACAAACCTGAGCAAAACTTCCCGTAAAAAGCTCGAAAGATACGCCAGACTTGACCGAGCTACGGGTGAGTACATGGCCTCAGCGTTCCTTATAGCGCAGTTCGGGAAGAATTACGCCGTTGACGAAGGCGGGCGTATCAGCGGCAGCGAACTAATGAACATCGCTAATGATATTCTCGTGAACATTCAGCGTCAGATAGGCGGGGGAATAATCTATCTTGACTGCGAGGACAGAGAAAAGCTGAAACGTTTTTACGAGGACGAAAAATTCCAGACTTTCGGAGAACGTTTCTCAGAGGAAGATAACCAGAAGTATATTCAGTACATGAGATTTTTCTGAGCAATAAACGCATGAAATGGCAGAACATGATACGTGAGATACGCCCCGACGAATTTCATGTGCTTGATGATTTTCTCTACGATGCAATTTTTGTGCCAGACGGCGAAATCCCTCCCGACAGATCCGTAATTGAGAAGCCCGAACTGAGAGTTTACACCGAGAAATTCGGAAGCAATGAAAGCGATAAATGCCTTGTCGCTGAAGTTGACGGTGAGATCGTCGGTGCTGTTTGGGTCAGAATCATGAATGACTACGGCCATGTTTACGATGACGCGCCATCGTTTGCAATATCAGTCAAGAAGGATTACAGGAAGCAGGGAATCGGTACTGCCCTGATGAAAGAGATGATTGAAAGCCTCAGGCGTTCAGGCTACAAACGCGCCTCACTCTCCGTCCAGAAAGCCAACTATGCCGCAAAAATGTATATCAATCTTGGATTCGAGATATTTTCTGAAAATGATGATGATAATATAATGCTGATAAATTTAACCTGAAAGAAGGAATTTAATCTTGAGCGTCAATTTTGGTGATGTCCTGAACTTTTTGCGGGCGAAATGTGAGAATGTTGATGTCCGCGTGAAGTCTCAGGACTCTTTTAATGTGCAGATTTCAGACGTGATTTCAGACAGCAGGGACGTGAAATCCGGAACTCTCTTCGCGTGCATAACGGGCGAGATTTCGGATGGACACAAGTTCGTCAGCATGGCCGAAGCTAACGGGGCTTGCGCTTTACTCTGTGAGCATGAAGTCGAGTCGGCCCTCCCGCAAATCATAGTCCCCCGCGTTAGGGATCATCTCGGCGAAATCGCTTCTCTGGTCTACGATAATCCGTCAGAAAAATTGTTGATGGTCGGAGTTACAGGCACGAACGGAAAAACCACAACAACCTACATAATCCGCTCAATACTTCAGGCCGCCGGAATCAGAACAGGGCTTCTCGGCACTATAATCGAGAGCGACGGTGTTACCGACAAAGAGGCTGACCGTACCACCCCCGAAAGCTGCATCGTCCAGCGTCAGCTCGCCCACATGGTCATGAACGGCTGCGGTGCCTGCGTGATGGAGACATCATCACACGGCCTCTATCTCGGACGCATCAAAGGGGCGTTGTATGACGTTCCAGTGTTCACGAACTTGTACCCTGAGCATCTCGATTTCCACAAGGACATGGAGAATTACTTTGCCGCCAAAAAATTACTGTTCACGAACTACACTAAGCCGGATTTCAGGGGCGCGGCGAATTTCGATGACCCTTACGGAAAGAGGCTCGTTGAGGAATTTGGGGACAAGGTACGCGGCTTCGGGCTGAATGATGGAGCATCATCAAGAGTTGTAGAGTCTAAGACCAGCATTGACGGTACGGAGCTTGTGATTGAGGCTGAGGGCTTCGACACTCTGAGGCTTCATACACCGCTAGTCGGCTCATTCAACATCATGAATACTCTCTGTGCTGTTACGGCAATGAGGGTGCGCGTTGATGATGAGGCAATCGTTAAGGGAGTCGCAAACGTTCCGCAAGTTCCCGGACGGCTTGAAAGGATTGACCTTCCAAACGGCGCGTGTGTTTTTGTTGACTTTGCACACACACCCTCAGCGTTGAGGAGCGTACTCGGAGTAATCAGGAAACTCTCAGGGGACGAAAGGCGCGTAATCTCGATGTTCGGGCACGGCGGCGGAAGGTATCAGCAGAACAGGCCGGAATTAGGGCGCGCAGCCTCAGAGTTTGCCGACGAAGTTTTCATAACCTCCGATAATGCCCGCGAGGAAGACCCCTACGAAATCGCCCACGCGATCGCAGGGGGAGTCAGCATACCTTACCGCGTCAACGTTGACAGACCCCAAGCAGTCGCAACAGCCCTCGATGACCTCAAGCCCGGCGACATTCTCGTAATCACGGGAAAAGGCCCTGAACGATTCATCACCATCAAGGACAAGAAGATACCTTTCAACGACGCTGAAGCCGTGAAATCATGGAGGGACTCGCACTAAAATGAACATGAAACTTAAGGATTTATTCCCCGAAGTTGAGGAGGAATTTGCTGACATTGAGTTCCCGAATCACCTTGCCACTGACAGCAGGGACGTTGAAGAAGGCGGGGCATTCATTGCAATTGAGGGCGAGAAAGTTGACGGACATGATTACATTCCGCAGGCAGTCTCGAACGGCGCGGGTCTGATCATCGTCAGGAAGGGAAAGAAGCCTGAGGGTCTCACAGTCCCCGTTGTGGAGCTTGATGATCCCGAGCGAGATTTAGCCGGAATTGCCTCGAAGAAGCTCAAGGCTCACAACCTCACTGACATAATCGGGATCACTGGAAGCGTCGGCAAAACCACAACACGCGCTGCCCTCCAGAAAGTATTATCGCCGCACTTCAAAGTCCACGCGCCCGAAAGAAGTTTCAACACTCTCATAGGCTGTACGGCCACAATAATGGCGATGCCACTTGAGACCGAGATTCTCGTCCTCGAATTTGGAGCGAACAAACCCGGCGAGATCAGGGAACTTACAGAATATTTCCCGCCATCAATAGCGATCCTCACAGCCGTTGCACCTGTTCACCTTGAGGGATTCGGGAGCGTTGAGGGAGTTTTGCGAGAGAAGAAGGAGATCACAACCTCCGCGAACCTCCGCAAGATAATCTTCAACAACGACAACGAATATCTCAGCGAAGCATTCAGGTACTATGTCCGCTCAATGGGGGTCGGCGAGAACAAGGACGCTGATTTCGTCATCAGTCATGACACATCGGAGTACACTCTCCCCGCAATGTCATTCGTCCTCGCTCACAGGCCGACTCAGGAAATCGCCCGCTTCACCGCGAACATTTGGGGCAGGCACAACGCAGTACCCTTGTCGCTTGCGTCAGCCGTAGCACATGAGCTGAACATATCCCTTCAGGAATGCGCCGAGTCTCTCAGGGACTTTCAGGCACTCAGAGGGCGGGGAAGGGTGATGATCCTCGACGGCGGAAAGAGATTCCTCGTTGATGACGCTTACAACGCAAATCCTGCGTCAATGACAGCATCGCTTGAGACTTTCGGGAAAGTCAAATGCTCCGGCAAAGTCGCAATACTCGGAGAAATGCGCGAACTCGGTGAAAATTCGGCCATGTATCACGCTGAGATTGAGCCGCTTCTTGAGGGCATCGAAACGGTGATACTCGTCGGAGGAACTTGGCGCGAGGCGGTTAAGGGCAATTACATTTTTGCTGACGACTGGAAGGCTGCTCTTGAGGCACTGAGGAAGATACCCGAGTGGCAGGGTCTTCTCATTAAAGGCTCGAACAGCATCGGTCTCGGAAATATCGTGAAGGAATTTGAGGAATGATGTTTTTGACCGCACTGATATTCTTCGCACTCAGCGTGATCCTTCAATACTTCTGGATAAAGTACCAGCGTCATATTCACCTAACGCAGATTCAGAAGTCTTACGGCGTGAACATTGACACTGAGATAAAGGCGAAGACCCCCTCAATGGGCGGAGTGATATTCTTGCTGTTGGGGGTAATAGCGCTCTTGATGGACTTCTCGGTTGATGGGCTGATATTCTGGTCATTGCCGATATTGAGCGGGCTGATCGGGTTCGTTGATGACTGGCTGAAGTTCAGGACTCACACGAGCGAGGGTTTCAAGAGTCTCGACAAGCTGAAGGCTCAATTACTGGTCTGTGCCGTCTGGGTCATGGCCGTATTCTTTCGCGGGAAGCTGGGACTTTGGCCGGGCCTCTTCGGGGGAATGTGGTGGCTGAGTATACCCGTTGCGTTCTTGATGACAGCCGGGACGATTAACGCTGTGAACATTACGGACGGTCTTGACGGACTTGCGGGGGGCAGCTTCCTCATATCACTTGCGGTTATGCTCATAATGATCCCTGTCGACGGTCTCAACGCGCGCGCAATGACTGAGCTTTTCGCTATGACTGGGGGATTCATGTTCTTCAACACAAGGCCGGCAAAGACATTCATGGGCGACACAGGCTCTCACTTCTTGGGCGGAGCGTTGGCGGCTCTATGCGTCATGAATGGCCGGACACTCGCTATAATTCCGGCGGGCTTCATATTCATCATCGAGATGCTGAGTTCGGCAATCCAGATTTTCACAATCCGAAAGCTCAACCGAAAAATCTTCCTCATGGCTCCGCTTCATCATCACTTCCAGAAAAAAGGGCTTGACGAGACCGCCGTAACAATACGCTTCTGGTTGATTCATTCTGTGGGTGGGGTAATGCTCGCTCTTCTTCTCATCAGTCTGTAACGGAAACAGAATCCCCCTTTGAGTTGCGAGGGGGGTTATTGTCTGCTAAGGAGTGAACTACCGCCACTTATAGAAGTGGCAACTTCCTAATTCAACGAGGTCAGCGTTGCAACATTTCTGTCTCCGTCTTACGTCCT
>CALGGR010000051.1 GCA_937915755.1 uncultured Fretibacterium sp. | reverse complement strand
TCCCGATGCGGGCATATAAAGCGAGATTTGAAGCTGGCAGGCTGTGTGTATGAGTTACAGAATGCGGATTAGTGAGAGACCGAAATTATAACGCCTCATTGAATTTGAGAAGCTGTAAGAAATTTCGTACCGCCGGCATTAGCGTAGCTGACCGGATGGCTTGGTCGGGAATTTAAGCCTCTGGACTGTTGGACAAGCCTTAATAGCATATGCGAAAAGGGACAGGTTGAACGAGGAATAATCGAAAAAGTGGAAAGAACACAAAATTACACTTTTTACTTAGCAGTGTGAAAGTATGAAGAAAATAAGCCTCAAAACAATGCTCATAATGATTGCGTTTATCCCGCTGATCCTCGCTGTCATTATTATCTCCGTAGCAACATCATGATACGCAACCTCAAGCAGAGCACCAAAGAAGAACTCATCGTAGCCGCAAAAGCCCTCAAGGAATATTACGAGTACGACATATTGAATGACAATGACCTCGTCGACGGCTTCATACGCTATGACACGAACTACATCGACTCCATGCACTCAACAGGCGTAGACCTCACCCTCTTCAAGGAAAACATACGTTTCATGACAACGATAAAGGACAATAACGGCAAGAGAATCGAAGGAACTCCCGCATCTGATGCAGTCTGGAGAGCCGTGAGCTCAGGGAAGGATTACTACTCCGACAGCGTAAAAATCAACGGCATAGATTACCACGTCTACTACATGCCGATACAGTATGCCACGAAAATTTACGGCATGGCATTTTCCGGAAAGCCCGCGACACAGATTCAGGCGGCAGAACGAAGCATCTTCATTGCAATAGCTTCAATAAGCACGGGGTTGATACTGTTCTTCGCGGTTGTTACTATGATCATCGCAAAGAAAGTTGCTGACCCTCTGAGAGAAGTTGCTGAGAGAATAGAGACCCTCCTCAACGTGAATCTAAGCGTTGATATACAGTCGGAGAGCAACATATACGAGACATCACAGCTCATCATTGCCGCCGAGAAAATCAGCGAAGTCCTCAACGAAACCGTAAGGAAGATTCAGGACGCGGCTTTCTCTCTCACTGACACAGTGAAATCAACCTCTGAAATGGCCGGAGATTCATCAGAATCAGCGTCTCAAATCTCGGAAGCCATGAAGTCCCTCGCAAAATCTGCCGTGTCAATCGCGGTAAGTGTTCACGGAATCAGCGAGAATGTTGAGGAAATGGGAAATGTTACAAATCAGGCCGTCCAGAATGTCGAGAACCTCAGCAAAAGTTCAAGCTCAATGAACGAAGCAAACGCCTCAGCTCGTGAAAGCATAGACGACGCCGCTAAATCTTCCGTTAAAGCCTCCGACGCAATCGACACGATAACCGCAAAAATCCGCAAGACAAATGCTTCAATCACAAAGATAAGCGAGGCTGTCGACATAATCTCTGACATAGCATCGCAGACTAACTTGCTCTCCCTCAACGCGAGTATTGAGGCGGCAAAAGCGGGCGAGGCAGGAAAGGGATTCGGAGTTGTTGCGGGTGAAATCAAGAAACTTGCTGAACGCTCTGACGAGTCGGCGGAACAGATCCGTGATATTGTGGCAGAAGTCGAGGCTCTTTCGGGTGAGTGCGTCGCTTCGGCGGAGGATATGAAGAACACCATCGACGGCGAAAGGGAACAGCTTATCTCAGCTCAGGAAAAATTCAGGGAACTTGAGGACGAGATTAAGGCTTCACTTGAGGAAATTGCATCGGTCTCTGAGATAACATCGAGGCTAGACAGCATAAAGAATACGATTTTTGAGGCGGTCAACAGTCTTGCGGAAACTTCGGAGGAAACTTCGGCGACCAATGAAGAAGTTGCGGCTTCGATTGAGAATATCGCGGACAATGTGAAGAAAGTTGCTGACGATACGGAGACCATGAATAAACTCGCTGACAATCTTTCCGCGGCTGTAGCTAATTTCAAGTAGAACGGAAAAATTGACAATCCGGCGTTTTAGTGGTTATAATAACTCGTCAATCAGTTCCATATTCACATCACTAATCATGTGTGGAGACGTGGCCGAGTGGTCGAAGGCGGTTGACTCGAAATCAACTGAGCGGCTTGCCGTTCCTAGAGTTCGAATCTCTACGTCTCCGCTGTTTTATATTCAGAAGAAGGCAGGTATATCATAACGTCATGAAAATTCTTGTAATCAACTGCGGAAGTTCATCCCTCAAGTATCAGCTTTTCGACATGGAAGACGAGTCCGTCTCAGCAAAAGGTCTCGTAGACAGAATAGGTATTGAAGGCTCCAACCTCACGCACAGAAAGACAGGCGCAGACCCCTTCAAGGTAGAAACCCCCATTAAGGATCACAAAGTTGCGATGAAGCTCGTTCTTGAGGCTTTGCTTGACGCGAATCATGGCGTTCTGAAGTCTCTTGACGAAATCGCAGCCGCAGGACACCGCATAGTCTCGGGCGGAGACCTCTACAAAGAGTCAGTTCTTGTTGACGACAAGGTCATGGAAGGATTACGCATCTGCATACCTCTCGCGCCGCTCCACAATCCCGGGCACATCATGGGAATCGAGGCAATCCAGCACGCACTCCCGAAGCTCCCGAACGTCGTTGTATTCGATACAGCGTTCCACCAGACGATGCCCGATTACGCATACATGTACGGACTTCCTTGGGAGTTCTACGAGAAGCACAGAGTGAGACGCTACGGCGCACACGGAACGAGCCATCACTTCGTCGCCCTCAGAACCGCTGAAATTCTCGGCAAGCCGTTAGAGAGTCTCAAAATGATAACGTGCCATCTCGGAAACGGAAGCTCCATCTCTGCCGTAAAGAACGGAAAGTGCATCGACACGTCAATGGGCCTCACGCCGCTTGCTGGTGTCCTCATGGGAACTCGTACCGGCGACATGGATCCGGCCTGTGTCCCGTTCGTACAGAACATCACGAAGTATTCAGCCGACGAGATGAACAACTTTATGAACAAAAAGAGCGGACTTCTCGGAATTTCCGGCGTAAGCAGCGACTTGAGGGACGTTGAGGAAGCCGCAAAGAACGGCAACGACCGTGCAAGGCTCGCAATCGACATGCTAGAATACGGAATCAGCAAGTACATCGGAGCT
Organism: uncultured Fretibacterium sp.; assembly: GCA_937915755.1. GTDB lineage: Bacteria > Synergistota > Synergistia > Synergistales > Aminobacteriaceae > JAFUXM01. The sequence continues at coordinate 29,944 of CALGGR010000051.1, read as the reverse complement.
TACACCGTAGCAATGGGCGGGCTTGATGTAATCGTGTTCACGGCTGGGATCGGCGAGAACAGTGCATCAACACGCGAGGCAGTCTGCAAGAAGCTTGAGTTCATGGGCGTTAAGATTGACCCTGCGAAGAACAACATTCGCGGAAAAGAAGCCACAGTAAGTGCGGACGACTCGAAAGTCAGAGTCATGGTCGTCCCAACGAACGAGGAGCTTATGATTGCCCGCGAGACAAAGAGAATCGCATTTGCATAGCATATTTCACGAGTCACAGAAAGCAATATTGACCCTCCCGCCCAAGAATGACACGGAGGCCGAGATTTCCGCACAATGGGATTTCCCCGAAGGCATCCTCGATTTTGACGGGCAGGAGTTCGTTTTCCCGAATGGATTTCACGCTGAGGCTTCGTCGCGTTGGATTGAAGATGCGCTCTTGCTGGTGAATATCAACATTTATGCTGAGGCTGAATCAGAATGTGCGCGTTGTCTCACGCCTGTAAGTCTTGAAATATCGGGAGAATTGGGGTATCTTTATTATTCGCACGGTGCTGAAGAGCTGGAACAGTTCGATGACTATATGCCCGTTGAGGTTGAATTTTTCGGACGAGTTATCGACATCATGCCCCAGATTCAGGAGAGTATTTACACGCTCATTCCGACGAAAGTTTTGTGCAGGGAGGACTGCAAGGGATTATGCCCAAATTGCGGAACTAATCTCAATGAAAGCCAATGTTCCTGCGGGAATGAGAATATAGACCCGAGGCTTGAGGCACTGCGTAATTTCAAGAGCGAATAATTTACACAGGGGGATTTAGAATCATGGCAACACCAAAGAGAAAAGTATCTCACGCCCGCACATCACAGCGGAAAGCTAACTGGCTCGGTTCACTCCGCGCGCCGGTAACGATGAGCTGCCCAAAGTGCGGGGAAGTTACATTAGCGCATCACGCCTGCCCTTCATGCGGTTACTACAAGGGACATCAGGTCGTGAAGATGAAGACCGAAGAAGCAGCCGGCTAGTTATCGCGGCAATGAGAATTTGAACGAGCCGGGGGTATGATTCTGCCTCCGGCTTTGTGGTAAAGATTATGAGCGAAGAAAAATTTTATTTCCAGTCAGAGGCCGCCGAACTTCTCCAGATGATGATTAGTTCGGTGTACTCGAATAAAGATATATTTTTACGTGAGCTTATTTCAAACGCTTCTGACGCTCTCGACAAAAGGCGCATCGAATGCCTCAAGGACTCGGAGCTTGCAGAGAACAAAAATCCCGAAATAAAGATAGAGATTGACACTGACGCGAAAACTCTCTCAGTCAGCGACAACGGAATCGGAATGTCCCGCGATGAGATTATTCAGTATCTCGGAACAATCGCAAAGTCAGGAACAAAGGACTTCCTCAAGGCCGCGAAAGACTCCAACACTCAGCAGGAACTAATCGGACAGTTCGGCGTGGGCTTCTACTCGGTCTTCATGGTTGCGGGGAAAGTTGAGGTCATCACGAGGAAGCTCGGAGGCTCTGAGACTTTCAAATTCACGTCTGACGGGGATGGCTCATTCACGATTGAGGACACGGATCAACGCAGTGAATGCGGAACGACTGTAAAACTTTTCATGCGCGAAAATTCGGACGAGGGCGCGAAGAATTATCTCGACGAGTGGACGGTAAGGGAAATAATCGGGAAATACTCGGACTTCATATCATGGCCGATTTTCTTCAAGGACAAAATCATCAACTCCCAGAAAGCAATCTGGCAGAGGCCCGAAAGTGAAGTAAAAGACGAAGAATACAACGAGTTCTACAAGCACCTCACTCACGATTACCGCGACCCTTTGACACGCATAAAGATTAACGCGGAAGGCTCAACGAACTTCAAGGGCTTGCTGTTCATACCGTCGGAAGCACCGTTCGACTTCTTCATGAATCCTGACTCGGGCGGAATCTCACTCTACATCAACCGCGTCTTCATAATGAACGACTGTAAGGACTTAATCCCGCAGTACATGAAATTCGTGAGGGGAGTAATAGACAGTGAGGACTTGCCGCTTAATATTTCGCGCGAGATTTTGCAGGACGAGCCTATAATCCGGATAATCAGGAGAAGCACACAGCGAAAAGTTTTCGGCGAACTCAAAAAGATGCTCGAGAATGACCGTGAGAATTACGCGAAATTCTGGACAGCTTTCGGGCGGACTTTCAAGGAAGGAATCGCCCAAGACCCCGAAAATGCTAAGACCATACTCAGCCTCGCAATATTCAGAACTACTCTCAATGACGAATGGACAACGCTCGAAGAATACGAGTCCCGAATGAAGCCCGAACAGAAGGGTATCTACTGCCTCGCCGGAAATGACAACATCACAGCCCTCAAAGCATCGCCGAAACTTGAGCCGTTCACGTCGAAAGGGTATGAAGTGCTTTTGATGACAGACCCCATCGACGAGTTCATTCTCTCGCAGGCCGACTTCATTCTTCCCGAAGGCTCTAAAGACTGGCTCAACATTGCAAGGGACGACGTTACGCCTTATTCCGATGACGAGAAGAAAGCTAATGACGAGAAACTCAAGGAGCTTGATGCAGAATTTGAGCCTCTGAAGAAACTTGCGCTTGAGATTCTTTCGGACAAGCTGGAAAGCCTGAAACCATCGCTGACATTGACGAGTTCGCCTGCATGTCTCAGGGACGGCGCGGGAGGATTGTCGCTTCAGATGGAGAGGCTGATGCGTTCGGCCGGGAGGATTGTTCCGCCGCAGAAGAGAGTCCTCGAAATCAGCGCAACTCACCCTGCTGTCAAGAAGCTGGCCGCGATCGCTGAGACCGACAAGGACATGGCCGGAGATATTCTGAGGGTGCTTTATGAGCAGTCAGTGATTCTTGAGGGTGAAATGCCTGATGATCCGGCTGGTTTCGTGAAGCGCGTTGACAAGCTGATGACGCTCGCGCTGGGGGAAGACTAAAAGATGCCGTTCCTTCGCGCAGCACTGCTCAAGAAGAAATTAGAGCCGGAGCCTGAGCAGGGTTATGTATTGCTGTCTCCGCTTGTTGAGGAACAGCCAGAGCCTGAGGAGGAATTTGAGCCTACAAAGATTGAGGAACTCCACAGGCTCATGGATATTAGGACGGAAGAGGCCGAACGTGAGGAGCTTGCTACAGAAGCAGAGACGATCCCTGAGCTTGATGTCATAACGGTTGAAGTTACGCCGCTCATCGAGGAGGAAGTCCCGGAGTTCGAGCCAGAGCCGGAAGTAGATATTATTGACGCTGAAATCACGGAGCTTGAGGCTGAACCTGAACCAGCGACGATAGTTGAGACTCTCGAACCCGAACTGCAAGAGGAAGCACTCCCTGAACCTGAGCCGACATCAGAAGAGATTGCCGAGCTTGAAGAAGAAGTAAAGCCTGAGCCTGAAACTGAACCAGAGCCGGAAATCATGGCCGAGCCTGAACCAGAGCTTGAGGAAGCTATAGAGCCGGAAGAAGAATTACCGCCCGAACCCGAAATCTCAGCGGAAGAAATCGCGGAGCCTGAAGAAGAATTATCGTCCGAAGCTGAAGCATCGTCAGAAGAAATCGCAGAGCCTGAAACAGAAAATGATAATGAAGAATTTGCGGGTACTGATGAGACTGTTCCTGCTCCTGAAGATAACGGGGGCAACCTTGATGTTTTGGAGGTTCAGGAAGAAGAATCACCTGAGCCGGAAGCAGGGGTTGAAGGAGCTGTTGAGGAGACTGCGGAAGAAACTCAGCCGGAAGAAGAACCCGAAACAATAGCTGAAGAAATCACGGAGCAGGAAGAAACCTCATTGCCCGAAACTGAAACGTCAGCAGAAGAAATCACAGAGCAAGAGGACGCTTCACTTCCCGAAGCTGAGGCCGTTACGGAGGAAGTTACAGAGCCGGAAACGGAATCAGTCCCCGAAACTGAACCTTCCGCTGAGGATACAGCCGAGCTTGAACCTGAAACATCGCCCGAAGATGACATCATTCCCGAAAAAGACAACGAGGCCGACTTTGACGAGAACGCATTGATGGACGATGACGATTCGCAGGAAACTGAAACCGAGTCCGAACCTGAACCCGAACCAGAGCCAGACCCCGCACCGAAATCACAGAAGGATTACAGCGGTTCACAGCTGAATTATGATTTCACGTCGGGCGAACGATACGTCGACAAAGTTTCGACAAAGACAGAGTTCGACAAGATGCTTGACGAGCTTTCGGCCATCAGCAAAGATTTGCTCTCGTGGGAAGCTGAGAAGTTCGCGAAGAAATATACTGACAAATTTGAGGACGGCGACTCACCTGTTGCAGACGCTAGAAAGTTCGAGGCTTTTCTCGGAGGCTACATTACGAACGCGGCCATGCTGCTCTACGATCTGGGTTACAAGGACGCGGCAATCAAACAGCTTGAACAGGCAATAAGTATCCTTCAGGCAAGAAAGAAACTCGAGGATGAGACTTCAGCCATAAAATCCCGCGTTGAGGAACAGAATGACGCGGTCGACCTTTCTGACATTCTGGGACTTTTCGGGGACGGCTAGAGGCTCAACATGACAAAGACATAACGACAGCTTTCGTAAATAATACGGAGGCTGTTTTTTTATGGACTATGTTAAAATTCAATCACCCAAAGTTTTTACACAATCACAAAATAGTAAGGAGAGATACAGTTTGTTAAGCAAGAAGTTCATCGCATCAGTTCTTGTCTTCGTACTTTGCTTCAGCCCTATGGCTATGGCATCGGTCTACGAGGGTCAGCGCGTCCGCATCGTAATTGGTTCGACGGCGGTCTCAGGCGACAGCTACATGGTCGCGGACATCGTCAACCGTTACCTCCAGAAGTACCTCAAATGCAGCTCGAAGGTTGACCCAATCGGCGCAAATGAGGCTTTCGCTACAATCCGCACAGCAGCTCCCGACGGAATGACATTCATGATCTTCCACGATATGACATATCTCGGTGTCCTCTTCGGAAGCTACGGCGAGGAGTACGACCTCGAGAACATGGTCATAGGCCCGCGCGTCGGTCAGAATCCCGGCTCATGCTTCGCGGCAAAGAGGAACGCCCCCTACAAGGACATGAAGGAAATGGCCGAATGGCTCAAGGCTGACCCTTCACGCACCGTAAGGCTCTCAGTCGAACTCGGAAGCGTCAGCAATCTCGGCTTCGTCATCTACTATGTGTGGCTCAAGAACACATACGGCGAGGAAGTTGCAAACCAGATGAGATTCGTTCTCGGCGGCTCAACTGACACCAAGCTCCAGCAGCTCTGGGACAACAACGCAGACGTAATCTTCGGAGATTACAGCTCATTCCTCCAGTACACGGCTGACGGCGTTGACGAACAGCTCGCACTCAAGTATGTCGGTATCATGGACAGGATTCCCGGACGCGACGATGTTCCTGTTTACGGCGACATGGGAATCACAATGGAAGGCAAGCCTCTGTACTTCTCAAAGGATTTCCTCATCTACCTTCCGAAAGGCACATCTGATGAAGTCGTTGCCGAACTTGACGCGGCTGTAGCACAGATGCAGGCTGATCCTCAGTTCCAGGAAGACATGGCAAAGATGACCTACGCAGGAAACACGCTTCAGAGCAAAGAAGCAAAAGAGTTCATCTACGGCAAACGTGACGCTATCAAGCACGTCCTTTCCGAAGCTCCCAACATCGAAGATTTAGAGTAACTCACAGAAAATTCACGGGCCTTCCTCTCTAAAAGGGGAGGCCTGAAACTTCTCGTCTCAAAATTCTAGGAGGTGTATTAAATTGCAAAAGATGCTCAGGGAATGGCTCAAAATCCGTAACATGCACTTGTTCTTCCCGTATGCAATCGGGACAATCTGCGCGATACTGCTCGCTATAATCCTCATTCAGCGCGCGATGAAGTGCAGGAAAGAAGGTACTCCGTTCATCAACTTCAAGGGCTACCACTTCTTCAAGCCCGGCTATGACAAAGTGAAGCTCTGGGGTTCGGTGATTCTGTTCGTGCTCTACATAGTGTGCCTGCCGATTCTTCATTTCGCGTGGGCGAGCGTGGTGTTCATCTTCCTGTTTAACGTCCTTTTCGAGATGAAACCGGGTAAGCCCTTCGAGTTTAAGAGCGTACTAATCTCGGCGGTAATCGCATTTGCAGGCTCGTGGGGGGTCTGGTACTTGTTCTTCCAGATCTTCAACATAACGCTTCCATAAAGGGGTGAAATTACCATGTTACTGAATATAGGTCTCGCGCTTCTCGGCACGGCAGTAGGAATAATCTTCGGCGCAATTCCGGGAATGACAGCAACAATGGCAGTCGCTGTCTTCCTTCCAATGACGTACGCATTCTCGCTCGTTCCGGCACTGTATTTGCTTCTCGGCCTCTATGTCGGAGGAATCTCAGGCGGATTAATCCCCGCAATCCTCATCAACGTACCCGGAACACCGTCAAGCGTATGCACAGGATTTGACGGTTACCCAATGGCACGACGCGGCGAATCCGAGCGCGCACTGAAAATCGGAATCACAGCGTCGTTCTTCGGAGGCATGATCTCGTTAATCGTCCTCGCGTTCCTCACTCCTCCCCTTGCGAAAATGGCGATTAAATTCTCAGCAATCGAGAAATTCCTGATTATCCTTTTCGCAATGACAGTCATCGCGGCTCTGTCAAAAGGCTCAATGACAAAGGGAGTTTTCGCGGGGTTCTTGGGCGTACTTCTCAGCCTCTGCGGAGAACTTTCAATGAACAACAAAATGCGAATGGTTCCCGATTTCCTCAAGAACGAGTTACGGAGCGGCTTCCAGCTTTTACCATTGCTGATTGGACTTTTCGCAATCGCGCAGATGTTCCAAGAGGCAGAAAAAGGAATGCAAAATAACAACCTAGAGGAAGGCGTTACGATTGAGGGAGCGCAAAAATTCTCGTTCTCCGACTTCAAAGGTCAGTGGGTGAACGTAATACGCTCATCATTGCTCGGTACGTTCATGGGAATACTTCCCGGCGTTGGCGGAAGCGCGGCATCACTCATCGCTTACAGTCAGGCAAAGAGCTTCTCGAAAAACCCCGACCTCATGGGCAAGGGTGCGCCCGAAGGACTCATAGCCTCCGAGTCGTCGAACAACGGACTAACAGGCGGAGCATTAGTGCCGCTTCTCTCGCTGGGTATTCCGGGCGACGCAACGACAGCGGTGTTGATCGGAGCGTTCTTGCTTCAGGGAATACAGGTAGGGCCGCTCTTCATCGGTCAGCATGAAGATATTTGGAACCAGATACTTCTTGCACTCGTAATCTGCAACATATTGATGTTCGTCGTTATGTTCTTCCCGATAAAGCTCATCTCGAAGGTCGTCAAAGTAAGAAGCGCGAGAATGTACCCTGTGATACTGCTGATGTGCATCGTCGGGGCATACGCGACTCGTTCGGGCGTAATGTTTGATGTATGGTGCTTGCTGTTCTTCGGGGTCGTAGGCTTCATCATGAACAAGATAGGACTTCCGACAGCACCGTTCCTGATCGGGTTCATACTCGGCAAGGACTTGGAAAAATACTTCATCGAGGCCGTAAAGGGAAGCAACTATGACTTGATGGTGTTCTTCCAGAGGCCGATCGCGCTTGTAATTTGGGCATTAATCGTTCTGTTCTTGGGCTACTCAATCTACGACAACATGAAGGGCGGAGCGTTGGAGAAAATGGGAGTAAAAGACTAAATCAAATATCGTACCCCCTCGCCACTTCGCGGCCCTCTCTCCCTTCGCAGGGGGCGTGAAATGCCGGAGGGGTCATCACTAAGGAGGATATACGGAAAATGATACCAACGATTAAGAAAATGGATGTTTACCCAGTGGCCGGCCATGACTGCATGGAGCTTAACCTTTCGGGAGCGCATGGGCCATTCTTCACGAGGAACATCGTAATCCTTGAGGACTCAAACGGAAATCTCGGCTGCGGTGAAGTTCCCGGCGGTCAGAAGATCACGAAGGCACTTGAGGACATCAAGCACCTTGTTGTAGGGACGAGGCTTGCTGACTACAAGGCTACACTCAACAACGTACGCAAATGGCTCGACGAGAATATCAAGGACGACGTTCGCGGGCTTCAGACGTTCGACCTGAGGACGGGCGTACACGTAGTAACGGCGGTTGAAGCACCACTGCTCGACCTCATGGGGAAATTCCTCGATGTTCCTGCGGCGGCATTGATGGGCGACGGAATACAGAGGGAGCGCGTGAGATTCCTCAGCTACCTTTTCTACGTTGGCGACAGGAAGAAGACAGACCTTCCTTACGAGGAAGAACCCGATTCGCCCTGCGACTGGTACAGACTTCGCCACGAGGAAGCATTGACACCTGAGAAAATCGTAGCACTCGCAAAAGCCACGCACGAGAAGTACGGTTTCGAGGACTTCAAGCTCAAAGGAGGAGTATTGCCCCCGAAAGAAGAACTCAAGGCAGTACAGGCCATCAAAAAGGCGTTCCCTAATGCCCGCGTTGACCTTGACCCTAATGGGTGCTGGAGCCTCAAGGAAGCACTGGAGATTGCCCCGCAGTTGAAGGAATGCCTCGCTTACTGTGAAGACCCTGTAGGTGCTGAGGGAGGATTCAGCGGTCGTGAAGTCATGGCCGAGTTCAGGAAAGCAGCAATGATGCCGACAGCAACGAACATGATTAACACCGACTGGCGACAGATGTTCCATGCGCTTATACTTCAGGCGGTTGACATTCCTCTTGCTGACCCTCATTTCTGGACGATGAACGGAAGCGTCAGGGTAGGACAGCTCTGCAACGATTTCGGCCTGATGTGGGGCTGCCACAGCAACAACCACTTCGACATTTCGCTTGCAATGGTAGTACAGTGCGCGGCGGCAATTCCGGGACGAATGAACGGAATCGACACTCACTGGATTTGGCAGGAAGGACGCGAGAGACTCACCGTTGAGCCTATGCAGATTGTTGGAGGCTGCATTGACCTTCCGAAGAAGCCGGGACTCGGTGTTGATGTCGACCTTGAGCAGGTGAAGAAGGCAAACGCTCTGTACTTTGAACACGCACTTGGCGCAAGAGATGACGCTATCGGAATGCAGTACTTGATTCCGGGCTGGAAGTTCGACAACAAGAAGCCCTGCTTGGTGCGGTAAGACTGGAATTTATTTCCCCTTGTCGTAATGGCAGGGGGAATTTTTTTAAGGAGGAATAACCATGAACATAGTAAACGGCGGAACAGTCTCAAAACTTCTCTCAGGCGTTCCAATCCCCAGAATGTTCCGCGCAAAACAGACTTTCCCCCGCGAAGTAATATCACCCGAAGAAATCCCCGCAAAAATTTTCACCGAGTTATCCCGTGAACCCTTCGCCTCAAAGGTCAAGCCCGGAATGTCAATCGCAATCACCGCAGGTAGCCGAGGAGTCGCAAACGTTGCAGTAATCACCCGCGCAGTCGCTGATTTCGTGAAGTCCAGAGGCGCAACACCCTTCATTGTCCCGGCAATGGGATCTCACGGAGGCGCAACCGCTGAAGGTCAGCTCGAAGTCCTCGAAGGTTACGGCATCACCCCCGCAACGATGGGCTGTGAGATTCGCTCAAGCATGGAGACCGTTCATCTCGGAGTTTCCGACACAGGGCAGAACGTCTACATTGACCGAAACGCATACGAGTCGGACGGAATAATCGTGTCATGTCGACTCAAACCTCATAACGCTTTCAGAGGACCTTATGAGTCCGGGCCATGCAAGATGATGGCCGTCGGTCTCGGAAAGCAGAAAGGAGCGGAGCAGGTTCACGGCGCGGGAATGGGCCATATTGCCGAAAATATCCCATCAATCGCCCGCGTAATCCTCGAAAAAGCACCCGTCCTTTTCGCAATCCCCTGCATCGAGAATGCTTATGATGAGACTTGCAGGCTTGAAGCGATTGGCGCGCCCGACATCATGAAACGTGAGCCGGAACTTCTGAAGTTCGCGTTCTCACAGATGCCGAAGATTCTCGCTGAAGAGTGCGATGTTCTCATTGTTGACGAGACGGGCAAGAATTACAGCGGTACGGGCGTTGACCCTAACATCACAGGAACTTTCTCGACCGAGTACGCAACGGGAGGCGTTAAGGTTCAGCGGACTTGCTTCCTGAGACTTAGCGAGGAAAGTCATGGGAACGCGCTCGGAGTCGGACTCGCAAGCGTAATCACAAAGCGTTTCTATGATGCCATTGACCCCGAAAAGATGTACCCCAACTGCATAACGTCAACAGTCCTTGCAAGCGCGAGGATTCCCTGCGTTGTTGCAACCGACAAAGAGGCCGTTCAGATGTGCATTCGTACGTGTACCGACATCGACAAAAACTGCGTCCGTGTAATCCGAATCCCTAACAGCCTTCATATCGGCCATATCATGATGAGCGAGGAATATTATGATGATGTCATGGCCGGAAAGTGGGAGGGCTTGACCGCTGAAAGTAAGCCTGAAGAATTGGCGTTCGACGGCGAAGGGAATCTCGTTACTCCGATAATTTAGGGGGCGGAAAGTCGAGGTGCTTCTTAGCGTCAATTTCTGCTAGTGTTATGAAGTGCCTCATCGCTGAACTCAGCTTGTAGTCCTTAGCGTATCCTAGCCCGAAATGAAATCTCGGAGATCCGGGAAGGTAGAACCACGCGACATCTTCATGATTGCTAACTTGGCTTTGTGGAATGATAGTGTTGCAGACACCTTCAGCAGTGAGTTGTTCGAGGAATGAATTGAAGCTGGACTCAACCATGACATTCGGGGTGAACCCTGCCGCCTGAAATATGGAGTCTATAAGTTCAGTTCTCATTGTTGATTTCTTCAGAGCAAGCGCGAAATTGTCCCCTGAAAATCTCTTCAAGTCAGGAGCAGGAAGAGGAACAGGGGATATTTTTCTGCCTTCAAGATATGGGTGTTCCGCCGGAATCCCGAGCAGCAAATTTTCCGAACTCAGCGGAATATAGTGAATCCCCTTCCACGAAGAAGGATTACCGCCAAGAAGGAACGCTGCATCAATCTCACCCGCTCTTGTCATCTCAAGAAGTTCTGGAACAAGAAGCTGGTAGCACTGAATGTTTATTCCCGGAAATTTTCTGTGGAACTCCGGCCATATCCTCGCAAAAACCTCGCTCCCATGATCGTACGGAAGCCCCATCTTGAACATTCCCTTTACGTTCCCCGCAACGTCCTGCAACTCCGCCTGAGTTTCCTCCCATATATCAAGCATTGAGCGTATACCCTTGAGGCATATCTCCCCCGCCTCCGTCGGAATGAGCCTGTGTTTCGCCCTCACGAAAAGCTGTACACCTAATTCGCGCTCAAGTTTCAGTAACTGCTGGTTGAGTGCTGCCGACGTTATGAAGAGTTCACGGGCAGCTCCTGACATTGTTCCCTGTCTTCCTATTGCGTCTATGTATTCGATTATTCTGAAGTTCATGGTGAGATTATAAACTTTTTCTTTGAGTTATTCAATTATCTAATAGATTTACTTTGCGTTAATTCTTGCCTATAATCTCAACAATTCCAAATCACAGCGTAACTTCAAATGAGGGAGGGAATATTCAAAATGTCGTTTCTAAGAAAGCTGGACAAAAACTTCGAGTTCGTCTTTCTGGCCGGATTGCTCATAATCATGACGGTGCTTTCGTTCGCAAATGTCGTGATGCGCTACTTCTTCAAAGCCCCGATATTCTGGTCAGATGAGATCTGCTGTTACTGTCTGGCGTTAAGCGCGTTCGTATGTCTGCCCTGCTCGATACGCTACAAGTCGGCGATAAGGGTTGACACATTCGTTACGCTCCTGCCGAAGTTCTTGCAGAAGTTCTTGATGGTCGTATGCGATGTCATCATGATAGCGTTCCTGTTTTGGTGCGTTAAGGGCGGAGTTGACGTTGCGGGAATAGCCGCGAAAATCAACCAGAAAAGCCCCGCGCTTCAAATCCCTGTCGCATATTTCTACTACTTCATGACATTCTGCTTCTTCCTCGCAATCTTCAGGAGCATTCAGTCAATCTATCTGACATTCAAAGGGGAGGAGAAATAATTATGGGTATCGGAGTGTTCTTCGCAATTCTCGCCGTTCTTCTAGTTATCGCTCTCCCTGTCGGCGGAGTATTCGGGCTAATGTCGATGCTTCCCAATCTGATTGGGACATTGAGGTTTGCTCCTGCTGACGTTGCGCGGGCCATGTTCTCGGGAATGAACAGCTTTACGCTTCTTGCCGTTCCGCTTTTCATGGTGTCGGGCATGATTATGGCTGAGGGCGGACTCTCACAGAGGCTCTTTGACTTCTTCGCGTACTTCATTGGTAACAAGAGAGCCGGTTTCCCTTGCGCCGTCGTCGTAACCTGCATGTTCTACGCCGCAATATCGGGGTCATCGCCCGCAACTGTCTCGGCTGTCGGGGCAATGACGATTCCGTTCTTGGTTGACTTGGGATATGACAAGGTTTTTGCGACCGCAATCGTTACCGTCGCCGGAGGACTCGGAGTCATAATCCCGCCGTCAATCTCATACATCGTCTACGCTGCCGCCGCCAATGCCTCACCGTCAGCACTATTCATCGCGGGCATCATTCCGGGCGTTTTAATCGGAGTTGCACTGATGGTGTATGCGTGGTTCTACTGCAAGGTTCACGGCGAGGACAAGGAGAAACTCGAAGCAAACTACAGGAAGATCCGCTCAAAGGGTTTCTGGCCTCTCTTCAAGGAATCGTTCTGGGCTTTGCTGACACCAGTGATAATTCTGGGCTGCGTGTATTCGGGGGTATGCTCACCGACTGAAGCGGCTGTAATCTCGGTTATCTATGGGCTTTTCGTCTGCATATTCATATACAGGACGATAAAATTCTCGGAGATCGGCCATGTCTTTGTTGAAGGAGCGAGGACTTACGTCAACATTCTCTTCGTAATCGCTGCGGCTACGGCGTTCGCAAGAGCAATGACGCTGTTACGCTATCCTCAGACAATCTCGAAGGCCGTACTCTCAATCACGAACAACAAGATCGTCATTCTCCTCCTCATGAACGTGATAATGCTCGTCTGCGGAATGATACTTGACAATATTCCCAACATCATGATACTCACCCCGATATTCCTCCCAATCATGAAAGCAGTCGGGATTAACCCCGTTCACTTCGGCATAGTGATGACGGCGAACCTTGCTGTAGGAATTGGTAACGCCTCCGATGGGCATTAACCTCTTTGTCGCCTCTGGAATGACGAAGATTCCGATGCTGAAATTGGCGAAAGCATGTACCCCATTCCTGATAGCGTTCATTCTGTGCTTACTGCTCATAACATTTATTGAGCCATTGAGCATGTTCCTTCCATCAATACTGTAGTGCATTACGGCAATGAGGACGGAAAACGGCGGAGAGTTCGCGCATTGTGTGAAAATTTTGGGGAAAAATTATCAGCGGGGATTCTTACACCGTACCTGTTCTCTGCCTTAATCAAAATCTATGTAGCAAAGGAGAAATTTGTATCATGAAAAAGTTTATCGCGCTTTCAATGGTCATGGCTTGCTTAGTATGTGCAGTGCCTTCGTTCGCTGAGGATTACGGGACTTATGACTGGGTTGCGGCAATGAGCGTGGCCGACACAACAACGAACTACAAGCTCATGGTGAAGTTCGCCGAATTGCTCAAGGAGAAGAGCGGCGGGACGATCAACATTGAGATATATCCGGGCGCACAGCTTGGAACTACGACCGAGTTCACGGAAGCAGTCGTAGCAGGCTCAATCAACATTGGCTCAGGAATGACGACCGACCTCGTTGACTTCGTGCCTGAGATGGGGCTTTTCGACCTTCCCAACCTTTTCTCAAGCATTGAGCAGATGCGTAAACTCCTCACGAGCGACTACGCGAAGAAGACGGTCAACCAATACTGCGAGGCCGCAGGAGTTCACATGCTCGGCTTCTCGGACGCTGGATTTCGTCAGCTAACCTCCAACAAGAAGACAGCATCAATCGCAGACCTTGCCGGACAGAAAATCCGCGTCATGACGAACAAGTACCACATCGCATACTGGAACGCAATGGGAGCATCAGCAGTGCCGCTTCAGTTCAGCGAGCTTTTCATGGCACTCCAGCAGGGAACGATTGACGGCCAAGAGAACCCCTACATGAACATCGTGGGTAATAACATTCACGAAGTCCAGAAGTACATCATCGAGACAAACCATCTCGGACACATCATCACTTTCTTCATGAACGGCGAACTCTACAACAGCCTTCCTGAGAACACCCGAAAACTCGTTGACGAATGCGCCGCTGAAGCCGTCGAATACGCCGCAGGAGTTGCAAGCGAGAGCATTGAGAAGGACAAGAAGACTTGCCTTGATGCAGGGTGCCAGATACTTGAGTTTTCAGCCGAAGACCACGCAAAACTCAAGGAGAAGGCTCAGGTCGTCTATGACATGATCCGCAAGGACGTAGGCGACGAGAAAGTTGATACTCTGCTTAAAGCTATCGCGGGGCTTTAAGCTGTAGTGTGAATGCCGCTTCCCGCTGAAATTCGGGGGGCGGTGTTATTTTATGGAAAGGAGGAAAATTTTATGGATTTCCTGATTACTGGGGGAGAAATTTTTGACCCGTCATCAAAGAAAACGACTCACGGCGATATTGCCATCGTGAACGGGAAAATTGCGCGTCCAGAAAGCGGCAAGACTTATCGCCAAGTCATCGATGCTTCCGGCTGTATCGTAACGCCCGGCCTAATTGACTATCACACTCATTACTTCCTCAACGGCTCAGAGAACGGAGTCAACCCTGACGCAAGCTCATTCTGCTGCGGAATAACGACTGCCGTTGACGGCGGGACATGCGGGGCTGGGGGATACGAGATTTACAGGCGTACTGTAATGTCATTGTCGGAGGTGCGAATACTGAACTACCTTCTCGTAGCGTCGGGAGGTCAGAGTAACGACAGTTATCCCGAAAATCTTGACCCGAAATATTTTGACGAGGAGAAAATTCTTGACCTCTTCGCGCAATATCCCGACAACCTTGTCGCTTTGAAGACAAGAATCTCACACAGCATAATCACTCCAGAGCTTGCGAGAGTCTCAATTCCTCGAACGGTTGAAATCGCGGAGAAAGCCGGAGTTCCCGTAGTAGTTCATGTAACAGACTGCTCGATTCCGCTTGATGAACTTGCTGACATGCTCAGGCCGGGTGATGTAATCTGCCACATCTATCACGGTCGCGGTGAGAACACATGCCTCGACTCAAACGGGAAAGTTCTTGCAGGATTATGGCGTGCGCGTGAAAGAGGAGTGCTTTTCGACGCATCGAATGGGAGGAGCAATTTCGATATTGAGGTTTGCAGGAAAGCGGTTGAACAGGGCTTCACGCCTGATATAATTTCGAGCGACAACAACACGAGCAGTTGGTTCCTTCAGCCTATGCACACGCTTCCCCGAATACTAAGCAAGTTCATTGACTTCGGAATGAGCCTTGAGGACGTGATTTCAGCGGCAACGATCAATCCCGCAAAACTCGTCAAGCGTCCCGAACTCGGAAGCATGGCCGAAGGTACACCGGCGGACGTTTGCATATTCAAGCACAAGAAGAAGGAAGTACCCTACACGGACATCAACGGTAACAAATTCACGGGGACACAAGTTCTCGTGCCTATGATGACGTTCAAGGGCGGAAAATGTATGTATTGTCAGACAGATTTTTGCTAAGGAGGAATTATCACAATGAAGATAGGATTTATCGGACTGGGAATAATGGGTAAGCCAATGGCTAAGAACCTTATCAAAGCCGGCCATGAGCTTACAGTTTTCAACAGAAGCAGGGCAGCGGTTGATGATGTTGTAGCGTTCTCGAACGGAAAGGCAAAAGCAGCGGACAAAGCCTCAGATGTCGCAAAGGGCGCAGAGCTTGTGCTTACGATGCTTCCGAACTCGCCCCATGTTAAGAGCGTAATGCTTGAGGACGGAAAGGTTGCCGACTTCATGGAAAAGGGCGCGGCATTCATAGATATGTCGTCCATTAACCCTATGGCAAGCCGTGAGATTGCTGACGCTCTCGCAAAGAAGGGAATCGATATGCTTGATGCTCCAGTCTCCGGCGGTGAACCAAAAGCTATTGACGGGACATTGAGCTTCATGGTCGGCGGCAAACCCGAAGTCTTCGCGAAGTTCAAGCCCGTACTAGAGGCTATGGGGTCAAGCGTTGTCCTATGCGGTGAAGTAGGCGCAGGCAACGTAACTAAGCTCTGTAATCAGGCAATAGTCGCAATAAACATCGCTGCTGTCAGCGAGGGCCTGATGCTCGGAAAGAAGGCAGGCGTTAATCCCGAAGCTATTTACAAGGCAATACGCGGAGGACTTGCAGGCTCAACCGTAATGGATGCAAAAGCACCCATGATTATGGACAGGAATTTCAAGCCAGGTTTCAGGATTGACCTTCACATCAAGGACCTCACAAACGTAATGGACGCTGCTAAATCCGTAGACAGTCCCACTCCTTTGACAGCACAAGTTTTCGAGATGATGAAGATTCTACATGCTGACGGAAAAGGACAGGACGACCACAGCGCAATCGCACAGTTCTACGAGAAGATGGCAAATACCGAGATTGTTCGCGGACAATAGTGTAAAATATACGCATTCCACAAAATTTTCAGAGGAGGGGAAAAACTTTGCGTGATTACGTGAAACTTACCGAACGCGACAATGTAGCAGTAGTAACGCACGACACAGCTAAAGGCACAGAGATAATGCCCGGCCTTGTGCTGCAGGACGACATTCCGCAGGCCCACAAGTTCGCACTCACGGACATTCCCAAAGACGGCGAAATCATACGTTACGGCGTTGTTCTGGGCTATGCACTCGACCCGATAAAGCGCGGAGCATGGATCAACGAGCATATGTTACGGCTTCCAGTCTCGCCATCTGTCGACAACATGCCTTGGGGTACGAACATAAGGAAGGATCTTCCTGAGGCTCCCGTAAAAACTTTCATGGGCTACAGGAGTGAGGACGGATTTTACGCGGGTACACGTAACATTCTCGGAATCCAGACGACGGTTCAGTGCGTTCAAGGAGTCCTCAACGTTGCAGTAGAACGGATCAAGCGCGAGATTCTGCCTAAGTATCCTAACGTCGATGATGTTGTTGCGGTCAACCATGCTTACGGCTGCGGTGTTGCAATCAATGCTCCGTTCGCAAAATTCCCGATACGCGCTCTTCGTAACATTGCGAAGCACCCGAACTTCGGCGGTCAGCTCATGGTCGTATCACTTGGCTGTGAGAAGCTTACGGTTGACATGCTCGTTGACCCTGAGAACAACACGCCCGAAAATGTGATAGTGTTGCAGGACTGTAAGGGCTATGACGCTATGATGACCGCGATAATGAGCATGGCCGAGAAGAAACTTCAGGCACTCGACAAGAGAAGGCGTGAGGAACTTCCGCTGTCTCAGCTCCTTGTGGGTATGCAGTGCGGGGGGAGCGATGCGTTCTCGGGAGTCTCTGCGAATCCTTCGGCGGGATATGCGGCTGATATGCTTGTTCAGGCTGGCGCAACAGTAATGTTCAGCGAGGTTACGGAGGTCAGGGACGGAGTTCACTTCATAGCCGAACGCTGTGTAAGCGAGGAAGTAAGGAACAAACTTGCTGACGAGATGCGATGGTACGATGCGTATCTTGATGCCGGCCATGTTGACAGGAGTGCGAACCCTGCGCCGGGAAACAAGAAGGGCGGCCTCAGCAACATCGTCGAGAAAGCAATGGGGTCAATCGCAAAATCAGGAACATCGCCGATAGTCGAAGTCCTTTCACCTGCCGAACGTCCAACGAAGCACGGAATGATCTACGCTGCTACACCTGCGAGCGATATGGTCTGCGGGCCTTGCCAGCTTGCCAGCGGTATAGGGCTTCAGGTCTTCATGACGGGAAGGGGAACGCCTTACGGTCTTGCTGCGGCACCAGTCATCAAGGTATGCTCAAGGAACGAGATGAAAGCTCAGTGGGAGGACGTAATCGACATAAGCGCGGGTGCAGTAGTAACGGGCGAGAAGACGATTCAGGAAGTTGGGACGGAGCTGTTCACGTTCATTCTTGATGTCGCAAGCGGAAGGAAGAAACCGTATACGGAACAGTACGGTCTTCATAACTTCCTTTGCATCTTCAACCCTGCGCCGATAACGTAGAGTATAATTTGTTGTCCCCCTTGCTGTGATGGTGAGGGGGAAAGTATAATCACAGTGCAAGGAGGATGGTATTATGGCAGGCATTAAGCGCTTACAGGGTGAGACGGACAAAGAATACTGGACGCGTGTGGAAGAGATAATCGACAATCTTGACTGCATTCACAGACGAAACGGACAGATTATAGCGCGCTATCCTTCACGTTACAGGACAGCTCCTTATGCGGTCGACGAGCTTACGGGGTTTCTCGGAGATGATTATGATGACACTAAAGATTACAGAGAGGAAGCATTGAGGGAGAAATATGCGCTTGCTAATTGATTCAAATATTCTGCTTGATGTGCTTCAGGCAAGAGAGGCACATTATATGTCTTTCTATGCAATCTGGAAATCTTGCGAGAAGGGGTATGCGGACGGGTATATATCTTCCCTGACGTTTGCGAACATAGTATACATAATGCGTAAACAGTTGCGTTATGATGAGATTGACACACTGCTGTGGAACATAAAGAATGCGTTTTACTTTGTAGATATCACGCTGTCTGAGTTTGAGGCAGCGGCAAATATGAAGTGGCGGGACTTCGAGGACGCTGTACAATCTGCGACAGCTTCAAGGATTCACGCGGACTACATAATCACACGCAACACTAAAGATTTTGAAGGCAGTAACGTTAGAGCTTTAACGCAAGAAGAATATTTCGCTGAAGTATTCACGGCTTGAGAGTGAACCACCACCTTCCCCCATCAGGTATGAGGAGTGTGGTACTGTCTCCTGCAAATCTTTTGTGAAATGTCTTTGCACCACTTGAAATTTTCCCCAACTTCGACAATAATTTAATCCCTCTTCCACGTGAAGCTCCCAGGGAAGAACACCGCCAGCCTCTGTACCGCAAGCCCTGCAAGAATACTTTTCGCAATGTCTCCTGGAATTGGCATCAGGACGAAGTACATAAGCAATGTCTTAGCCCCAAGCTCATTTCCGAGATAGTATTTCGACATGAGGTAGTAATACGGTATTCCGACCGCGTAAATCAAAGCAATAGCCGCGACAGCTCCGAGCGTCCACGTCATAAACTTAGGCGTAAATCTCTCGGCTATATATCCCGCGAGCCATGCGCCAGGAATAAACCCGAGAATATACCCGAACGTTGGATTCAGTGCCGACCCAGTGAATACCGGAAGCCCAACAAGCCCTGCGAGAACATAAACGCAGACGCTCATTGCCCCAAGTTTCCTGCCAAGAACAAGCCCGCTCAATACAACGAAAAGTGTCTGGAACGTCAGCGGAAGTAACGGTGTCGGAATCTTTATGTGTGTCCCGATTGCTATTAGTGCCGCGAAAAGCGAACATAGCGTGATTTTCCTCGTAGTTGTCATGATTTCTCTCCTTCTCTTGCTCTTACCATGAAGACCTCGCCCGATCTTAGCGTCTCAATCTCTCCCTCATCATTACGAACAATGAGGCCTCCTTTGTCATCAATACCTTTAACATGGCCGAAGCACTTTCTCTCGCCCTTCAAGTAGGATATTTCGCGCCCCGTCAGAATTGAGCGTTCACGATATACCTGAATGATTGCCGGATTGTCCAAGTCCTCCGCGAACTCCATGACGTAATCTGCAACCCTCGCGCAAAGTTCGTTCCTCCCGAAGCAAATATCATCGTCAGCAAAAATCGCTCCTGCAATTTCCGATGTCTCAGCTCCGAATTTCTTGGTTGAAACGTTTATACCAATCCCTGTTACTACGCTCTCAATCTCACCGCTCTCGAAACCTGTTACAGCCTCGGTGAGAATCCCGCAGATTTTCTTCCCGCGAAAATAGACATCATTGACCCACTTTATGCCGATGCTCCCTTTCGATTCTGGATAAATAGCCTCAATCGCAAGGCAAACAGCAACAGCGTCAGCAACCGTAATCATCTGAAATTTCCCCGCCTCAGTCTCAGGCCTAAGAATCAGCGACATGTATAGCCCTGTTCCCGCAGGAGACTCAAAGCTATGACCGCGCCTTCCGCGCCCTGCCGTCTGACGGTTCGCAGCAATTAACGTCCCGTGAGGTTCGCCGTTCATGGCCAGTTTCTTGGCATAATTGTTAGTTGAATCCACCTCACCTAAGCAGATTACACGTGATACTTTCGAGCCTTCCTTGAGGTGCGATGATATTCCTTTGGCGGTGAGGAGGTCGCTTTCTGATTCAAGCATGTAGCCTTTGTTCGTCGTCGCTTTAATCCTGTGTCCTTCCTTCCTAAGCGACTCTATTGACTTCCAGACTGCCGCGCGGCTTACCCCCAATGAATCCGCAAGTTCCTCACCTGATACGTATTTGCCCCTTTGAGTTTCAAGGGCATTCAGAATTTTTGTCTTCATGGAGATATATATACCACAGAAATTTCAAACTGTAAACTTTCAAGTTAATAATATAGTTTACAATGTATGATGTCCTTGCATGAAAGATATTTTTACGTGTATAATTCTGCATATTCACTCTTTTATGCAGAAAGGAAATATAAATGACAATATCAGCAAACATAAGACAGCTCCGAAAGAAAGCCGGCCTCACTCAGATAGAGCTTGCGGAGAAATTAGGGGTGTCAATCGCTACATTGAGACGCTGGGAAGCAGGTGAGACTTCTCCGAACGGTACAAGAATGATGGAGCTCGCAGAATTACTTGAGGTTTCGCCTGATGAGATCGTCGCGGGCAATGAAATTTCTGCGGGCGGGCAAACAATGAGTGCTGGCAATCCAAAACTTACGGAAAAGTCCAACGGTATGCTAATTTTTGAGGGGGACGGAACGAGAATCGAACTCCCCCCCACAGATAAAGGCTACGAGCTTTTCAGCAGACTTGTTGAGAATCTCCTTAACCGTCCCAAGTCCTAGCACTGCAAATCTGCACTGCCGCTGGTCAGCTGCTCGATGTTCTGGACGACCGCCTGGCTTAATCCCATAGCTTTGGCGAGCTTGTTGAGGTAATTTCTTTCAGCGTCGGTGTCAACGTTAATGGCCATGAGAGAGGCCGAGTATACCTGAGCAGCAAGGTCCGGCCTTCCTCTTACTGCCGCGACTATCTTGGCTGTCTCCATTGGCCCCTGTAATTTCTGGATGACGTAATTCATTCCTTCCTGACCGATGCCCGATGACTTCATTGTGTTCATGATACGTGTAAGCTCATCGGAGTCAACCTGACCGTCAGCTTTCGCCGCGTCGATCATAGCTATCAGGATAATCTCAGCGTCATTGTTCTTCTGCTGCGGTGTCTGACGGCTGTATTCCTGAGCGTAAGCCTGAGCCGATGCCTGAGCTTGTGCAGGTGTCTCGCTTCCCATTGAGCTTTTGAGAGCCTTGTAGGCCATCATTCCGAGAAGCCCCATCATTCCTCCGCCGAGACTGTTTACGGTTGTGCTTTTTGAGCCTCCCATGAGTGCGCCGAGAAGTGCGCCTAGTCCGCCCGCCGCAAGATTATCGCCGCCGACTCTCTGGGTCATGCTCTGTCCTGCGCCTAGTAATGAGCCGAGTAAATCCTGAATGCCATTTCCTGCGTTTGACATTCTGGCACTTGCCGCCTGCGATGATCCTGTTGTGCCCTGTATTACTGAGCCGAGTAGATCCATGAAATCCATGAGAAAATTCTCCCTTCAGATAGAAAATAATGCTTGAAAATTTTAGCATGAAAAAAGTTTTTGCATGTATTTTGCTTAGATGGTGTATCATTAACAATTATTTTTCAGGAGGCAATGTTACATTTTGAGTGTCAGGAAATTTTTGCTCACGTTCACAATCATCGTCATATTACTCACCTCGTCAGCAGCTTCAAGAACCTCACGTCAGCCCAAAAGCTCATACGACATAATCATAGCAGGAGGTGGAACAGGGGGTATTTCCGCAGCGATTCAGGCTGCCAGAATGGGTGTAAGCGTCCTCGTCGTAGAGTCTTCAACATGGATCGGCGGTCAGGCAACAGCAGCAGGAGTCTCAACTATGGACGACATGAGCCGTCAGATGAGCGGAATATATGAGGAGTTCATCAACAGGATAAAGAGCTACTATGATTCTCGCGGGAAATCTATGGGAACGTGCTACTGGTACACAGGTTCGCGTGCTTTCGAGCCAAGAATAGGTCAGGAAGCATTTATCTCGATGATCAATGAGGCAAGGAGAAGGGGCACTCTCGAATTTCTCATGAACTCGGAGATTACAAGCGTGAACATGAACAAGCGTGCTGTTACGGGCGTTACAGTCCGTACACCTTCAGGGAATCGAAACTACAGCTGCAAAGTCCTCATCGACGCGACAGAATACGGCGACATTCTCCCAATCACGAAGACTCCTTACAGAGCCGGAAACTCAGTCTCGAAATTCCTGAACCCTGACGCGATGATCCAGGACATAACATGGACAGCGGTCATCAAGAAATATCCGGGCGGTGTCCCTGCGTACCTCAAGCCCGAAGAACCATTGCCGGGCTACGAGCTTGCGAAACGTAACTATGACAGCTTCGTGAGCGCGGACGGCTTCAACTTCAGGAACACCTACCCCGTTCAGACCCCCGTGAACTTCATGACCTACGTGGCATACAGAGGCATCCCCGACAGTTCGAACCCTTACGACTACGATGCCTCAAAAGAGAACAGGCCATACATCACGAAGACCGACCTCAACTGGGGTAACGATTATCCGGGAACTTACGGCTGGGTTAACGGCAGAAGAGGATTACCAGTGTCGTACCTTGAGGACAGGAATTTGCGTCTTCAGGTTGAACGCGAGGCACTTATAAAGACTCTTCACCTGATTTACTACATACAGAACGAACTCGGTGAAGACTGGTCAGTTCCCGACGACGAGTACACGAACAGGATACTTCCCGAAGCAGCTAGGAATCTTCCGCGGGAATGGCAGGAAATCGTCCGAAGAATGCCAGTGATCCCCTACGTCCGCGAATCAAGACGCATAATCGGCTCTCACACTCTGACATCACAGGAACTTGCGCGAAATTCCCTGAGCTACAGGGACGGTCATACAAGCCGTGAGTTTTCGGACGCGATCGCAATCGGAGGCTACATTCTCGACCTTCACGGAGCCAACACTGACGCTGATACTGAATGGGAGCTTGACGAGACGATGAAGCATCAGGAACTCAACAGACCTCGCGGGCCGTTCCAAGTTCCAATGAGCGCATTGATACCGAATGAGACTGACGGACTTATAGCCGCCGAGAAGAATATCTCAGTCTCAAGACTCGCTGCTGGTACTTTGAGGCTTCAGCCAATAACGATGATGACGGGGCAGGCTGCAGGAGCGTTGGCCGCAGTCAGCGTAAGGGACGGCAAGCAACCGCGTCAAGTTCACCCGATGCGGGTACAGTGGGAGTTGCTGAAGTCGGGAGTGTCATTGTCGCTGTGCAAATACTCAGACGTTCCGCCCGAACACAGCTTGAATCACAGCGTACAGATATCGAACATGTATGGCCTGATCACTCCGAATGAATACCCTCATGCGCCGTCATTCAACATTCAGGAATGGGACAACCCTGTGCTCGAGATGGCGATAATCAAGGGTGCAGACAAGGGAGTTTTCGGTGTTGACGATATAATCACGGGCGATGATGTTATTGGGATACTGGAGAGGGCTCAGAAGGCTTTGAACGTTAAGGACGCAGGAAAGGTCAGCGTTGAAAAATCGGCTAACCTGATATCGAGGAGCGATTTCGTGAAGGCCATCTGCGACGCTTTCCCAATGTTGAAGACGATAAAGCCCGCGAGGGATTCACGGCTTCCCTTCAAGCTGGGGAAGAACAGAAATTCCGAGTACGCTGAGATTTTGGGGAGGCTCGGGATCCTCAGCATCTATGGAATTGAGAGTGAGTTTCACTACGGCTATCCTGTAACTAAGGGCGAGGCATGTGATGTTATAGTGAGGGCGTGTATTGCTGCTTTAGGGGAATAACATGGAAATTATGCCGTCAGAGTACTAGCAGATCGCTCTGTCCCGCAACGAGAAGATTTTTGTGCGGAATATTATTTCGAACGATCAATATGGCTTTCTGATTCTCAACACCAATCCGGCCATGCTTCCAAATGAAAGCATACATATTTTGATTTGCTCTGGCGGAGTTATCCTTCTGAAGTTTTTTGAGGGCCTTGAGGATGCTGCTCAATTCGATATCATTATGCCTATGCTGATCGATGGACTATATGAGCAGACAGCAGGTATCATCAAATCAAAGCTGCTTGCAAACAAGGCATTGATCGATAAAAATGGAAAACTAAGATTCCCAGTGAACGTTCTTTACGTTTTTCCGGCACTCAAACGGGACGAAGTTGAGTACAATAATGTGAAGCGAGATGGCAATAACGTCGAAGGAGCTTTGGAGACGCCGATAAACGTCGAGTTACGAAAAGAAAAAGTCCCGGAGTTTAAGACAAGAAAAATGACCGGCGATGAATCATTCCAAGATGTGCGGGAGGTCCTTGCTATGGTTGAAAACACGGATAATGTATTCGATGGAATCAATCTAATCGCGGCAACTTCCATGATTTCTCACGGCGTTGATGCGGATCGGTTCAATGTAATGTTCTTTTATGGCATACCGGGAAACACTGCTGAGTACATTCAGGCCTACTCTCGAACAGGAAGAAAATACTCAAGCGTCGTTATTGATATTATAAGGTCATCAAGGGAAACGGATAGAAGCTGCTTGAACAATTTCGTTAACTTCCATAAATTCAAGGACATCTTGGTAGAACCGGTTCCAATCAATCGTTGGGCAATAAAAGCTATAGGAGGAACGCTTCCAAGAATCTTTACGGGACTCCCAATTCAGCACAGTGTAGGGTCATTGTTTAAGATGCGAAATATCAAGAAGGCCATCCAACAGGGATTGATCCAAAAAGATGCTGTGCTCAGTCAGTTGCTTCAAGCATATGGTTGTGAAGAAAACGGTAACATTGTCGGGCTTGGCAATCAGTATCGTGAGAGTATCGAAACCTTCATAAAAATGTTTTTACGGAAATAGTGAATCGATCCTGGACAGAAGAAGGAATATTCGATGGCTTTAATCTTATAGGACATCACATCATGAACAGCCTAAGAGACACAGATGCGGGACTCATTATCGAGCTTCTACTCACTATATCAAGACAGCCTCCGAAAATGAATACAGTTTTATGTGTTGCTGTGGGCTCACAAAATAAAAAATCCCCGAGTTCATCAGGGATTTTCGTGTTCTTCTTTACGAATTAAGAGCGGAGAATGGAGGATTCGAACCCCCGGAGGCTTGCACCTCAATTGATTTCAAGTCAACCGCCATCGACCACTCGGCCAATTCTCCGTTTGAACTTATGCAATTATATCACATAGTGTGAACTAACAAGTCCTATTTTCAAACTACAATTTGTTGTCGGAATCTATTTTATTCCTGTTATTCAACGGGGAGAATTATATCATATTCAATTTAACTTGCAAGAGAGGTGAGAGTTTTCTTGCGAATTAGGGTAAAATTTTGCACAAGTCCAATTTTTCAGGAGGCGTAAATATGTCTGATTACACAGTCTCGAAAGTATACCCCTCAGACAAAAGAGGGAATGCGCAAGTAGAGCATCTTCTTCTTGCGGAAGGCATAAGGCGCGACAAGAACCTCGATTACACCTGTGCGCTTTATGATGACGACTACAACATTGTTGCGACCGGAAGCTGCTTCGGGAACACTCTACGCTGCATGGCCGTCAGTCATGAGCATCAAGGCGAGGGCCTCATGAATGAAGTTGTCTCTCACCTCGTTCAATATGAGTATGGGCGCGGGATTAACCATTTGTTCCTCTACACGAAATGCAATTCGGCAAAATTCTTCGGCGACTTGGGATTCTATGAGATAGTGAGGATTGCGGATCAGGTCGTCTTCATGGAGAACAGGCGTACAGGTTTCAGCGATTACCTTTCAGATTTAGCAAAGTCAAAACGCGATGGGAAGAATATTGCTGCTCTCGTCCTCAATGCAAATCCATTCACTCTCGGCCATCAATATTTGGTCGAGAAGGCTTCGGCTGAGAATGATGTTCTTCATATCTTCATAGTGAGTGAGGACGCTTCATTAGTTCCGTTTGACGTGAGGAAGAGGCTCGTCATCGCGGGGACTTCACACCTTCACAACATCGTTTACCACGACACAGGGCCTTACATCATAAGCAGCGCAACATTCCCTAGCTATTTCCAGAAGGATGACGAGGCTGTGATTGAGAGCCACGCTAATTTAGACCTTGAGGTCTTCGTAAAGATAGCTGGAGCTTTGGGGATTAATGCGCGATATGTCGGTGAAGAACCAAAGAGCCTCGTTACAGGTATATACAACCGAATAATGTCCGAGAAACTTCCTGAGCATGGCATAAAATGCGTGATCGTTCCTAGAAAGACAGAGGGTGGGGAAGTCATAAGCGCGTCGAACGTAAGGCAGGCCGTAAAAGAAGGAAGGCTTGAGGATATCCGAGGACTTGTGCCTGAGAGTACGTATGACTTCTTTGCAAGCCTTGAGGCTGAAAGTGTCATCGCAAAAATCAGAGGGACGGAGAATGTGATTCACTACTGAGGAAGGATATTTGCTGCGTGTGAGACTACGGACACTCTAACATTCTTCACGATTTATGACGCTGTGAAGTTTTCATCTTCGGGAAAAATTGTTAAGACGGAAAGTCCAGTCTGCAAGATATTTATATAGGTACTAACAAAAATCCCGGCCATGATTTTGCTCACAGCCGGGATAGATGTTTATTACATCATGTATTTCCTGCGAATGATAACACACTCACATAAGACAGCGAGTATTCCTCCCAAACCTGCACTGCATCCTCCTCCTGAACTACCTGTGCCTGTCACCGGTGTTGGTGTAAGAGCAGGTTTAGGCTCATACTCAGGTTCCGGTGCCGGGGCAGCCTTGCTTGTAACAATCGATAGGAATCGTGCAGATTGTAGCTCAACCGTCTTTGATAACAATGAATGTCTGCCCTGCCTTTACGCCGTGAATAACCGTTCCGTTCAACTCCTTTATTGAAGAGTCGTCTATAACAGGTGCATAGCCTCCGAAAGACGCATCATCAACATTGAGATTCTCGCCCACTTCAACTACAAGATGGTTGCTACCAAGAACATGAACTGTATGCGTTACATCGTTGCGCATGTTGTTGGCAAAAGTCAGCGTGCATTCAACCGCGTAATCCCATGCGCTTAAGGATTTTTTCACAGGGATGAAAATATCCGTGCTTCCGCTGCCCTCAATGTCAAGCGATACCCTGAATGTCCTGTCATCGTTGATTTTATTCACTAAGAGACAATACCTTGCGAAGTTCCAGTGTTGACGCGGGAAATATTCTGCTGCTGTCCTGTTCCAGTTGCTGTAAAGATGCCAAAGCTCAAACACGTCCTCGAATGGTATTGCTCGTCCCTTGATGATGTGAAGGCGTATACCATGATTCCTGAACTGGCTTACTACAGCATCGAGAGTTGCAGGAGCAGGCTTCGTATTCTTCTCTCCGAAGGGAATCTCAAACACAGGTCGGACAGGTGCCTTATACATCCAGTCGTAATAGACGAATATACCCGGTAAGTTCGGGTCAACAGTCATTGCTGGAAAGTCAACATCCATGCTCCCGTCCACGTCAAAGTCAATACCTTCAGCCTCCCATGCGTCGGGTAGACCATTTCCGTCAGCATCGAGATACTCCACAATCCAATCGGTGATCTCAAGCGTGAGTTTGTAATAAACCTTCAACAGCATAAGATAATGTACGGGTTCTATGATGACAAGCATATAGGGCTTCAAGGCTTCAGCAAACCGCTAAAGATCGAGGAACAAAGCAATTCTGGAATATCCCAAACCTTGAATTTGCCAATGCTAAACTGCTCAACTTACCAGAAGGAGGTGAAAAGAAGGCTCAGTACAAAGGAGCGGGGTTCTAAGAATTAGTTCGGATTTTTCAAGTACTACAGCAAAAGCGAGTCCCATCAACACGAGATTAAAGACTGTAGCTTGTTCGATGACATAGCGGAAATTTACGGACAAATTGTTTTCGTTGAGTTCAAGTAGCAATAAGCTCTCTGAAAATGATGTGCCTTTTTCGTACACGGCAACAGTTTTTCCTTCAAATCTGTGAATATCTACTCTAATATTTCCTGCAAGTTCATTGTCAGGGTTCAGTAACAAATTTCAGTTCGTCCTTGACTAAAAGTCTGCTTATGGTGTCGTTGGTTTTGTTCACGTCAATAACACCATAACCTTTTTCTATTTCATCATCTTGAATCCTCCTGAGAATGTCGAAAGTACTTCTATCCTTAATGACAAGTTCAATCTCAGGGTGCCAGCTACGGAAATCCTCGAGTAATACAGGCCATGACCATGCTCCTGCCGTTGAAGGGAAAGCGAGTTTTCTTCCTCAAGACATAAATCGTTCATAACATCTTTGATGTAATGGATTGCCTGATGAGTATTTCACTTTCGCGCAGGAATACAGAGTCTTCACGAGTGTGTCGTCTCGCATGAGGAGTTTCACGTTAAACTCAGCCTCCAGCTTTTGTATTGAGGCACTGAATGACGGCGGTGAACTATGGATCTTCTCAGCAGCCCATACATGTTGATGGTTTCGCAAATTGCACGAAAATATTCCATCGGCCGTATGTCCATAAAATTTCTCCGTTTCAAATTTGGGAATGGAAACATTATACACGATGTGAGCTTCGTAGTTTTAGAAAGAGGCTTCATGCTGATAATCTTAATGCTATAATCAGGCCGATAAAATTCGATCGGGAGAATATTCATGCTGCGAAGAATAATGCTTTTGTCATTAACTGTATTTATGTTCATCGAGTGGGGGCCACTCACAGATGAGCGCGAGAAATTCGGAATCGCTAAAGGGAATCCATTCATCAAGGAAGTTGTTCTGACATTCGACGACGGGCCTCGTGAAACTGGTATGCAGGAACTTGACGCGGTGATGTCCAGTTTCGACGTTAAGGCAACGTTCTTCCTTGTCGGGAAATTTGCCGAACGTTTCCCGCACATTACCCTAATGCTCCACCGTCAGGGCTATGAGCTTGCAAATCACACATACACTCACCCACGACTATACACCGACCACACGGCTCACATTGTGCGTCAGGCTGAGAGATGCGATGAGGTTTTGGAGAACTTGGGAATTCGTAAGACGAGGTTTCTTCGCCCGCCGGGGGGGCATTTTAACATGGAAATCTTCAACGCGATGAGGAGAATGAATCTCAAGCTCGGTCTCTGGTCTCTCAACACTGCCGACTACACGGGACGTCCCGCTGAAGAAATCTACAACCTTATTGCCGGAAGCGTCAGGAACGGCGACATCATTCTTATGCACTCTGGAACTCCAAATACTGTGGAGGCATTGCCACGAGTCATCAGGGAGCTAAAACGCAGAGGGTTCACGATTGTGAGGCTTGAGGATCTGTGGAACGAGGGAAGGACATAGCCACAAAAATTCCGCCTCAGCTTTTTGCATATCGAATCCGCAGTTAATATACCCAGCCAACAGCATAAATTACCCCCTCCCGCTAGAAACGAGAGGGAGTAAGAATTTTGTTAAGCTACACTAATTCCGAGATTTGCGGCCAAAGCCCTTATTGCTTCCTCTGAGAGACGGCTGATTTCCTTAACCAGTGTCAGAGGAAGATTCTTTCTCAGCATGTCTCTTGCAACACGCTCTTTTTCCTCGTTGCGTCCTTCAGCACGACCCTCAGCACGACCCTCAGCACGTCCTTCAGCACGTCCTTCAGCACGTCCTTCAGCACGTCCTTCAGCAC
>CALGGR010000050.1 GCA_937915755.1 uncultured Fretibacterium sp. | reverse complement strand
ACAGGCCGCCTAACTCATGACTAAAGTCACGAGTGTGCGGCGGCGTTTAATCAAAGATGCGACGTATGAAGGCTCTGATGGCGGAAGGGACAGGCACGCGGAGTACAGAGTCCGGCCTTATCTCTCGCTGGTGAAAATGGACACTGACGGTAAGCTGAAGAGTTCGCGGATTTTCGAGGGCGACCCGATAATCGACAAGCGTTTCACGAGCTATAACGGCTGGGACGAGGACAACACGGGCAACTATAATGCGTTTAACCTTCAGGAGTGCGCTCTTGCTCCCGTAAACACAAACGCGGAACTGTATCCTTTTGCTGACCGTGAACTCTCCATTGCGGCCGGGGCTTTCTTCGGGAAGATCGGGCTTGCGAAGGAGTGCGATGATCTTGCTCTGCGTCTTTCCAGCGGGAAAATGATTCTCTTCAAGAGCGACGGTTCAACGCTGACCAAAGCACAGACTCTCGATGCGGCCGGAACATCTGCGCTTGTTGCGGGGGATTTTGCCTCAGAGGGTATCGAGCTGGGAAAACCGACGTTCACCACCCGCACAAGGGACAAGTCGTACATGGCGGTAATCCAGGCTCCTCCGTACCATGTTGACACGATTTCGGCGGACGGTAAGACCGTAACGACACAGCCCGTAAATTTCTCGTTCACCAAAGGGGCGCATGTGTCATACGGAAAGAGCGACCAGAAATCGAAGACTCAGATGTCAAAATTCGACATGCACAGCTCGGTCGAGACGATTTTCGCAATGGACAGCGACATGACCCGCAACGTCATCGGAGGCGCAAGGACAGCTCAGAAAGTCTACGGGACTATCAAGAGCATCGCAAGCATGATTCCGGGAACGTCCCATTTCGAGAACGCTGTCAAGAAAGCCAAAGCTGTTGACGGTGCGGTAAGCGGAGTATTCAACTTCCTCGACAAGCTCACTGACAAGGTGGAGACCATCAAGCAGGGCTACAACAAGGAGATTGAATCGTCGGACGTATTCGAGACCATAACCGCGCAGGACGCTGACACTTTCGGATACGTTCAGGCTGACCAGTACATATGGCGTTACCCGATCGTAACGAAGCCCGCGCCTAACTTGGGGACGATGAGCGATGATGCAAAGTACCTCACAAAACAGGACTTCATCACGTTCACGATTTACGGTGAGGTACACCACGCAACTGACATATCATCGTCAGAATACCAGCCCACTCACGAGAACGGAAATCTATTCTCGTACCCCACAGCCATAGCAAACATTGAGGGCTACGCTCACAAGCAGAAGGAACTCAGCGACATTGAGAGCATACAGTTCGGAGCGCAGGTGCAAGGCGGTCAGTCATTCTCCAAAGTCAAGGAGAACGAGACGACAGAGTCAAAGAAGGTTTCGACGGGCTATCTGACGGACGGGCTTTCACTTGTCGACAGCATATTCGGCACGGACTTGGCGAAAGTCCCGGAAGGCGAGAAAGGCCCTACGTACACGAGGTATGAAAGCTCAAGCGAACGTATTGACTGGGAGCTTCCCCGCAACGCTGCAGCCCCGCTTGACACGGGATACAGGACTCATTATCAGGCATATGTTGCAGAGAACGGCGCAATAACATGCGGATTTGCGGTGAGCGATTTCAACACGCGTCTTAACCTGTTCAGCTCTGAGGGCATTTACAGCAAGTACGCTGACCCTGCATTCCCTCTGCCCAACAAGTTCAAGTGCTTCGACTCAAAGCCCGATCTTCCGGTTTTCACCTACAACACCAGCCGCAGCCATGCTATGGAGATGCGCGGTGTCAGAATCTACGCGATTGACTTCAACAGGTACACATCATCGCGTCTCCTGAAGGGTGCGAGGTACAGGGTTGAAGTGCCTATGTACAACGCCAGCTTCAAGCCTGTGGAAAGCGTAAGGGTCGATCTCTACTGGGTCAACGATGATACGGTAGAGTCACTGTCAGGCAAGCAGCTTATCGGGACTCAGTACGTCAGTATTCCGGCTTGGTCAAACCTTGGCGACAACAAGACGTGGGCAAAGTTTGAGTTCACTCCGAACATACCTGTCAAGAAACGCTACCAGTTCTACGCGCTCATTGACCCTGAAGGAAAGCTGCCGGAAGTCCACGAGAACAGGGACACCACGAAAGACCCCGGCGGCAACAATGAGGGCTACTTCGAGTTTACCGTTGAGGACGTTGAATCTGCAAAGGCAACGGCGGCGTTCTACGCGGGCGACTTCAGCGCGGCGGGCTTCAAGGCGAGTCTCAGCGAGGAAGATGTAGTATTCCCGACGATGACATTCGGGGGATATTCCACGTGGGACGAGTTCTACAACGCAAAGATCGCCAACACTGACGGGCCTGTCGAGATGGAAGTTACCATCACCAACCACATGGACTTAACGATTCCGCGCGTCGAGATAATAGCGGTATATCTTGACCCGGAACTGTGGGCTGATAAGCAGGAGATTGGGTGCGCTCATTTTGCGAGGAACATTACGCTCTTCCCGTATGAGACGTACAGGTACACATTCACGATAGGCGACAACGTTGCGGACGAGCTTCGCAAGGTCGGGGCAATCAACACAGTGTGCAGCTACACCCCGCGCTCACTGTTCGAGCTTCTCTACGGCACTGAGGACTCGCCGGGCTTAATCGGTGATGCTGACCCTGAGCTTGAGGTTGCCAGCGGAGATGTCAGCGCAGACGTAGAACCTGACGAAACGAGGTACTATGACTCGGTAATCACTGAGACATACGCGCTTTCACACGATGTGCCTGTGTTCTGGAGGATCAACGGAATCGCTGATGTCATATCGGACACGGATACTGAAGATGTGTACGTCAAAGACTCTGCCGCTTTGCCTGCAACGCCGGAAGAATTTTCCCTCGTTTGGAGTCCTTCTGACGCTGGGACAGTGAGGACAGCCGCAACGGAATTGACCGTAAGCACGATACCCGGAGTAACGAGAGCCGGACAATACGCCTTTACGGTTCAGGTTTCGGAGGACGGTGAGACGTGGACGGACAAGGACGCGCTGATGTTCGGGACTGCTGACTCGGGAAGCACTAACCGATTCACTTCGTCAAGCGGTGGCTGTGATTGGGGATATTCCTCGCTCGCATTGATGGTGCTTGCTGTGATGATCAGGCGCAAAACACGCTAGAACTTTAACGCAGAAAATACTCTCCGTGAAATTTGCGGGGAGTATTTTTTGTTACGGCCTCAACAGCTCACTGAAAGCCCTGACAGCTTTAGGAGTATATTCTCGTTTTGGAAGCACCGTATAAAACAGTCTCTCAGTTACGGGCGAGTCAATCCTGTAGAAGCTCAGTCCGTTTTCATTGCTGTTAATCATCTTGTCGCTGACGAAAGCCGCGCCGAATTTCGCACCCGCAAGATGATATGACGTTGAGAGCTGAGAGATTTCGAGCTTTATCTTAGGGGAAATTCCGGCCTCGTTGAAAATCATCATTGCCCTGTCATGAAGATTGTTGCCCTCCGAAAGTATGACGTACTCAAGCTGACTCATTGCCTCAAATGGAATACATGGGCATTCAGCATGAAGATGCTTCCCCGAAATTACATCGTCAGCCGACAGCGCACATTCAAGGCTAAGAATTTCAGAGGAAACGGCGAGAAGTATGTGGTCATGGAACGCCGGGTAGTGAGTGAACTGTGCGATTATGTCATCACGGCAAGTGAACGTAATATCAATGAGCCTCTCCGTGAGCATGTCAGCAAGAAACGCCGAGCTTGCTTCAAGAAGTTCGAGCTTTATGCCGGGATAACGCCTGCTGTATTCGGTCATTATTTCGGGAAGAATGCAAGTGTTGATGAAGTGAGAGCCGCCGATGCAGAGGCTTCCGGATTTAAGTCCGTCGATGTCGCGGATTTGGGCATTCATCTCCTCCTCAGCCGCGAGAATTTTCCCGATTGACGCGATATAGATTTTACCGGCCTTCGTGAGTTCGAGGGGTCTAGCCTTACGGTCGAACAATGACATTCCTATTGACGACTCGATCTTCTTCACGGCCATGCTCAATGCGGGCTGTGTAACGTGGAGGCTTTCGGCAGCCTTTGAGAAACTTCCAGCCTTGTGAACCGCATATATGTACTCTAATTCCTGCTCCATAATTGTTATTGATTACCTCATGAAGAATAATAATTTAAGTTTATGTTGAACACAATAACATAACGCTGTCCACAAAGAAATTACGAGGAGAATAAATTTTGTGTAGACGTTGCCGCGAAATTTTATATTTGATTCATTCTAATAATTGATGTTATAATTCATACGATTTGCTGATTGGAGTAATGCAACGATAAGAAAATTAAGATTCAGACTATAAAACAAGGAGGGGAAAATGGAAGCTAAATCAAGGAAAACAGTAATTATCACAGGCGGAACAACAGGAATAGGCAAAGCAACTGCTATAAAGTTCGCTGAAAATAACTATAATGTTGTCATTACGAGCCGTGATTCAAAGAAAGAAACTGATGTAAAAAATGAATTCAAAAGTAAAGGCTTGGAAGTAGATTTTAAGGTACTTGATGTTACAAACGAAGAACAAGTACAGGCCGTGATAAAAGAAACGGTTGCAAAATATGGAAAATTAGATGTTATGGTCAATAACTCAGGAGTTTCGTTAGGAAATGCTGTACTAGCAGAAACAGATTCCGATGAGTTCAAAAAAATGCTTGATATTAACGTAATGGGTGTCTATTACGGAATGAAGTACGCAATAAAAGAAATGCTCAAAACAAACGGCGGCTCAATCGTGAACTTAGCATCTATTGCGGGACTTAACGGGTTGTATGCAACTGCACAATATTGCGCTTCAAAACATGCTGTTGTAGGTCTGACTAAAGGAGCAGCCATTGATTACGCACAACAGGGAATACGCATAAATGCAGTAGCACCGGGAGCAATCAAAACGGATATTCTCCAAAATGCTATTGATTCAGGGACTTATGATGTATCAGGCATAGAAGCGATTCACCCCATGAACAGACTAGGAAAAGTAGAAGATATAGCCAACGGAATATTTTTCCTCGCATCTGATGAAAATGAATTTCTCACTGGAACTATTTTAACCATTGATGGCGGATATAACGCCAGATAATAACTGACTTCGATTTTTGCTGACCGCAGGTTCGACGAGTTTTTGACGTTAGCCTGCGGTTTTTTCGTACTTCTCCTCAGCCGCGAGAAACTTCCCGCCTTGTCAACAGCGTATATACTCCAATTCCTTTTACATAAATATTATTGATTATCTCATAAGAAATGATAATTTGAATTTATGTCAAACATATAATAACATAACGCTGTCCACGAAAACTAGGCATTGAGAAATTACGAGGGGGAGTAAATTTTGAAGATTAACGCGCTGATGATAGACGAGACAGACAACGTTGTAACCTGCGTTGAAGAAGTCTCAGCGGGAAGCGAAGTTTTCTACCGCAAAGGCGACGAGATTCTCAGCGTCAAAGCACTTGAGGATATTCCGTACTGCCACAAGGTAGCGTTGAAAGATTTTGAGGCGGGCGACGATGTCATCAAATACGGCGAGTCGCTGGGAAAGACGAACGTTGCGGTGAAGAAGGGCGGCTGGCTCTGGGACAAGAATATGCACAGCGTCCCGAGAGACTATGACAGCGAAATGATTGACTTGACGGGAGGGAAATAGTGATGGAGTTCTGGGGTTACAAGCGCAAAGAAGGTCGAGCAGGAATCCGAAACCACGTTCTAATTCTTCCGACGTGCGTGTGCGGGAGTGAGTCGGCGAGGATAGTTGCGAGTCAGGTTCGCGGGGCGGTCAACATAGTTTTCAACACGGGCTGCTCGGACGTTCAGGCAAATACCGACATGAGCCAGAAAGTTCTAACCGGCTTCGCGTGCAATCCAAATGTCTATGGGGTCGTGATAATCGGACTGGGCTGTGAGACGGTCGGACACAAGCCGTTGCGCGAGAAGATTCAGGCCATGACATCAAAGCCTGTAGTCTCGTTCGGGATTCAGGAGGAGGGCGGAACACTCCGCACAATCGAGAAGGCTGTCCGTGCCGCGAGGGAGATAGCGAGTGATGCGGGTCGTCAGCAAAAGGAACTCTGCGACATCTCCGAGCTTCTTCTTGGAATTGAGTGCGGCGGCTCAGATGCAACGTCAGGAATCGCAAGCAACCCTGCTGTCGGTGAATTGAGCGATTTGCTTGTCGACTTGGGCGCGTCAACGATGATGAGCGAGTCAATCGAGTGGATTGGCGGTGAACATGTCCTCGCAAAGAGAGCGGCTACCCCTGAGATTCACAACCAGATCATACAGGTCTGCAAGGATTACGAGGCACACCTTCTTGCGGCTGGTCAGGATTGCAGAGCAGGTCAGCCAACTCCGGGAAACAAAGCGGGCGGTCTCTCAACGCTTGACGAAAAGAGTCTCGGCTGTATCCGGAAGGGCGGAACACGTCCAATCGTTGAGGTTCTCGAACAGGCTGCGCGTCCCACAAAACGCGGGGCTGTCGTAATGGATACTGCGGGCTTCGACATATCGTCAATAACGTCAATGGTTGCAGGCGGCTGCAACGCTGTAATCTTCACGACGGGGCGCGGAACTCCAACGGGCAACGCGATAGTCCCAGTCCTTAAAGTTACGGCCAATGCGAGAACCTACAAGGCTATGGAGGATAACATGGACGTTGACCTCAGCGCAATCATAACGGGTGAGAAGACCTACAAGGAAATGGGCCGTGAACTCGTCGACGTAATTCACGACGTATGCAACGGAAGACTCACTAAGGCGGAGGCTTACGGCTTCAGCGACATAGCGGTTGACCACGTTTGCAGGTTCGTGTGAGAGATTAAAGACGCTCCCCTGAACTCTGGCGGGAGTAACAAGGGAGCAATAACAAAATTACTACAGGAGGAGATTATACACAATGGGATACATATTCAAGCCGTGGAGAAATTGGAGCTTGTTCACAAGAATCATGATAGGGTTCGTTCTGGGAATAGCGGTCGGATTGTTCTGGGGGCCGGGCGCAAAAGTCCTCAATCCTCTTGGGACAATCCTGACAAGGCTCCTCACGATGGTAGTCGCGCCGCTGGTGCTATGCTTGCTTGTGTGCGCGGCGGCTGATGTCGGCGACGGAAAGAAGCTCGGTCGAATGGGCGTTAAGACGGTCGTGTGCTTCCTAGTGTCAACAGCGGTTGCAATCGTACTCGGCCTCATAACGTCGAACATAATCGGTGTTGGAACGGGCGTAACGATTCAGCAGACAGTCTCACAAACTGCATCGTCAGCAAAAGAAGTCTCAATGCTCGACACCCTCATCAACATAATCCCCAACAACCCGTTCGAGGCACTGTCAAAGCAGAATTTGTTACAGATAATCTTCTTCGCGCTGATACTAGGCTTTGCACTCATGAAGCTCGGTGAACCAGTAAAGCCATTGCTCGACATCTTCAGAGCAGGTCAGGAAGCAATGAAGGAAATCACGAACATCGTCCTTGAGTTCACGCCTTACGGTGTATTCGGACTCATGGCGAACGTCGTCGGCTCAAATGGCCCGGAAATTCTAATCCCCTACATCAAGGCAATCGCGGCAATGTACATCGCGGGCGCAATCTATGTCATCTTCGTTCAGGCCGGCTTAATGGTCGGAGTGATAGGGCGGGTGAATCCTCTCCGCTTCCTCCGTGAGATGAAGGAGGCAATGGCGTTCGTTTTTGCGACATGCTCAAGTGTTGCGACAATCCCGCTGAATCTTCAATGCACGAAGAACATCGGCGTTGATGATGACACGGCGAACTTCGTGATACCTTTCGGGGCTGTAATGAACATGAACGGCACGGCGATTTACGAGGCTGTAGCGGTAGTTTTCACGGCGCAGATTTTCGGCATTGAGCTTGGTTTCACACAGCAGATCATGATAATGCTCACGGCGACTCTTGCGTCAATCGGAACGGCAGGAATACCCGGCTCAGGTCTCGTAATGCTCACGATAGTTCTGTCGTCCGTGAATCTCCCGATGGAGGCAATCGGTCTTCTCGCTGGAATCGACAGGATACTCAACATGGGCAGGGTAATACCGAATATCGTCGGTGATGCAGCTTCGGCAGTTATAGTTTCGAGGACAGAGGGAACGTTCAAGGATAAGTAGCAGATTTTTCCTGTGAGAATGCGGGAGGGGATCGTGAAGGTCTCCTCTCGTTTTTTGCTTGTAATATAATCGCGTTGAGGTGTTGGAGTTTTGGTTGACGAAATTCTTGAAGAGATTGACGCGCTAAGAGACGAACTTTCCAGAATGAGGCCGCTTACTCAGGGTGAGATAGAGAGGCTTCGTGAGTCATTCATCGAGGAGTACACGTACAATTCTACGGCCATCGAGGGGAACACATTGACGCTTAACGAGACGAGGCTCGTCCTTGAGGGGCTTACGATTTCGGGAAAGCCTTTGCGTGATCATCTTGAGGCATTCGGCCATAAAGAGGCGTTCGGTTTCATCGAGGAAAATATTGACGCTGAGATTTCGGAGGTCTTAATCCGCCAGATTCACTCTCTTGTTCTTGCTGACAGACCAAGAGACGCAGGTACATACCGAAGAATCCCCGTGAGAATTTCTGGAGCATTGAACACTCCGCCTGACCCCGTAGTTATTCCCGAACTAATGGAGAGACTTATTCAGGATTACCGCGATGACACGAGGCACACGATAGTGAGGTCGGCAATCTTTCATCTGAGATTCGAGGGCATTCATCCATTCATTGACGGCAACGGAAGAACAGGAAGGCTCATTCTCAACATGTCGATGATGAAGGAAGGTTATCTGCCTGTCGACGTAAAATTTTCCGACAGGTTGAGATACTACGATGCTTTCAGCGATTATTACAGCACAGGAAATCCAGAGAGTATGACAAAACTTATAGCCGAATATGAGCGTGATAATCTCACAGAGAGAATCGCCTTGCTATAATTCGCGTGAAAACTTGCAGTGATTTGGGCAGTATGTTAAACTGCATAGAATTTTTTGACGAATGGGAGGATATTTCATTTGAACATTCAAGAAGTAAGCGTATTCATAATCTACCTTGTATTCATGCTAGGGATAGGCGTGTGGTTCTTCTTCAGGGACAAGAACCAGACGGAGAAGGGATATTTTCTCGGCGACAGGAAAATGGGGCCATGGGTAGCAGCACTCTCGGCAGGAGCATCGGACATGAGCGCGTGGGTATTGATGGGTCTTCCGACAT
This sequence comes from uncultured Fretibacterium sp., assembly GCA_937915755.1. GTDB lineage: Bacteria > Synergistota > Synergistia > Synergistales > Aminobacteriaceae > JAFUXM01. The sequence goes on along the minus strand of CALGGR010000050.1, from coordinate 3,685 downwards.
CAGTGTACGCGCTTGGACTCGGTCAGGTCTGGATAGCGATCGGCCTTGCTCTGGGATACTCGTTGAGCTGGATATACGAGGCACCGCGTCTCCGTACCTTCTCGATTGAAGCAGACGACTCCATAACCGTCCCTCAGTACCTCACAAACAGATTCAAATCGTCGTCCAGGATGCTTCAGTTGATTTCTGCGGCAGTATTCCTGATAGCCTACACGATATACTCAGCATCGAGCATAAAGGCTTGCGGAACTCTCTTCAACACCGTAACAGGAATCGACACGACAACAGCAATGTACATATCGGCTGTAATCGTAATAAGCTACACATTCTTGGGTGGCTTCAGCGCGGTTTCATGGACGGACTTCTTTCAGGGAATGCTAGTTCTCTGCGCGATGTTCATAGTCCCCATTGCGGCGGCTACGATGATTGAGGCAGGCGCGGCGGCGAAAATCGACACTCCGCATTACTGGAGCTTCTTCTCGTCATGGCAGGACATCGTTTCAGGACTCGGCTGGGGGCTTGGATACTTCGGAATGCCGCACATAATAATCCGCTTCATGTCGATAAACTCGCAGAAAGAGCTTCGTAAGTCGGCAAAAATAGGAATCTCATGGACTGTTGCGATACTAACTATGGCCGCTGTTGTAGGTATAGTTGGGCGAATGTTCGTTGGATTTGACGAGGCCGTGAACAGCAACTCGCTTGTCTTCGTTGTGATGACGAGGAGTATTTTCCCTGCGGTGATTTCGGGAATTCTTCTCTCAGCAGTACTAGCGGCGGCAATGAGTACGGCTGACAGTCAGCTTCTTGCGGCGGCGAGCGCGTTTGCGTCAGACGTTTACAAGCCTGTAATTCGCGGCAACAAAGCGGGTAACAAGGAAATGCTCTGGGCTGGACGTATTGTTGTTCTTGTTATAGCGATTGCGGCACTGATGATAGCGTCGAATCCCAACGCCGGCTCAATCATGGCTCTTGTCTCGAATGCATGGGGAGTATTCGGAGCTGCTTTCGGCCCTGCGATAATGCTGAGTCTCTTCTGGAAGAGGTCAACATTTGCGGGAGCTGCGTGCGGAATTTTCACGGGCGCTGTTGTTGATATTCTGTGGCTGATGTACATGGCCGACACTGGGGTATACGAGATAATTCCGGGCTTCTTTGCGGGATTGATCGTTGCAGTGGTTGTGTCGTTAATCACGCCTAAGCCGTCAGCGGAAGTTGAAGCACTCTTTGATCGGGCGTTGAAAGCATCACAGGAATAAGTGGGGAATAAAAATTGCCGGGAGCTGATGAGGTTCCCGGCTATCGCGCTCTGGATATGTGAACTACCGCCCCTCGCGGATTTGGCGGCTTCCTAATTCAACGAGATCTGCGCTCTGATTTTCATCAGCGTGTCTTACCGTAGGACGGAGTACATCCTCTCCAAAGGCGTTTAGGACATTTCGTCCAAGTTTCCCTAGCGTAGCCCCGTAAGGGACGCACCGTAGGTACCACGTTTTATTTTCAAACTCCATTGTGTTGTCGGAATTCATATTATTCCTGTTATTCAACGGAGAGAATTATATTACACTTAACTTAACTTAGCGTCTTTGTTGTCATGTTCAATTACCTCATGTAATTGCTAGTAATATACTATACTAATTACAATTAGGAGGAAAGTAAAGATGCTTAGAGACTATCAGATTAAAGCAATTCGTGATACATACAAATGGCTTCGCGAAAACAAGGGAAATCCCTGCATAGTAGCCCCTACAGGTTCAGGAAAAGCTCATATAATAGCTGGCTTCTGCAAGGACATATTAACTCGAAAGCCTGACGCGAAAATACTCGTACTATCACACGTAAAGGAGCTGCTGGTTCAGGACGCTGAGAAAATCCTTCAAGCATGGCCGGAAGCTCCCCTGGCAATCTATAGCGCAGGTTTAGGTGTAAGGGAGACAAATTCAATCACAGTAGCTGGCATTCAATCAGTTTGGCGAAAAGCATACGAGTTTGGACGTGTTGACATCATAATTATTGACGAGGCCCACATGATTCAGAACGACGACGAGGGAATGTACAGGCGTCTTCTCTCAACACTGCAGGACTGGAACCCTCAGATGCGAATGATCGGACTTACTGCAACACCTTATAGATTGGGGCAGGGATTGCTTACGGAGGGTGAGGATGCTATATTTCAGGCACTAATCGAACCCGTAACGATCGAGGAATTAGTGAAGCGGAAATTTCTCGCAAGACTCACATCGACATTCACCGATCTGCAGATGAACGTTGAGGGAATCAGGAAGGTGCAGGGAGATTTCGAGAAGCAGGAACTTGAAGCACGCGTCAACAGTTATGAAGTGAACAAGAAAGTTGTTGCCGAGACAATCAGAAGAGCCGGAGACCGTATAGCATGGTTAGTATTCTGCGTTAGTATCTCACATGCTGAGGCAATGCGAGACGAATTTATAGCGCAGGGAGTTATGGCTGAGTCTATAACCAGCAAGACCACATCGCTGGAACGCGCCAGAATTTTCGAGGAGTTCAAGGCCGGGAAAATCCGCGCTGTAACGAACGTCGGTGTTGCGACAACGGGCTTCGATTACCCTGATATAGATGTCATAGTGATGGCGAGGCCAACATTATCGCCGGGACTATATATCCAGATGAGCGGGCGTGGAATGCGCGTAAAAAGTCCGGGGCATCATCAGGATTGCCTGGTTCTAGATTTTGCAGGCAACATTTCACGGCATGGTGCGGTAACAAAAATCATTCCCCCTCGAAGGACAGTAAGGTCAGTCCGTAATTCGAGCGAACTCAGCGGAATGTTCAAGATATGCCCGAGATGCAAGCACACAGTAATGAAGCGTGCACATGAGTGCATACATTGCGGTTACATGTTCAGCGAGCTTTCAGACTTAAGTACGTCGGCGGATATAATGGGATTTGACGCTCCGCAGAATGATAATGAGAACGAGAATATAACTTCGGGATTCCAGTGTATGAAAGTAGCGTCATGGTATTGGAAAGTAGTATTCAGGAAGAAGGACAACATGCCGATTGTGAGGGTTGACTTCTACGGCGAGGACAAGCTGCAGGGGCCAAAACAGTTGTTCCTTTACATAATGCAGGAGGACAAATCGAGGATTCGTGCATACTGGCGGATGAAGAGCCTGTTACAGGGTGTAAGGGTACCGGAGCTCGAGAAGATTCTTGACGTTAATGTGCTCAATGATTTATGTACAACGGTAAGGGAGAATTATGCGCCGCCTTCATGGATTGAGTATAAGGAGGAAGTACGGGAGGGCGGAAGAATACATTTCACGATAAGCAAATGGGGCTGGGACGAGTAGGACTGCATTTGCTATGCTATACACGTTCTTGAACCCATCGAAGCAGACCTTCATAATCAATTTCACCAGATGAAAGCGATAAAATCACTTCGATGAGTTCAGGGTTATTTGTACGAATGGGAATATCGTTCAAGTCCAAAGTAGAAAGAAGAGCCATAGCTCCAATTCTTTTGTTGCCATCGACAAAAGGGTGATTTTTAACGAGACCAAAGCAAAGCCTCGCAACTTTCTCAAGAATAGTCTGGTAAAATTCAACACCTCCAAAAATCTGAAATGGAATATTCAGAGCAGAGTGAAACCTCACACGACTAAAGTCGAGTGCTTCCAGCCGTCTTAATAGGCCGGACTGCCTG
>CALGGR010000049.1 GCA_937915755.1 uncultured Fretibacterium sp. | reverse complement strand
TAAATCCGAAGGACGGTCAGCAATATTATTTGAGACACAACGGCAAGGAACACGTGATAGCGTTAGCCCCGACCCGTTCAGGCAAAGGCGTGGGACTGGTAATCCCGACGCTTTTATCATGGGAACATTCCGTAGTGGTACTCGACATCAAGGGAGAGAACTGGGCTTTGACTTCAGGCTGGAGACATGAGAATGGTCATAAGGTCTTGCGTTGGGATCCGACCGACGCGAAAGAAGGACGTAGCGCACGATACAACCCGCTTGCAGAAATCCGCATCGGGACAGTGTACGAGACAGGCGACGTGATGAACGTAGCGACGCTCTTAGTTGACCCCGACGGGAAAGGCGTTGACGGGCACTGGGAGCAGACAGCGCGGTCTCTGTTAATAGGGGCAATAACTCACGTAGTGTACAGGGCGCGAAACGAAGGTCGGACGGGAAATTTGTCTGAAGTTCTGCACGAACTTACGGGCGACGGTTACGAGGACATGGCAAATTCATGGAAGCAATACGAACACAAACGAGAAGGCGACGTGTTTTATGATCCAACGGGTAATGTTCGAGAGAGTCCGTGCCACCCCGTTGTTGAGCAAGTAGCAATGAAATGCTGAACCGAGCGGAGGAAGAAGCCTCATCAGTACTTTCAACAGCGGTAGCGAAGTTAGGACTTTACACTGATCCAGTTGTGGCAAGGAATACAGCGACGAGTGATTTTCGCATTCAGGACATAATGGACAACGATTCTCCTGTGTCGCTTTATCTAGTGCTGACCCCGACGAATATCCAGAGATTGAAGCCGTTAGTTCGACTTTTTATTTCGCAGTTAGTTTTTATTCTCATGCCAGAAATGGAATTTAGCGGAGGACAGATGAAAGCCCCATACAAGCACCGACTATTATTGTTGCTCGACGAGTTTCCTGCGTTAGGAAAGTTAGGGATTTTTGAGCAGGCAATCGCATATTTTGGAGGCTGGAATATCAAGGCGTATCTGATATGTCAGGACAAAGCCCAACTTGACGCAGCTTATGGCAAGGACGAATCAATAACGTCGAACTGTCATGTAACAGTAGCCTATGCGCCGAACAAAGTGGAGACGGCAAAATATCTTTCTGACCGATTAGGAGTAACGACAGTAATTAAGGAGCAGGAAAGCATATCATTTCAGGGAGGAACGGGACTATTTGCCAAGAAAAGTGTAACGAAGTCTCAGCAGGAAGTCCAGCGAGCAGTTTTAACGCCCGACGAAATAATGAGGTTGCCAGGCCCGATAAAAGATGTGTACCAGAATATAACCGAACCCGGAGACATGTTAGTGTTTGCGGCAGGATTCCCACCTGTTTACGGGAAGCAAATTCTTTACTTCCTCGATAATACATTTTCGGAGCGTTCAAAAATAGATGCGCCGGAGAAAAGCGACTTAATTAATGAAGAATAAGAACAGGTATTGCGAAAAAATAAGTTATGGTAAAATTCTACTTGTAGTAGAAGACAAAAAGGAGGATTTAATTTTTGTAATGCTTACGGCTTCAAGGGCAAAAGTGTTTGAGAATAATCAGACATATGCCGTGAATATCCCTCAAGAACTGAACTTTCAGGCTGAGGAAGTGTATATGAATAAAATCGGGGACGTTATAATGATGACTCCTATTAGTCGTCTTGCAGAAACTTTAGAACGTGGAGCGGCAATTTTGGCTTCATATTCGGAAGATTTCATGAAGAACGGACTGCCGGAGGAAATTCCTGCGTTTCGAGAGGAACTCTAAGTCATGTATATGCTCGATACTAACGCCGTGATAATGGGGATCAGACACCCGGACTGGCCGATATTCCAGAGAATCAAGGCGCATGTCGGGAAAGATTTATGTATTTCAGTGATAACGCTTGGAGAACTTGAGTACGGAATTAGGAAAAGTGTGTGTCCAGAAATAACGAGGCTCGGAGTATATACATTCTTAGCAGGTATTCCAGTGATTGATTTTGATGCGGAAGCGGCCAAACACTTCGGAGATATTTTCGGCGACCTTGAAATAAAGCGAATGCGAATCAGCGACAGGGATACAATGATAGCGACTCATGCCCGTTCATTAGGTTATACGCTTGTAACAAACAACAGGCGGGAGTTTTCGAGAGTTGAAGGCTTGAAAATTGAGGATTGGAAATGATAAAATACGTAAAACACACATTGACACAAATAAAAACATGTGTACACTTAGCACAGCACAGCACAGCACAGCACAGCACAGCACAGCACAGCACAGCACAGCACTAACTACTCTTTTACTCTTTTCAGGTAATACTAATCGACTTATAAACTCAATAAATATAGATAGGACTAATCGTCATGTATTGGGATTAACCATTCTAATTTTGCATGACGATTTTTGCATATTAAAAGGCGAACAAATTATTTTGTTATCAATTTGGAAAAAATTCAGAAGAAAGGATTATAACTATGGGAATGGGATTTGAAAGATACATCTCTGACAATTGGATACGTAGCTTAATGGCTCAGAGCGTTGATTCGGTAACTGTAAATATGCGAGTCAATTCGATATTTGTGAATATTATTAATGCTACATCTATGAATGTGACTGTTGCAAATGATAAAGAAGTAGCGAAACTTCCTGCTCGTGAGTTCTATGGTTCCTCTGATAAAAACAAATATTGGTATGTCCCAATGGACTGGAATAAATCAGGATTTTTGTCCCTCGAAAACAAAAAACAAACTAAGAGTAATTTAATGCTTTCGTTAGGCTCGTCTGAAGAAAATTGCCTAATTTCTATGACTGACAATCGGCTTGAAATTAAGAAGAAATATATGATCATATTTAATGATGTTGAAGTTTCTTGTTTCTTAATTAAAGACAATTTTTCTTCAGTCATCAGAATTTGTATTTTGCTTGATTCTTCGATGATGACAAGCTGCCCTCCTACAATGCTGATAATCCGCAGACCTACAAATTCAGCGGTAAGAGAATAACACGCGGACAGTACAGGACATCAACGGGCTATATTCTCAACGCGGACGTTAACGGGGCATTGAATATAATGAGGAAATGTAAACTGGTGAACCTTCGGGTTCTACAGGATAGAGGCCGTGTAGACCGGCCCCAGCGAATAAGGATACTCTGAGGCGGTAGTTTCGGTGCTCAGACGTTTAGGCCATGTACCAAACTTCTCTGGAATCCCATGACTTTGGGGCGTTTACGATGTCACTTTTCTGTAATCTTGGGAAGTCTACGATGTCGCTCTTTTGCAATTTTTGTTGGACTGAGAGGAGGTGAGATTTTGTCCGATAGGCTAGCGAGTATCTTTAGAATAGCTGGCAAAACAGCAGAAGAGAACGGTATCGCTGACATGACGCTTGATAAGATTAACGCGGAGATCGCCGAAGTGAGAAAGCTGAAAAATCAAACAGCTTGTAAAAGCCTTGACTGAACTAATACGAGCTGTTTCGGAGTTAACTCGTGTTGTTAAAGCGTAAATTCCTATCCGTAAGGTTTGATCTCTGAGGTGGGGAGAACGGCCCCAATTCTTCCTCAGTTTGTTCACTTCAAAAGCTGAATGAGACCCACAATAATGCCAAGAATGACTAGCCCCCAGTTGAAACGACTCTGTGCAGCTCCAAAGCCAGCAGCAAGAGCCTTAATGTCTCCCTTAATATCGCTAACATCATGACGAAGTTCCTTCATGCCATCTTTCAGTTCAGCAACATCATTTCTCAAGATAGCTGTGTCTTGCTTGAGTTCTGAGATGTCCTGAGAATGCTTCTCCTGCGTTTGCTCCAAAACAGAAACACGCGCTGTAATATCCCTCCTGAATATATACATATCCTCTCGCAATTCATGGAGGCTTTTGTCTATACTCCTCAATAAAGGATATACTCCATATTCACGTATAGCTTCATGTTCGAGAGCGAACTGAGAATCAATATCCTGCATTTCTGTCTCACCTGTTCTTATGATAATACAAAACTCATCAAATCGCGTTAACAGTTTCCACCTTTAGGGTTTGCTTTTTCAGGTGGGGACTCGACCTCCCCGCCATAGTAAGCCCTAAATCA
>CALGGR010000048.1 GCA_937915755.1 uncultured Fretibacterium sp. | reverse complement strand
GATGTTTTTCATGCTCACTATCCAGGAAGTTCCCTGGACTCGTTCGCTTAGAAAAAAATTCCGCTTCGCCCACTAAACATTAAATACGGGGCTTACTCTACCCCACATACGGGGGCCACCCCCGTAACGCCCCCGCTAAAGAATCATCGAGATACAGTAACTTTTTTATCTTTTATAGTATGAAGACACCCGACAGCCGTTTTTATTGTCCGCTAATTACCGCAGGAACAATCACGCTTGACGAAAACGAAAGCAGTCACGCAGTGCGCGTGTGCAGGGCGTGTGTGGGCGACACGTTACAGCTGTCCGATGGCGCGGGGCACTTCGCTGACGCAATCATCGAGGTGGCCGACGCCAAGGCTTGCGTGGTGCGGGTAGATACGGTTATCGAGGCGGCAAACCCTCGCCCCAGGGCGTCGCTCGGGATTGCCTGCCTCAAGGACGACGCCCTGGAAGAGGTCGTGTTCCATGCCGCGCAAACGGAGATTGACAAAATCATTTTCTTGCGCACTGACTTTTCGCAGGAACCCAAGAACTCCGACCTAAAAAAGACCGTGCGCCGCGCAGAACTCAAGAGCCGCCCAGACAGTCGCCCTTTGGCAATTTCAACGCGGGCTTCAGCAACAATCAATCAAATAATAACGTCGAATTGGATATTCCGCCGTGGATGCGTTCGCGCAGATGAGGTTGACATGAAAAAAATATGGTGATAAAATTCAATCGTTGGCAGGTAGGAGAGGCAATCGCGGCAGAAATTTCTGACGAGGAAAGTCCGGACTCCACAGAGCAGCGTGCCGGGTAACGCCCGGTGAGAGTAATCTTAAAGACAGTGTCACAGAAAAGAAAACCGCCCTTTTAGCAATTAGGAATGAGGAATTAGGAATTAGGAATGATTTTACAATTCCTAACTCTTACCTCCTAACTGTTAGAACGGTAAGGATGAAAAGGCAGGGTAAGAGCCTACCGGTTGTTTGGTAACAAGCAAGCCTGATAAACCTCACGCGGAGCAAGCCTAAATAGGAAAGGGTTGAAGTTGCTCGCTGACCTTTCGGGTAAGGTGCTAAAGACTTGAGCGGCAACGTTCAAGCAAGATAAATGATTGCCGATAACAGAATCCGGCTTATTGACTGCCTGCCAACACAACGCGAAATTAAAAACGTCGCTGCTGAAATTTCGCGGCGGCGTTTTAACTTCAATTAGGAGTTATGAATTAGAAATGATTTGTTGCTTGATTTTTAGAAAAATTTCAGCTGACAATTCAGTTATTAATCACGACGAAAGATTATAATTCGGTTAAATTTTTTAGAGAGGAAGTGGCTGATTTTGAGGAGTTTTTTGCGAGCGTTGATGATGGTGATTTGTCTGCTGTCGATAAGCGTTTCCACAAGCTATGCGCACGGTCAATTCAGAGTCGGTGATCAAGGCGAGGAAATTGCGGAGATTCAAGGGCAACTTGTCATGCTCGGCTATGACGTTATGGCTGACGGTACTTTCCCGAACAGATGGGATAACAAGTGTGATATGTATTTCCTGAAGAAAAGGAAAGCGGACAGGATACGTATGCTCCTTGATAAAGCCGGGATTCCATACGCTTATGAGGAAAAGCAGCGTGAAGTCAAAGACCCTGACAGACAGATTTTGTATATAGTTCATTTTATGGCGCCTGTCAAAACAAAAGTATACACGGAAGAATGGTATACGCTTCCGTATGAAAAACTGAGAACCATAGCCAGCGAAGTTATATTCTGGGATGGTTCCGTTGACAGAA
>CALGGR010000047.1 GCA_937915755.1 uncultured Fretibacterium sp. | reverse complement strand
GAACGCGTCTTTCACCTTTGAGAACGCTTTCTGACAGGCATCGAGATTCGCGTTTTTCGCCGATATTGCCTGCATATACTCGGCGTATGCTTTTTCGCACTCGAGCTCCCGCGCGGCAAAACTCGCCGACGTGAGGCTTCCCGCGATAAGCGAGCGAATATTGTTCACGGATTTTCGCACCGGAGACGTAATATCGCTCTCGTAGGAGACAAGCACGCCAAGCCCCGATTCGTCGGGATTCTCCGGGTCAAAGACGACATCGCTCGTCTCGTTTTTGATAGAAAAGCCCTCTTCAAATTTGACAGCCGCCTCGGGATAGAGCTCTTTTTTGACGAGTTGCGCTCCTTCACGCATAATCCGGTTGTACAGGATGAGGACTTCGCCGAGCGTGACGGTGCGGCGCGCGAGGTTCGTAAACTCAATGACCGTTTCCGTAGAGTCGAGCTCGGAGCTTTCAAGTTCGGTGATACGCTGGAGTTTTTCGCTCTTTGCGTCGTCATCAGCAGTCTGTATCAAATCGACGAGGGATTGCGCGCCCTTGTTGTACAATTCGCGGGCATCGAGCACGTGTTGGATTCGTTTTTGCGCACGGTCGAAGTCATTCGGATGCGCGGCGATGTATTTGCTGAGTTCTTTGAGCGCGTCATTGTATGCAGTCGCCTCAATGAGAATATCAATCTGCTTTAAAGACAACACTTCATCATCAGTACCCTCTGCCTGCGGAAAGAGAGGCAGAACGCAAACGAGAAAAAGCAGCATGAGCGAACAGCGTTTTTTTGACCGCATCTATCACAATCTCGGTAACATTTTTAATTCTTTCGAGATAATTATCCGAAAATCCATTATACTATAAGTGAATGAAAAAAATCTTCGTTACGCCGTTATTTTTCATTTTTCTCGCACCAATTGCCGCCCTGGAGCTGACCGACATTCAAGGCTCCCTCGGCGACGTATTTTCAAGCACCATCGACGATAACGAAGGACTCACCTCATTCCGCTCGCTGAACATTCCGTCGGGCGGACGCACCGAAGCACTCGGCACTGCATTCACCGGGCTGAGTGACGACATCACAGCCTCCTGCGTCATCATACAGCCGCGTAATATCTTCCGGATTGTGTGAGCCGTCAGCGTCCATGATGAGAACATACCGGCCAAGCGTTGACTTTATGCCCGTCCTGACAGCGTCTCCGTAGTCATTGCCCCCATTTCGTGGAACATAGCGAACATTCCGGAACTTTTCACATACTTGCGCAGTATCGTCCATAGGTGTTTGTGTGTCGACTATAATTATTTCTGACGTGAACGGGAAACCTGAAAGAACATCATCAATTTTAGGCAGTAATATCTTCAGGTTATCGGCTTCCTTGTAGCACGGCATCATAACAGAAAGCTCAATCATGATAATTCTTTCTCCCATTCAAGCATTCTATTTATACCTTCATCAGCACTGACAGAAGGACTCCAGCCTATAGCGTCATGAATTTTCTTTATGTCAGCAACAAAAATTTTCTGGTCGCTCTGTCTCGGAGGAAGCTGTTTATATTTCATCGTAATATTGAGTTTGTCCTCAAGCAGTGCAAACAATTCAAGCAGAGATAATGAATGCCTCATAGTTCCGCCGATATTGAACGCCTGACCCGCGATTTTCTCCGCATTGTCCCACGCAGAATAGTACAGCCGTATCATATCGTCAGCGTGCAGAATATCCCGAACCTGTTTGCCTGTCCCGGAGATCGTGAACGGTTCAGCGTCAGGATTATGTTTGCGTTCCAGAGCCTTAGCGCAGAACCACCCGATCCAGCCCTGATCATACGTAGCGAACTGCCTGCCGCCGTACATGGACGAATGACGGAACACTATAGTTTTCAGGCCGAATATTCTCGCATAGTCGAGCATGTATTGATCCGCCGCACCCTTTGAGCAGCCATAAGGTGAACGGAAATCCAGCGGTATATTTTCCCCGAAGCCTTCAGGGAATTCCGGACAGATATAGCGCGTATCGTTCTCGGTGTAAGTGTATTGCTCAAGGTCTCCATATACTTTATTCGTTGATGAAAATATCATGACTGTATCAGGACTATATAACCTCAAGGCCTCCAGCACGTTTAATGTTCCCTGCGTGTTAGTCTGAAAGTCCCTGTACGGATCTGCTATTGATGTCGTCATTGCTACCTGCCCGGCAACATGAAATACTGCGTCAAACTTTCCGGAGCGTATAACCTGCTCAACGTCATTGCGGTTGCGAGTATCACCGTGAATGAATGTGAATGTGCCTTTGCTCTTCAGCCATTCAAGATTTGACGATGAACCGAAACGCGAAAGATTATCCATAACTGTAACGTTAATCCCGCGTTCAAATGCAGAATATGCTAAATTGCTTCCCAGAAAGCCGCAGCCTCCTGTAACTAATACTTTTTTCA
>CALGGR010000046.1 GCA_937915755.1 uncultured Fretibacterium sp. | reverse complement strand
ACTTCTGAAAACTCATTCCTACAACCAAGTCGTATCTATGACTGGGAGCAGCCGATCTACAATAGCAAGGGCAAAAGCAGTCCATAAACACATTCCTGAACTGTGGAATTGAGAAATTAAAATTTTTAGCGTTCTCATATAAATCGCAACAGTTTGCGATTTTTGTTGCAGTATGTTTTAATATGTCCTAAAAAACCTGAGGAGAGTGATTTTTATGCCCGTAACTTATGCGCCGCTTTGGAATACGCTTAACGAACGGCGGCTTACCGTAACGCAATTACGGATTTCTACAGGCATCGCGCCTAACACCATGACGCGCCTCAGACGTAACGAGGAAGTTTCGCTTTCCGTTCTTGGGCGAATTTGTGATTTTCTAAAATGCGATTATGGCAACATACTTAAATATGTTCCGGCGCAACTCGTGGACTATACAACGCGGCTCGAAACATTCACAATTAAAAATCGACGTTATCTCGGCAATAAATATAAACTGTTGCCATTTATATCTGACGTGGTTGAAAAACATTGTCCTGATATTGACAGCGTGGCTGACATTTTCTCAGGGACAGGCTCGGTGGCTTCGGCTTTCAGTAACCGCAATCTCATAACAAACGATATTCTTTACAGCAACTATATCTGTAATCTCGCATGGTTCGGAAGTCAGGACTTTGACGAAAATAAAATCGGCGAACTTATTTCTCATTACAACAGCATAAACAGCGATGAAGAAAATTATATGACGCGCAACTTCGCCGATACCTATTTCAGCAAGGCAGACTGTTCAAAAATAGGTCTTATCCGCGAGGACATTGAAAAAAAATTCAAAGGCGGTTTTCTAAACGAACGCGAACGCGCACTGCTTATAATGACTTTGATTTACGCTATGGATCGGATTGCCAATACGTGCGGTCACTATGATGCCTACATTCAAAACGCCATGTTTGAACGTCCTCTTTTTCTTGCATTTCCCAAAGCCTCGCATAATAACTCGCCTGAAAATATTTGCTATAACGAAGATGCCAATCAGCTTGTAAGACGGATTTCTGCTGACCTGTTTTATATTGACCCCCCTTATAATTCAAGGCAATACTGCGATGCCTATCATCTTCTTGAAAACGTGGCTCGCTGGGAACAGCCCGAAGTCTTCGGGGTCGCGAGGAAACCCGACCGCAAAAATCAAAAAAGCAGATATTGTTCTCGAAACGCGGCTGAAGCTTTTGAAGATTTAATCGAAAATATCGAGGCAAAATATATTTTATTTTCCTATAACAATATGTCGAACAAGGGCAATGACAGATCTAATGCAAGAATGACTGACGACGATATATTCAGGATACTTGCGAAGAACGGAAAATTACAGGTCTTTGAAGAGTCTCATAGGGCTTTTTCGGCAGGCAAGTCAAGCATTCAAAACAACGTTGAACGTCTTTTTTTATGCACCCGAAAATAAAAATGATCCAGTCTCCGCTTAACTATACTGGCGGCAAATTCAAGTTATTGCCTCAAATTCTTCCATTGTTTCCGCAAAAAATTAACACGTTCGTAGATTTGTTCTGCGGCGGCTGTAACGTCGGAATTAATGTAGAAGCCGAAAAACACGTTTATAATGACATCAATCTTCGTTTAATTTATCTTTTTCATACGCTTAAAAATCTGAACAAGAACATAGCTTTTGAAATGATTTATGAAGTTATAGATAAATATGGCCTATCTCTCGTAAGCAGACACGGTTATGAATATTACGGCTGTGAAAGCGGCAAAGGTTTAGGAACGTACAATAAGAAAAGATTTTTGAGTCTCCGCGAAGATTTTAACAGGCGTGAAGTTGATGACTATTACTATTACATCATGCTTTACGTGCTTATAGTGTATGCGTTCAATAATCAGATTCGTTTCAACAGCAACGGGAAATTTAATCTGCCAGTCGGGAAACGTGATTTCAACGCAAAAATGGCTGAAAAACTTTCGGCTTTCATCGATGTCATAAAAAATCAGGACAGCCGTTTCACGAACAACGACTTTGAAAACTTCGACGCATTTTCGCTTAATTCCGACGATTTCGTGTATATCGATCCCCCGTATTTAATTGCCTGTGCCGCTTATAACGAGCAGAACGCATGGAATGAAGACAGGGAACAAAGCCTTTTGAACTTTATAGACGAACTCACTGACAAAAAAGTCAAATGCGCGTTATCAAACGTGTTGCAGAGCAAAGGGAAGCAAAATAATATTCTGTCCGAATGGCTCGAAAAAAATTCTTCAAAATATTTCGTACACAGATTAAATTACAGCTACGCAAATTCAAATTATCATACGAAAGACAGAACGGACAGTACTGAAGAAATTCTTGTTACGAATTACGTGGAGGACGAAATATGGAACAGCTTTGGAGCATAAGCACGACAATACGTGAAGCTGAACGGATCACGGGCTTTCTAAAAACGGCTTCAGAAATAGACGGCGAAAAATGGGATTCCGATACTCAGGCAAAATTTCAGATACTTCTCGTGAAAAATCGGCAATATCTCAACGATCCTGATAATTCGCAGATTTACGGGCGGCTTAATGAAGAACAGTGCGAACTTTTGCGGAACAAGGCTTTATCCATTACATACGGACAGGCGGAGGGAATAATAAACGCAAAAAATTATGAGGGCGGTCCTGCAATGCGCGGACGGCAGTCAATGTCGCCATTATATAAACTGGGACTTGTGTATATCGTCGATGGCAAAGTTCATGTTACGAATACAGGGAAAAAGCTGATTAACGAGGAAATTTCATTCGGGGATTTTATGCTTGATGCCTTGCTGAAATTTCAATATCCCAACCCGTATGAAAGCAGTTACCAGACTTGGAACACGAAACCTTTTATAAATGCTCTGAGGCTTATAAAACGAGTGAACGAACTTTGTGAAAATAAAAATATTCCGGCAAAGGGCATCACGAAAACAGAATTTGGAATATTCGTGCTGTCCCTCAAAAATCATAAAGACGTTGAGAAAACCGCCGAAGATGTTTTGAAATTCCGTCAAAAATATAATTCGTTCAAAACCGAAGACGAACAGGAAAAATTCCGCGTTGAGTTTATAAATGAATATCTGTCTGATTTCAAAAATCCTGTTAAAAATACGGCGGAGTACGCTGATAACATGATCCGCTATATGCGACTCACTAAATATATCCGCATACGGGGAAAATATTCACATATTTATGTCGACCTCGAACCCGGAAGACTTACAGAAATAAATTCAATTCTCGAATCCGATGACGGCAGTGCCGCCCAATATTCACAGGAAGAATGGCGCAACTACATGGGAATATACGGAGCTTATCCGCTTCCTTTTGAAACTGTCGAAAAGCTGAAAGAAATTCTTTCAAAAATTGACGAAGAAATTAACGCCATAGAAAATAAACTCGGAATATCCCCGTCATTTTCAGAAAAATGTTCAGACCGCGAAGAATATAAAGCCGAAATCGAACGGCGAAGACAACACCGCACGGAACTTCAAAATCTTGAAATTAAGCAAGAATATCATGACAGCGTACAGAAAATTGACGAAGCAATAAAAGCACTCGAGGATATTCGGGATCGCAACAGGGCAAACCTCGCTAAAAAATATTCCATTGAGCTTGAAAAATGGGTAAATGTTGCCTTGAACATAATAAACGACAGCATACGCATCAAGCCGAATGCTCCCGTCGGCGATGACAACGAGCCTACATATACTGCGCCAAGCGGAGTGGCGGACATTGAATGTTTTTATGAAAAATTCAACGCAATATGCGAGGTAACCATGCTGACCTCTCGCGATCAGTGGTTCAACGAAGGCCAGCCAGTCATGCGACATCTTCGGGATTTTGAAAAACGAGATCTGAAACCAAGCTATTGCCTGTTCATAGCTCCGAGATTACATCAAGACACAGTCAACACTTTTTATAACTCGGTTAAATACGAATATGAGGGCGAAAAGCAAAAAATAATCCCCATGACCATAACACAGCTTATCTCCATACTTCAGACGATAAAGTTGATGATAAATAAAAAGCGCAAATTCGTTCATTCCGAACTCATGAAACTTTACGATACCTGCGTGGATATGACGAAAGTTTCAAATTCTCAAGTCTGGCTTACCCACGTTCAAAGAAGTCTTGCCGAATGGACGCAGAAAATAAAATGAAAATTTTTCGGAAAAATACGAAAGGCCTTTATCTTAAAACACTATAACTTTATATATCAATAATTATATAAAAAATGCTATAAAATTAAGCCGACACATTTAAGGTTTTCACGAAGCAGTTGCTTGCGATTATTTCGGAACTCGAAAATAAAAAACTTCCGTTTGATTTATATATAATTTTTTATATAATTATTAAAATTAAAAATTATATATGGAGAATTTCTCATGAAAACAATCGTGCTGACAAATCAGAAAGGCGGAGTTGCAAAAACAACTACAACGTATAACCTCGCCGCAGTCAAAGCACTCGAAGGAAAAAAGGTTCTTATGGTTGACCTCGATCCGCAAGCCTCTCTGACAATTTCGTGCGGAATTGAAAAAGATTTTAACGGCATGAATATCTGCGGACTTTTCGAGCGTACGCAGAAAAACCCGTTAGAATGCGCCTACACGATAGACGTTTTGAAGATGGAAAATTTTTTCATAATTCCCTCCGACATTGACCTCGCTGAACAGGAAATGAAACTTATCATGCTTCCGGCACGTGAGAAAAAATTAAAACGCGCTCTCGAAAAACTTTCGCCGTATTTCGATTACTGTTTTATTGATTGCCCTCCGCAACTTTCGATTTTAATGTTCAATGGAATTAACGCCGCAGATGAAGTCATTATTCCGTGCAAAACTGATTTTCTAGCCTACAAGGGCATGAAAGCTCTTTTAAGCACGATTCAAAATGTCCAGAGCGACCCCGACATGAATCCGAACTTGAAAATTGCAGGAATAATCGCCACGATTTACGAACAGAGGGTTAAGGATCAGCGCGATGTTTGGGACTTGCTCCACGAACTTAACATTCCTTTTCTCGGAACGGTGAAAAAATCAGCTGACGCGCCTCGTGCCGTTTATCAGGGTCTGCCAGCCGTAATCGCTCAAGGAAAATCCGAAGTTGCCAAAGCGTATTTTGAGATCGCTTCAAAAATTTTTATATAATTTTTAATATAAATAATTATAGAGGTAATTATTATGCCGTCATTGAAAGAAGCAATAGGCGAACAAGAAGCCGTCGAAACTAAAACTGCCGTGAACGCGTTCAAAAGCAATCTTGAAAAAAATAAAATGATTTCTGCGTACGTCAACATTGACCGCTATGAAAAATTCGCGGCGATTAATAAGAAACGCGGCATCAGCAACAATAAAATTTTGAATTTAATGATTGCCGACTACGTTCTCGAATATGAAAAATTACTATAACTTTTTATGTTAAAAGTTATATAAAAGATTCAATAAATTTACAATACGGGCTTGTGCGCTTATCAAGCCCGTTTCATAATTTCAATTCATCGTCATCATCGTCCAAGCCATCATCGTAAATCGGAACGGTTATTACATTGCCGTGAGTTTCCTGCTGGACGTTTGGAGGCGAATATTTATCGGCTTCGGCTATCATTCTGGCAAACTCCATCTGCACAGCAAACTGGTCATACGGCGTTAACTTTTTATATTCAGGACTTTCTCTGACGTATGCCCACTTCTCAAGAAGCCTGTCATGATTTGACATAGCCTGATATTCTGCGCTTTCTGATATTTCCTGCCACGATTTTGTTGCAGACTTCACCTCTTTTTCTTCTGAGTGCGCACGTGAAACGATTTCTGAAAGTTTACGCGGCTCATCAGACGATTTTTCGCAATCATTCGGCGCGGACGAAACAGACGCGGCGGACTTGGGACTGGTCTCAGGTTCGGAAAAATTTTCAGTATTGTCAGAGGTCGCAACGGGAACAACATCGGGCAAAGTTTTTTCATAAATTTCCGTTTCAGATTCATGACGCTCCTGAGAATCCTGCGGTTCGGGTGTAATTTGGACTTCCTGCGTGTTCGAAGCAATGGCTTCGGGTTTTGATGATTTTTTCAGCCTGTAATTTTCGGAAGCATAAATCGTTACCCACTGTCCGTTCTCTAAAATACGGGAAACGAGCGGCTCAATTTTGTCGGCGTTCCAGCGGTTTTTCAGACCTTCAGCGTTAAAAGCATTGGTCGTTAAGACAGTCTGAAGTCCGTTGCGGTATCTGTAATCGATTATCTGGAACAAATAGTCCATGCGCGCATCAGTAGTTTTTTCTTTGCCCCAGTCGTCAAGGACAAGACATGACACGTTTTTATATTTAATCATCAAGCCGCCAGGGTCGTTGTTGTTCTGATAGGCAAAGCAAATTTCATCAAGGAGTTCCGGCAGACTCTTGAATATCGCCTGATGTCCGTTTTTCATTGCTTCCAGAGCTATGGCTGAAGCTAAATGAGATTTTCCTGTTCCGGGCTTTCCGGCTAAAATCAAATTAGATTTATTTTTGGCCGCGAGTATTGCCTGTGCTTTGGCAACAATAACTTCACTGTCAGCGTCCTGACAGTCAAAAGCGTCGAACGTCTGATTTACCTGACGGACAGCCAAGCCGCTGTGCCTGACCCTATCTTCAAATTCAAAGTCCTCTTTCGTTTTTCCGACATGACCGTGCTTGCATTTTATGCAGCCGTTGCAATAGGCTTCGAGGAATTTCCCGCCGTTTTCGTTTGAGACGGTCATTTTTACGGTCGGGCGATTTTTCCTGTTCTGCCTGTATTTTATCGGCAGTTTGCAGTTGCGCGGATCGTCGCACGTGGCACACGCATAATCAATTTTGAATGCGTCCTCTAAAAGGTATGCCCTCGGAAAATCGTCGTAATTTTCGTGGACGTTGCCATAATAATCCCGATGGAGTTCTTCGTCTTCGGCTTCGGGGAATTTTAAGCGGAGATAATCTTCCAGCGTCAACTGTTCGGATTTTTCAGCGAGTTTGTCATGTTCAGCACGAATTTTTCCGAAAAATTCAAGAACGGCTGTCGGCAAAGATTCGGTCTGTTTTTTGTCCTGAGCATAATCGGCGATAACCTTTTCAGCTTCTTCAACAGGCATTATTAACTCAGGCTTAATTTCCGGCTCTGAATTTTTCGGAGCAACAGAATTTTCCCGACTTTTAGGAGTTTCCTTTTTTGCTTCACCGTCTTTTTTCTGAGAAGCCGTCCGGGCTTTTTTCGCGTTGAGCTGATTTTCTAAAGCTTTCGCGATGTAATTGAACGTGATGTTTTTAAGGTTTCTTCCTTTTCTGATAAAACGTTCGACAGATTCGTCGATAAGTTTTACAATTAATCCATTGATTCTGGGGAGTTCGCTTTCAAGAGAAAGTTTTCTCAGAATTTCAAATTCAGAAGCGTACAGCTCTGTCCGTCCCGTATTTTTTAACAGGTAACTGACTGTTTCGCTGAAAACTTCCGGGACATTTTTGAAAGCATTAACGGACGCATTTGTCTTGTTAGTGCTTTTTTCTTTTGCCGGAAGTACAGATTCAGAGTCATGTTCTTCGACAGCTTTTGATTCAGGGAGAGTAGCCCCTGATTTTGACTCAGAGTCAGATTCTTCGATGAAAGTTTTTTCGTTGCGAGGAGAAATATTTTCAACCGTGTCGTTATTATTTTCTTTTATAGAATCCTCTTGAAAAATTCCCTCTTTTATTTGCGCGTCATTTTTGCCACGAGGGGGTGGCACGATTGCCGCGAGGGGGTGGCACGATTGCCGCTGGGGAATTTGCTCCTCATCAATGTTAGCCAAAGCGGCGTAACATTCAGCGTCAATATCATGAACGGTAAAGCGGCTTACGAGATTCATTTTAGGATCATACGGCGATTTTCTGAGAGTGCGCGTAACAAGCCCCTTATTTATGAGGGTGGAGAGATTTCTTTGCACGGTTCGACGGTGACAGTCCATTTTCTCAGCGAGATTTTTGATGGAGACGTTGACTTCATGCGTTTTCATGTCAGCGACAGCTT
>CALGGR010000045.1 GCA_937915755.1 uncultured Fretibacterium sp. | reverse complement strand
AGCACTGATAGACCCTTCAGTTGCCAGACTGGAACTCAGAGAAGCAGAAACGAGTCTTGGGGTGGCTCTAGCCTCCGTTAAGAGTGCCAGAGCCGCACTGAAAGATGCCCAGAAGAAATTAACTCGCAACAGGGAGTTATTACGCAAGAAATTTATAGCTCCAAGCGAAGTTGATACTACAGAAGCTGATGTCGAGATGAAACAGGCATCACTAGAGGAGGCACTTTCACGGGTTGAACAGGCAAGGACTCAGCTTGAACGCAAGAGGACAGACCTCAACTACACGCGCATAACTTCGCCAATAACAGGAGTGGTTATAGACAGGCAGGTAGACGCAGGACAGACAGTAGCGGCTGGCTATCAAACCCCTACGCTGTTCAAGATAGCCAAAGACCTTACGCAGATGCAAATCAAGACGAAGGTTGATGAGGCAGATATAGGACACATTAAGGCAGGCCAGAAAGTTACGTTCAGGATTGACGCATTCCCTGAAGAGAATTTTGAGGGGCGAGTTGTTCAGGTACGAATAGCCCCTGAGACGACGGACAGCGTAGTAACATACACAGTTATAATCAACGTCAATAATCAGGAGCAGAAGTTAATGCCCGGAATGACTGCCAATGTTTCGATTGAGACCGAGCACTACGATGATGTACTTCGTTTGCCGACAGCCTCATTGAGATTTACTCCCTCAGAAGAATTATTGAGCACAATATCATTTGATACTGTACTCCTTGAAGGACAGAAGGGACTCAACGAAGCCACTGTGTGGGTGGAACGGAACGGAAAACTAGACAGAGCCGTAGACATAGTAACTGGAATTTCCGATAACCGCTGGACTCATTTAGTTAAAGGCGGTCTTTCTGAGGGTGAGAAGCTCATCATCAATGCTCAGGCTGTGAGATGACAGGAGCAGGTTATGGCGATCATTGAAGTTGAGAATCTTGTAAAGATTTACAAGACAGGAGATATAGAGCTTCGCGCACTTGATGATGTAACGTGCACAATCAACAAGGGTGAATTTGTGTGCATAATGGGGCCTTCAGGTTCTGGTAAGTCCACAATGATGAATATTCTGGGCTGTCTCGACGTTCTAACTTCAGGGAAATATATTCTTGATGGTATTAGCGTCAAGGGTCAGAGCAGGGCGGCACTTGCGGACATACGCAACCAGAAAATAGGCTTTGTGTTTCAGGGCTATAACCTTTTACAGAAGGCTGATGCTCTCGAAAATGTTGAAATGCCCTTAATGTATAGAGGAGTCCCGTCGTCAGTCAGACGTAAGATGGCTAAAGAAGCACTGGAGAGCGTAGGACTTGGCGACAGGATACATAACCGTCCTGTGCAGATGAGTGGAGGCCAGCAGCAGAGAGTAGCCATAGCCCGCGCTATTGTCGGGAAAGCTCCTATACTGATGGCTGATGAACCGACAGGAGCACTTGACACTAAGACGACGGTTGAGATTATGCAGATATTTACGGCACTTCATGAGGAGGGCACGACAATAATTCTTGTAACGCATGAGCCGGACATAGCGACATGGAGTCAAAGGGTGTTGCGTTTTCGTGATGGAAAGCTCGTAGCAGATGAGGAAGCTCCGAAGGATTCATCAGGGGAAAATGAGATTAAGCCCGGCACTATTTAGCCAAATTTCAACGGAGGGTAAAATGTTAATCAGCAAACAAACTAATGGAACAGAACTCACCATAGCACTTGACGGCAGACTTGATACAACGACAGCTCCAGAGCTTGAAGCTGAATTGAGGGGAAGTATCAAGGACATAAAGGAGCTTGTATTTGATATGACAAAGCTCGCTTATATTTCGTCAGCAGGACTTCGTGTTTTGCTGAAGGCGCAGAAGGTTATGAATAAGCAGGGTAAAATGGCAGTGAAGAATGCAAATTCTGATATTGTAGAAATATTTGAAGTAACAGGATTTGACGAAATTCTGAATATAGAATAGTGAGCGGGGGCATAAAGTGAAAGAGCTTACGATTGGAGCGGACGTGAAAAATCTTGAGCAGGTTATGACGTTCGTAGATGAGCAGCTTGGAACGCTTAACTGCCCTGCGAAAGTACAGAGCCAGATAGATTTAGCAGTAGAAGAACTTTTTGTGAATATAGCACATTATGCCTATAACCCCGAAACCGGCACTGTTGAGGTCAAAGTTGAGATTAAGGAAAATCCTTTGTCAGTCGTAATAACGTTCAAGGATTCAGGAATGCCTTACGATCCATTGCGAAAGCCTGATCCAGATGTTACGTTGTCTGCGGAGAAAAGGGAAATAGGCGGGCTTGGTATATATCTCGTGAAGAAGAACATGGACAACGTATCTTACGAGTATGAAGACGGGAAGAATATATTGACCATCAGGAAAGATTTTTAATGAAGGAGAAGTTTTATTGTCATGACCGTAGTTGCCATCTCTGTCCAGCACCTGATTGAAAGACTAGGCTGTGATTTTGCTTTTGCGAACGTTCGATATATTTTGTCAGGCGGACGTAGAGAAAATAGTGATAGTGATGGAAATTAGTCATGAGTTCCCAATTCGTTTGGTTACTCTGCGGAAGAAACGGAACTGGAGTCAGCAGTTTGTGGCAGATAAATTAGGGCTAAGTAACAGGACAATCTGCAAATGGGAGACAGGACGCGGAACGCCAAAGTTCACGACACTTCTTGCGCTGTCATCATTGTTTGAAGTCGGCCTTGATGAATTAGTGGGCAATAAGCCTGCCACAGAGAAGTAGGGGCGAAAATCCTGCGGAGAAAAAATTTCTGTGGAGTTTTTTTTGTAGGGGACTTTAGTAATTCTAAAAAGTTAAGTATAATATACCGCAAAGAGAAAATTATTAACGGCAGGTGAAAGAGTAAATGGCTTTGAAAGAAGAAATTAGACGAAGACGTGAACAGCTGGGTATGACGCAGCTTAGATTTGCTCTTGCACTAGGAATTACCCCTGCTACTGTGTCAAAATGGGAGACTGGAGTAATGTCGCCCAAGCTCAAGCGCATGGCAGACGTAGCAAAGATATTTGGGATCACAGAACAAGAGCTGATGTTTCCAAAGAAAAAAAATGAGGAGACAGAAAATGAAACATAGTCCCTAAAAATGCGAAACCCCCAGACAGGCACTCTGGAGGTACAAATTCGCGCCCTATATCGTAATTAGTAAAGTAATTTGACCGTTACTTCTTCTCCTAAGATTTACGAAAAGGGTTAATTTTCTTCTCAGGAAGAGATTTTACCACAAATTCGTTAATAAGTGCCAGACAAGGAAAGAAGCGGGCAAGCAGAAAAAAACATAAAGAATGAGAGGTGAAAACAGACAGATGAAAGAGAACGACAGCAAGAATGCAAGAATGACAAATCAGCAGGCACAAGCACAGAGGGAGTGTGATGTGCTTGCTTATCATCAGTCTGAGAACCTCCAGAGCGAGACAAGGGTATGCGTGAAATTTGGAACTTCAGGATTGCAGTGGGTCAGAGCAGGGGACGAACTTAGGGGAGCATTAAAGCAGTTAAATGAAGATAACGACAAGGATTGCTTAGTATCAATATCAGA
>CALGGR010000044.1 GCA_937915755.1 uncultured Fretibacterium sp. | reverse complement strand
AACACCAGAAGCCCGAAAAATTCTGCAATTCTTTGATGACAATAAACGCAGTGCGAAGAGAATAGCTCAGGGCTTAATCAACTATGCTGAAGGTGCAATGAATGAAGCTAAGCAGGGACAAGCCGTATTATTCGAAGACAGCGTAAGGACAAAGGGACAAATTCTCGACGAGGCTATAAATCGTGCAAGCGGGAGTGAAGCTGAAACTTACAACCAGAGCATGACCGTCGAAAATAATGGTGAGACGCAAGAATTTACGGTTGAAACTAAGGAGTTCTCGGATAAACATCCGCGACATAAAAAGATTTTTGGACGTTTCTTAGAAATCAAAGATAAATTCGGCCGAGTTGTTGCAAGATATTCACCCCAAACAGGAACATTCCAGATGGCGAAAGAGTTTGCTAATAATAAAGAACTTGAAGGCAATATCCGTGAAGAACTCGACAGAAATTATCAAGGTTATCTTTATGACGGCGGCTTTTTGGACGAGAACGGCAATTTAGTTGATGATGGCAATAAAGACGCACGCAGAGAATATTACAAGAACCGTGAACGTAAACGGAGCAAAGAGCAATCCGCCAAGAAAGAAAGTTCAGAGAAAAAAAGTAGTCCAGAAGAAAAGCAAACTCCAAAGAAAAAATCTCTCTCTGAACGTTTAAAAGATAAAGTTACGGATAAAGTTGAATATGTTGTGGATGCCGCTAAATATGGCCACGCTTACAGGAAGTATAAAGTAAAAAGTGCAGTTGATTACGCGTTAGAAAAAATTCTCAGCCGCTTTGATGATAAACAGACGAAAGAGTTACGCTCCAAGATTGAAGATAAGCTGAGGAAGCTAACTTTTGAGGATAAAGAAGGGCAAGCACAACAGCTTTTACCTGAACGTTACATTGAGCCAGTTTCAAGAATTTTAGCTTACAGTGCAAGATTTTTCTCCAGCTACACAAACTTATCGCCTGAACAATACTTAGCAGAACGTGGCCTTGATATTCGTTACAACGATGACTACGGTGATACTTTTATCCGCAACCAAAATGGGAAAATTATCGGTCAAAGACGCGGCGATAATAAATACGACTTCCAGCCTCGCGATAAACAAGGCAATATCATTCGTGAAGCTAATAACATTATCACTCTCTTGCAGACTTCAGACCCTACAACTTTAATTCATGAACTGGGGCATTTCTTCTTGAGCAACTTTAGAGACTTAATACGTGCTGGTAGGCTTAAAGGTATGGCTAAACAGGATTGGGATACGCTCGCTAAATGGCTTGGAATTGAAGATTTAGACGTTACCAAGACTAAAGACCAGATGACGCAGGAAGAACAAAACCGTTGGACTGATGCACAAGAGAAATTTGCAGTAGGTTTCGAGAAATACATTCGGACGGGTAAAGCTCCAAACTTGAGATTACGCAGAGCTTTTGAGAGCCTTAAACGCTGGATGGCTAGCATTTACGCGTCTGTTAAGGGGATTAAATATCGCGGAACTGACGGACTTGACCATGAATTTGAGCTTTCGCCTGAGATTGAAGCTGTCTTTGGCAGAATTTTTACGGACGTAAACAAGAGCGGGGTAGTTTCAACCTCACGAAGCGATTTACAGGGTGAGAGTGAGAGTTATCATCAGTCAATGAATAATGACGTTGACCAGAACACTGCCAACACAGAAAATTATTCTCAGTCTGTATATGGCACCAATGAGAATGAACGCACCGTAGGAAATATTGAAGTTAAGCATAGGACGCGCGAAGAGAATTACACTATAGTTGCTGGAGAAACAAAGTTGCCTGGCTATACTTATGGAGATAGATGGGTAAGGCGTGAAGGGCCTAGAAATCTCGAAATACGAACAAAACGCGGAAAAGTTATAGCAACATATTTCCCTAGCACAGGTAAGTTAAGGTTCGATACTGACTTAGAACGCAATAGAGCTCAACATAATTGGCTTAACGCAATACAAAAGAGCTTTACAAGCCGTATTAATGAGTTCTTAAATTCGGCAGGATGGCTTGATAGTAACGGCAATTTGAAACCAGACGGCAACGAAGCATTCCGAGAAAGGTGGAACGCAAGAATACAACGTGAAGGGGATAATAACTCATTCTATACTGATGAAGTTCAGCCAGAAGATTTTTATGATGAGACAACTCCAAAGCAAGTTGAAGAAACTCAAACACAGCCGCAGGAAAGAGAAAAGCTCAGCACTACATCAACACCGAAAACTGAAAGCTCACAAGCTACCCCGTCGAGAAAGAAAAGTAAATTTTCATCAATTCAAGACGCAATCAACAATCTCGGTAAAAGAGTATCTCAGAGTACGGGAAATTCAGAAACTTATAATCAATCCTACAAATTCAGTGATGCTTGGCTTTATGGCTACGGTTATGGTGAAGAAACTGACGAAGACGACGACATTGAAACCGACAACGAAGGCTTCACACCAGAAGGCCGTAATCAGCTTGAAGAAGTCCGCAAAAAGTATCAAGGCACTTCACAATGGTTGAAAGCTCCAAATGGTAAGAAAACTAACCTCTCTGAAAGACTATGGCTTCAAGTTCGTACACCAAACTTCAAAAAATTCTTTGGTGATTGGGAGAATGACCCGCAAAATTCATCAAAAGTTATCGACGAAAACGGTGAGCCGCTAGTCGTCTATCATGGAACTCCAAACGGTGGATTTTCAGTGTTCGATACTCGCGGTGAAGGTATGAGCGAAAATACTGGCGCTTGGTTCACTTCAAGACGGGAAAACGCTCAAAGTTACCAAGAATATGACGACGATGAAGGACTGTACGCGGTCTTCCTGAATATCCGTAAACCTTACATTATCGAAGGCAACGGCAGAGCTTGGAACGAACTCAGCGAAATTTATATTATTGACAATGAAACAGGCGAAGTCATTTACGAAAAGGATAATGGGGAACCTTTCTCATCTGCTCGCGACGCTGAAAATTACATCTTTGATAAAGTTCACGACGGAACTTTTGAAGTCGATGAAGACGCTAGCCCTTACAGCAGTGGTGACCCTTACGCTACTGATGATTTGATTTACGGCAAGTATCGCGTTGAAGTCAATGATGAGTTCTCTCACACTAATGATATCGTTCGCGGCGTTTTTAACGGTGATTTAAACGGTGAAGATGTCGACGGCGTTATCTTCAGAAATATTTACGACACTGGCCCTCATTCTCTCGGCCGTTACTTAAGCGACGTCTTCGTTACCCCTAATTCTAACGCTATTAAATCGGCTACAGGCAATAATGGCAACTTCAACGCTAATGACCCAGATATTTACCACCAAATTATTGGCTATACTGGCGCTCGACATCTTGATGAAGCTGAAGGCGTTACTACTCGCATGGATAATCTCAAACTAGCTAAAAAACTCGAGAAAAAATTACCATTAGATTTAACGTCGGCTCCTTCAGATACTTCTCGTAAAATTTGGCTCGCTACTGGCTGGCAAAGAGGTTCTGACGGTCAATGGAAATTTGAAATCCCTTATGGGGACTTCATTACAGATAAACTCCAACAGATTAAATCAGGCAAAATTAAAAACGCTAAACTCTCTGAGTTTTTCAACGCTCCTGAACTCTTTAAAGCCTACCCAGACATGAAGAATATTAACGTCGTCTTTGAGGTTTTGCCAAAAGGTACTCGCGCAATACTTAATGAAGATAACTCCATTAGTATTGACATTAATCAAGCTAACGGCTCCGACGAGGCTTTAAGACAATCTACTATTCATGAACTTCAACATTTCGTTCAAAGCATTGAAGGCTTCGCTAGCGGCGGGAATTACGATACAGGACATTACCTAAAAGACGAAAAAGCTGTTAATAGAAGTGACAAATCATACTTTGCTCCGTTTTACTTTGAAGGCAAAAATTATCTCCGACAAGCTAACACCATTTTTAATAACTTATCTCCAAAACAACAGGATGACTTTACTTTCTTGCTCGAAGCTCAGAATAATTTATCTCAAGACGAGTTCAATAAACTTTTGCATGAAACTCTCACTAAAGGCTTCAGAGATAAATTTGACGCTTGGAGTATGTTATTGAATAAAGGCAAAAAACACATACAACATGGTAGCTTTTTCTTTATGCCTGGTACTGAGGCTTATGAAATGTTCGGCGGCGAGATTGAGGCTCGTAACTCATCTCGTAGAAGTTCCATGTCAGACGAAGAAAGACGTAATACTCCAATTACTGAAACTCAAGATGTCGAGAGTGATAAACATATAAACTTTACTGGGCTGTTCAAAGTCTTCGATAAGTCTTTACGCAAAGACGGCTTCATGGGACAACGCCAACTTGAGAAATTTAATCAGCTCGTTACTCATGCTACAGGCAATATTATTTGGGGTAATAAATTTGACTTGGCTTATGTCGGCTCTGGTGAGGGCTTCTCGGACTTCGGACACGGTGCTTACTTCTCGCAAAATCCTGATATCGTCGCGAAATTCAGAAACTCAGGCAGAAATAAACAGGTTAATTTGTTCAGGAATGAGATTATTGACCGCATTAATAACGACTTGGATAACGGCGTGAAACTTAATGACGCTCTTGATGATATTCGCAAAGATACAAAGCTGAAAATTAATGACTTACAGCGCGAAATTAAAGCTCTGTTCAGCGAGTTTTCTCAAAGCGATAATCCTTCAGCGGCTGGCATTACTCGTAACAGCAAATCTACTCTCAAGTCAAAAATTATTCGGGCCGTCAAGAGACTGAACGCGTTACAAAGCGGCTTAAACCTCATCAATAACATTTCAACTTTGGAGGACTTCAAGAAACTCCAAAAGAAAAACGGTAATCTTTATACTTTCGACATCCCCGAAGATTATGAATTGCTCGATTGGGATTTGCCACTCTTCCAGCAGCCTAGACAAGTTCAGGAAAAGTTGAAGTCTATGCTTAACTCTCTGGCTCAAATGGGCTTTAGCGGCTCTAACATCTACAAAAAGGCTTTCTTCTCTCAGCTTGGCGGTATTGACATCACTCAAGGTCGCGCAGGAAATATTACAGGCGGCATGCTTTACCAGAATATTATGGACTTCTTTAAACAGGAAATTTTGAAAACTTTATCGCCTGAACAAGCCCGTGAAGCATTCATTAATCACGACAAGAATATTATTCCCGAAGCTAAAGTTAGAACGTCGCAGATTTTTAACGAGTTCGGTATTCCTGGCCATAAATATTTGGATAAGTCTAAAACTGGCTCGCATAATTTCGTTATCTGGAACACCGACAAAATCAAGATGACAGGTATTGACCAATCAAGCGACAGTGAAGCTATCGAGGCTTTCAATAATGGCGGAAGAAAATCTGAGAGTGAAAGTTACAATCAACAAGTTCTTGAAGCTGACGAACAGCTTTTAACTCCGGAAGCTCAAAAACAAATGCAAGCTGTCAGAGAAAAATTTCAGGGGACATCAAAATGGCTCAAAGCTCCAAATGGCAAAAAGAGTAATTTGCCCGTAACCCAATCGTCACCGTGAACTACGATGTCAGGCCTTAGCTTTTCCAGATTTTCTCTGTAGGAAAGTGTCTTTTGCTCAACAACACGGCTTACACCGCTTATGCTTTCAAACATTGACCGCCTCTCGTCAAACGGCAGCATAGGCAGCCTCTTGAAGCCTGCAACAGCCTCATCGCTCATAACGCCTACTATAAGCTTGCCTAAGTGTGCGGCCTTTTTGATAAGGCTTATGTGGCCGCTGTGAATGATGTCGCTTGAAAAGCACATATACACAGTCCTGCTCTCGACCTCCTTGAGTCTTGATGAGACGACTGCTAAGTCCTCGGGGTTGTCTATCTCCGAGCAGAGGCGGTTTTTAACATCAAGCGGCGCTATAACACACCTGCCCGATACCTCGTTAAAGGCATTTTCCGCATAGACCTTCCTCTTTTGCTCCTCGCCGCTCTCACAGAAGGCGATAATATTGTCAAGCCATATGCTCCAGTCGTCCTTTTTAAGCTTGTAAAGGGGCTGTGCTGCAAGTGCGGAGTTAAAAAACTCAATTCCGACCTTGTCAATGCGCCCTTCCTTGATAACTGCCTTGAAATCCTTCTCCGGCAGCGGCAGGGAGGAGCTTACTGTCATACAGCTCACTTGACTGCTGTATACATCGTCAAATACCGTGTTTTCAAACACAAGATCGCCGTGCATAAGGATAATGTCATCGTCCCTTAGCTGCTCCCTTGCACAGTAGATAGAGTAGATGTAATTTGTTTTGTCATAAACCGGGTTGTTCACAAAGGTGATGTGCAGCGGCAGCTCAAGTGAGGCACAGTAGTTTACCAAAACCTCATCATAATAGCCGGTAGTCATAACCACCTCATCAATTCCCGCATAGGCCAGCTGAGAAAGCTGCCTGCTCAAAATAGTCTCACTTGCCGAGACCTCTGTCATACATTTCGGCTGCTCTGATGTCAGAACGCCCATTCTTGTTCCAAGCCCTGAATTAAGTATCAATGCTTTCATATACACGTCTCCGTTATCCGTCCGCCCGTTTTGGGGGTAATAGTTTTATCATATTCTACTATTATACCACATCTTGCTAAAAAAAGCAACTGCTTTTTACGGAAAACGTGAAGGCGATTCAGATGTAAGCGATTAGATGCAAGAGGTTAGATTTAAGACTTAAGATAATCGTTTCACTCAGTGATGGGGTCGGCACCCACCTCCCGGGGCTCATTATGCTGCGGTGATGGGGTCGGCACCCACCTCCCAACAGCTATTATGCTGCGGTGATGAGGTCGGCACTCACCTCCCGACAGCCTTGCAAAAAAATTCTTACTTCTTGCCTCTTATTTCTTACTTCTAAACGGGCACTTAACTCCCGCTGTTTTTCTTTTCTAAGTCTATGATAGCATATATATTCCATTTTTGCAATACACAAACCGCACAAACTTTCGAGACTTTAATATGCAACAAATATACGCTTGTAACATATCTGCTTTTATGAAACCCCTCTGCTTCACCTTTGGAGCTTGCGTGAAACCCCTCCACCACCGCCTTTGGCGGCGGTCCCCCTCCGAGCGTTTTCCGCCATAGGCGGATAATGCGTTCAGGGGAGGCTTTTTTGTGCTCTTATAGCGATTACGTTAGGAACAAATAAGTCTTCCCTGAAAGCAGTTGGTCACCACACAAAAAGCTCCCGCGGTATATTTCTCTTCCGCCGGGAGCTTTTCTTATATGTCAGCTTTTGTTCTTTGCTTTTATTCCCACTGATCCTCTGGGATATCGTCGGTAAAGACTATGCTCTTGAGAGCCCCGAGGTAGTTGTTATAGTCTATATACTGCCCCGCCGAGGTGCCGTCTGAGGATAGGATATTTATGATATTTGCGTTGCTGCCGCCGCTGATAATGGGCAGCCACTGTGTTGTGCCGAGGCCCTGATCTATAGCGTCCTGCTTTAAGTAGGCAAAGCCCTCCTTGTCTAAATACTGCTCGGGCTCAAATTCGCCCCTGAGGTAGCCTATTTTAGCGCTTCCCGTGTCCTCGCTCTTTTCGGCGGCGGCTGTTTTTTCATTAATGAGCCTGTCAGCCCCCCGAATAAGCACACCCAGCGTGCTGCCCGCAATATCTGCGCCTTCAAGCGGCTCATAGCCGGTGTCAAGGGTAAAGCTGCGCCTGCCCTTTGTTATCTCGCTTGTCAGGTCATAGGTAAAGGTGACGTCTGCGCCTTTTTCACCCGTGGAAGAAAACACCGCCTCCACCTGATGCCCGTCAAGCAGGTACTTCGGCTCTAATGTCAGGCCTATCCACCTTGCGTTCTGGTGGGGGTCATCGGTATAGCTGCTGTAATATTCAAGGCTGTCAAATGAGCCTATCTCTATCCTCTCGGGAAGAAGGTAAAGCTTTGCCGAGGTGTTTCTTTCAAATGCGCCGAAATACTTATCCGTAGAGGGCTGCCCCGGGGCTTTGGCGGTATAGAAGAGCATTAATTTCACGCCGTCTGTCACAAAGCCGTCAGAGGTAAGCACTACGCTGTCGCTTAAAGTGTCGGGGGCTTCGGGCTCACGGGTGATATGCCCGGTGCCAAAAAGCTCACAAAGCCCGTAGACTGCCTCATCATTGCCGAAGATGTTTGCACGCTTTATCAGTGTGTCATAGCCGTCAGCTCCGGTAAGCTCAACGTCAGAGAAGGTCTGCCTTATCTTTACATCAGTGTGGTAGATGCCTATGTGCTCATCATTTGTGTCGGGCAGGGTAAGCGGGTCACGCTCGCCCACAAGCTGCTTATCGTAAAAATGAACGTCAATTTCCAGATCATCAAAGCCGCTTGCGGGAAATGCCTCGCCAAGCTCGACCTCCACCCTTGCGTAGTAGGACATAAAGCCCTTAAAGCTGAGCATTCTTACGCTCTCGGGCTTAAGCACGGTCTGTGAGCCCTTGTCATAAACGCACACGTGGGGCACAAGGCTTTCTGCCAGAAGGTCGTCACTTAAGTCCTGAACGCTCTCATCAAAGGAGAAGCGCACAAGGGCTATCAGCCTGCTGCCGTCTGCTATATAGCCGTCACAGGTAACGTTTGGCGCAAAGGTCGCCCCCATAGAATAGCCGACCGTTTCAAGCCTTTTGGAGCAGGAGTCGGCAATGCCGTTATCCTGAGTTATAAACGCCCCGCAACCGCGGCTCTCATACTTCTCGGCATAAAGCCTTATCCCGTGGTCGGTAGCGTTCGGGAAGTAGTTTTTAAGGCGGTTTTTTATGACATACTGCCTTGTGGCCTCGTCATCGACCACGCCGGTAGGCGCAGGCTGGAGCTTTTCATCAAATGTTCCGTCAGAGCCGCCGAGGAGCATATACCCCTCCACGCCCAGTGCCACCGCCACTGCCGCAGCGATAGCCCGCTTAAGCCACGAGCTTGTTTTTACACTTGCATATATGCCTTTGCCCTTTGCAATCTTGCCCGCACGCTCCTTCCAGTCATCGGGGGTCTTATAGCTGTTTATCAGCCTTAGCTTATCCTTCATAGCTGCCGTCTCCTTTCTCCTTATTTGCCGCCCTGAGCTTATCTCTTGCACGCTTCAGCTGTGAGCGGACTGTTCCCTCTCTTTGTCCTGTAATATCTGCAATTTCCTTAGTGGCGTAGCCCTCATTATAGTAAAGGTAGAGGATATTCCTATACCCCTCAGGCAATGAGAACAGCATCTCGACAAACTCTATATTTTCCTGCTCCTTAAAGGGCTCCGTCAGCTCATCGAGGGAAATGCTTTTTTCTTTAAAGGAAAACCTGAGCATCGACTTACACTCATTATAAGCC
>CALGGR010000043.1 GCA_937915755.1 uncultured Fretibacterium sp. | reverse complement strand
AGGACGTAAGACGGAGACAGAAATGTTGCAACGCTGACCTCGTTGAATTAGGAAGCTGCCACTTCTATAAGTGGCGGTAGTTCACAATCTTGTTGGATGTTTCACAAGTCAGCAAAAAAATACTCCTCCCATAAATTGAGAGGAGTTTATTGTGATCATCTTCTAAAATCGCTGTCTTCTTGCTCTTTCGGCTTCGGCCTCTTTGTCCTCTGGAGGATACCAGCCGGGCGAGACGATCTCAATCCCGCACTGTTCGCCGGGAGCAAACACTACGCGGTGAGGCGTTTGAATCTTCACGAGCTGCTGGCCGACCGAGACTAGATACTCCGTCTTGTCCGTAAGGAATATTCGCTTCTCGATGTGAGTGATGAAGCCTGAATCTTTCGTCAGCCTTATTGCGTTGGGCCTTGTGGCGATGACCATTTCGCTCTCGGCATTCTCAGGAATTTGAAGGTCGATTGCCTGAGTTTCATCACCTTTCGGGAAGACCTTGCCGTCCTTCAGTACAACGTTGATGAACGTCGACTCACCGAGAAAGTTGTGGACGAAGCGCGAATTTGGTTTCCTGTAGAGGTTTTCGGGCGTGTCAATCTGCATAATCTTCCCCATGTCGCAGACCATCATTCTGTCCGAGATCGCCATCGCCTCCGACTGGTCATGAGTTACGAAGATTATCGTGAACCCGAACTGCCGTTGAAGTTCCTTTATCTCGAAGCGCATTGTCTCACGAAGTTTCGGGTCGAGGTTTGACAGTGGCTCATCAAGCAGCATGACTTTGGGATTCGTAACGATTGCACGAGCGAGAGCAATCCTCTGTTGCTGGCCGCCTGAAAGTTCGGAAGGGTAAAGCTTTTCGAGACCGTCAAGCGAACAGTGCCTCAATGCCTCTTTGACGCGCGACTCGATTTCCTTCTTCGGGGTTTTCCTGATCTTCAGAGGGAAAGCAACGTTGTCAAAAATATTCATGTGAGGCCACACCGCGAACGCCTGAAAGACCATTCCCAAATCTCTCTCTTCCGGCGGAACATAGAGGTTCTTAGCCTTTATTGAGACAGGCCGTCCGCAAAGCTCAATCTCGCCTTCCGACAAGTCCTCAAAGCCCGCAATCATTCGGAGCGTCGTGGTCTTTCCGCAGCCCGAAGGCCCCAGAAATGAGAAGCACTCACCCTCTTTGATTTCGAGGTTGAAATCGTCAACAGCCGTTACTGTTCCCATAGTGCGCGTTGTGAATCTCTTTGTAACGTGGCGGAGTACAACCTGATTTTTGTCCGACATTCTTTACGCCCCCTTGCGATCTTTCGTTATCCATGTAACGATTGCATTGCATATTATTATCAGAACAATCGCCACAGATGCCAGAGCCGCCGCCTGCGGAATCATTCCCGCATCACGGAGGGCAAATATCTGAACGCCCAAAGTCCTGCTGTAAGGCCCGTAAAGCAAAATCGACGTTGTAAGCTCCCTCATTGCCGGAAGGAATATCAGGAAGAACCCTGAGACCATCGCGGGCTTAATCAGAGGAAGTGTTATGTCCCTCAATGACTCGGTATGAGTTGCACCGCAAGCCCTCGACGCTTCTTCGAGTGATGAGTTGACCTGCTGGAGTGAGGCCGACGCGCTCTTCATCGAGAACGAAAGGTAACGCGCCATGTAAGCAACCAAGATTATCCACACTGTATTGTAGAGAGTAATCTTGAAGATTGCGCCTGACCATGACAGTATTACTCCTATTGCAAGGACTGTACCCGGTATCGAGTACGGAAGGATTGAGAGGATTTCGAGGACGTTCTTTCCGCGAGGTTTGATTCTGTTGATGACGTACGCAATCATAACTCCCAAGAACATACAAACTACACCGGCAGTTACGGACAGGAACAGCGAGTTTTTGATCGAGTCCATTGTCGCGGTTGAAGCGAAAACCTTTTCGTAGTTGCTGAATGAAAAGTTCTTCCACACCAGAGGCAGGCCGTAAGCCCTCACCAATGCGACGAGGAATATCATCACCAGAGGAACAACCACAATCACAAGGAGAGTGAGACATGCGAGAAGCAACAGCGGGTATTTTGCACCGCGTAACTTTATCAGCGTTGGACGCATTGATTTCCCCTTGATGATGTCATAGCTTCCTGAACTGAGTACCTTCTTCTGAATCACTAGCGCAACAGCCACGACTGCCACGAGAAGAATTGACAGTGCCGTTCCCTGACGAATGCCGTCGAAACTTCCGCCTGACTTGTTGATTAGGGCATATATCATCGTCGGAAGTGTGTAGATGTTCTTCGAGAAGCCCAAAATCGAGGGCACTCCGAAATGTGCGAGCGACGAAATTAGAATCAATAACGCTCCGGCTGAGATTGCGGGTTTAACGAGGGGAAGCGTTATCTTCCAGATGACTTGAGACTGACGCGCTCCGGCGATTCTTGCTGACTCTTCAAGCGTTGGATCCATTCTCTCAAGCGCACTTACTACCTGCATGAACACGAACGGGAAGTAGTACGAGCATTCGACGAAGATTATTCCGCCGATGCTGTTGATGTTCACGGGCGCGGTTCGGAGGTGGAACGTCGACATCAGCCAGCGGTTAATGTAGCCCGCCCTTCCTGAGAAAAGCAAATCCCACGCCATTGCCCCGAAGAACGGAGGGAACATGTAAGGGATCGTGAAGAGTGCGCGCATGAAACCTTTTGCAGGAATGTCGCTCCTTCCGAGAAGCCAAGCATAGAACAATCCCATTATTGTCCCGAAAATCGTTACTGCTACGGCGATGATTATCGTGTTACCCATAGCCTTGAGATTTTCCTTGTCGAATATGACCGATGTGAAAAGGGTTAAATCGAATTTTCCCTGATAGAAGAACGCATTGTAGACTATCATGAAGATCGGTATCACCACTATTATGAAAAGAAGAACGAAGCTGAGGCCCGTCATAATTCCGTCGAGACCTATCTTCTTCCCTTCCATAGCGGCGAGGTCAGATGTGGATTTTCTCGCCATTTCTTACGCCTCCTTTGCGTGATAGAAGACTGGGTTAAGGAACTTCAGCCCAACCTCTGAACCTTCCTTGACGCTTCCTGCACCGTCATCGAACGTACTGCGCTGTACTCTGACTTCCTGCCCGTTGAAGTCCACGAACATGTTGTACTCGCTTCCGAGAAAGACAGAGCGTCTCAACTTTCCGCGAACGTTTGATGTCTCGTCGAAGACAATATCATTCGGCCTTACGCCCAAGTCAACAACTGAAGTGTATTCGTCAGGGACAACACCGTCATACCTGCTGTCATCGTTGAAGAACCATGAGCCTGAATTTTTCGAGAGCCTAAAGAAATTTGATACCCCTATGAACTCGAAGACGAAACGGCTTGCGGGGCGCAATATTATGTCCTCGTCAGTTCCGATTTGGGACAATTTCCCTTCTGCGTCCATGATTGCCATTTTGTCGCAAAGCTGAAGTGAGGCTTCCTGATCGTGAGTGATGTAAAGAATCGTTGTGCCGATGTTCTTCTGAATCTGACGGATCTCAATCAGCATTTCCTCGCGGAGTTTAGCGTCGAGGTTCGTGATTGGCTCGTCCATTACTATGACTTCATCGGAGCTGACCAAAGCCCTAGCGATTGCGACTCTCTGCTGCTGGCCGCCTGAAAGCTGGCTCGGAAGGTAAGCTGCGTAATCGCTCATTCTTACCTGTTCGAGGGCGTAATGTGCTTTCCTGTTCATCTCATCTTTGGGGAGCTTGTGCTTCTTCATGGGGTAGCAGACATTTTCGAGGACTGTCATGTGAGGCCATACTGCATAATCCTGAAAGACTACGCCAATTCCGCGCCTCTCTGGGGGAATGTTGATGCGTTTTTCCTTCGAGAATACGCACCTTTCGCCGACGTAAATCTCACCTGTTGCGGGTTTGTTGAGACCGAGAAGACAGCGCATGAGGGTAGTTTTCCCACAGCCTGAAGGCCCCAAGAGACACATTATCTGCGAATCCTCAACATCGAGCGAGAAGTTTTCGAGAATTTTCTTGTCGCCGTATGAAAAGGAAATGTCCCTGAATTTTATTCCTGCCATAAAAATTTTGCCTCCTTTCAACAAAAAACGGAAGCCTCAGAACTTCAAAGCCTCCGTTTCGTTTTCTGGTTGTGATTACTTCTTGAAGATGTTATCGAACGTGTTGAGTATCTTGTCCGAGTTTGCGGCGAGTGATTCGAGGTCTACGGTCATTGCTGACTTTGCGATTGCCTCAACGTCAACGCCTTCCTGCTCAACGTCATCGCGCACGGAGAGGAGGTTGTTTGCGATGAGGATTTTCTGGCCGTCCTTCGAGAGAATGAAGTCGTAGAGGAGTTTGCCGTTCTCATTGTTCGCGCTGCCCTTGACGAGTCCGATGGGTGAGAAGATTGAGATGAGGTCTTCCGGAAGATACGTGAACCCTATCGGTGAACCTTGAGCCATGAGGTTGTGGGAAACGTAGTCGAGCATTATTCCGACCTGATAGGCACTTGCCGCGACCTGATTGTGTGTCGCTGTCGTACCTGACTCAAGTTCACAGCCGTTAGCGCGGAGCTTCTTGAAGTATTCCTCGCCATACTTGGGGCTTGCGAGCAACGCGGCGACGAAATACTTTGTTGTTCCGGCGGAAGCTGGGTCGGTCATGACGATCTGTCCTTCCCATTTTGGGTCAAGCAGATCATTCCACGACTTCGGGGCATCTTGAGGCTCAACGAGAGCTGAGTTGTAGCCTATGCCCATGTTCATCATTCTTGCACCGGTGTAAAATCCGTCGGGGTCGATGAACTTCGAGGCGATTGCTGAGGCTTCGGGCGATGAATACTTCTCGAGGATTCCTTCCTTCTTGAACGAGAGGTAGTCTGAAGGGTCGCCAACCCATATTACATCTGCGGCGACCTGCCCTGCCTGATGCTCTGTTGCGATTTTGGTGATGACTCTTCCTGTTCCCGCGAAATAGTAGTCCATGACTATCTCAGGGTACTTCGCTTCAAAGCCCTTCTTGATTGCGACGAGCTGGTCTTCCTGCATTGAGGAATAGAGCATGACTTTGCCCGATGGTGCTGCCATTGCTGACGAGACCAAGAGGGCCAGAAACATTGCGACAAATAACGTGCGTTTCATTTGGAAAATTACCTGCCTTTTAGAGTTTGAGAATTGTTCAATGATTTGTTGCTATTATAGCGCAAAATTCGCTGTGTGGCAGGATTTTAACGTGAAATTTTTTATGGACGGTAAATCTTCTTGGCGTTCTGAGCTTTCCGGTTCTTCTCCTGACGCTTATACGCCGTCTCCAATGCCCGGACTATCTCGCTCCACCGAGTATTCCAAGCGTTATCAGCCTTGCACGGAGTCTCGTCGGGATTATCAGCGTCGGCAATTCCTTTGGGCTTCCTGTGAATCGTGAAGCCCTCGCCGTCAAACGATATGCTTGAACCGTCATCGAACGGAATATATACCCTCATTGCTGACTCCTGAACTTCAGCGGAAGACCCGCGCTCATTATTATTGCGTCTTCGCCGTTGGAGTAGTAGCCGCGCCTGACAGTCTCGCCGATAAATGACATCTGCGTGTAAAGTGCTATTGCCCCCGAATTTGACTTCCTCACCTTCAGCCTTAACCTTCGGAAATTAAGGTACAAAGCGCAGTCGCCTATCGCCATCAAAAGCTGACGGCCTATACCCTTACGGCGGTATATGCTGTCAACAACAAGTGCCATCAATAGACCCGCCCGTTTCTCCCGGCCGAGAACAGCATAGCCCAACAAAGGAGCTTCCGCAGTCGTAGCGAAAGCCCCGAGATATGTCGTCTCATTCTCCGAGTCCTGACTTAGATCCGAGCGTATGACTTCCTCCGGCCATGAGCATGAAGAAGCCGCGTTTATCCTCAGAATGTCAGGCAAATCGTTGAACGTAAGGAAGTCTATATCAGGCACGTACAAAGAAGCTACATTCCTTTGTTGATGGTCTGATTCCTGTCCGCTCCTACACCGATCAATCCCACAGGAACATTCAGTGCGCTCTCGATGTACTTCACGTAGGACTGCGCGTTGGCCGGAAGTTCCTCGAAGCTCTTGCAGTTCGTGATGTCATCGTTCCAGCCCGGAAGCGTCTCATATACCGGCTGAATGTCGCTCAATGTACGAATATCAGTCGGCCATGACGTTAATCGCTTGCCGTCCTTCTCGTAAGCTGTGCAGACTTTTATTCCGCCCATTCCCGTGAGAACATCAAGTTTCGTGAGGGCAATTACGTTCGCGCCGTTGAGTTCCATCGAGTACCTTAGCGCAGGAATATCAAGCCACCCGCAGCGTCTTGGTCTTCCAGTTGTCGCGCCATACTCTCCGCCGTTAGCCCTGAGTTTCTCGCCCATCTCCGTGAAGTCTTCCGTCGGGAACGGCCCTTCACCCACGCGGGTAGTGTAGGCTTTCACGACAGCAATCACCCGTGTCAAATCGTTCGGAGCAAGTCCTGTGCCCGTGAATGCCCCAGCCGCTGACGTTGAGGAACTCGTAACATATGGATACGTCCCGTGATCTATGTCGAGAAGTGCCGCCTGCGCTCCCTCAAGGAGTATATGCTGACCCTCATCGACTGCCCGCCTCAAGAGTGCTCGTGTGTCATCAACATATGGCGCAATAGCCTCGCCCCATTTCCTCGCAGGTTCGTAGACTTCATCGAATGCTAATGGCCTCTGACCGTAGAGCTTCGTGAAAATCTGGTTCTTTTCGTCGAGTATGTATGTCAGCCTGTCTCGGAGAACATCAGCGTCAATCAAATCCTCAACTCTAAGCCCTGAGCGCGAATACTTGTCGACGTAGCATGGCCCTATCCCACGTCCTGTTGTGCCAATCTTGCGGCCCTTTCCGCGTGATTCTTCCTGCAACTTGTCGAGCATTTTGTGATACGGCATTACGACGTGAGCATGAGGACTTACCGCGAGCCTCGCCCTGTCCTGACCCTTTGCGAAAAGTTCACCCGTTTCAATGAGGAACTGTTCGGGGTCGATTACGAGGCCGTTTCCGAGAACGCAGAGCTTTCCGGGATAAAGCATTCCCGACGGAAGAAGATGGAACACAACTTTCTGCCCCTCGCTGATTACCGTATGACCAGCGTTTGCACCGCCCTGAAACCTAACGAAAACGTCAACATCAGAGCCCAGCATGTCAACAACTTTACCTTTGCCCTCATCGCCCCACTGCGCGCCGACGAGCAAATCTACATTCCTGTTTGCACCCAAAATCAAAAATCCTCCTTAATTTCTCCTTCCAGCTACTGAACGCATTGACTTTTTGATTTCAGTTATCGCGCCCTGCAACTGCAAATCCTTCGACTTATCACGGTTAGGTTCGCCCTTGACCTCAATGTCAGGGGACAATCCAACGTGGTCGATTACCTTTCCTGACGGCGTATAGTACCTCGCTATTGTAACGTATACTCCGCTTCCGTCCGTCAATGGGAACAGCGTCTGAACGCTTCCCTTTCCGAAGCTCTTTTCGCCGACAAGTTTCGCGCGCCCTCTGTCGTTCAAAGCTCCGGCTACGATTTCCGAAGCTGAAGCACTTCCGCCGTTAATCATGACTACCATCGGCATGTTTGTGAGATAGAAATTCTTGTTGGCATTGTACCTCTCGTTTGAACGCTCCGAACGCCCTTTAGTCTCAACAATCAGGCCATCGCGCAGGAATATGCTCGAAATCTTCACGCTTGCGTCGAGAAGTCCGCCTCCGTTGTTGCGAAGGTCGAGGATTAACGCCCTCATTCCCTTACGCATCATATCCCTTACAGCATTTCTCGTTTCGTCCGCTGTATTCTGCTTGAACTGAGTGAGCCTGAGATAGCCTATGTCATCCGAAAGCATCTCGTATCTCACGCTATGGAGCTTGATTATTTCACGCGTAATCTCGAAGCTTAGAAGTTCGTCCTCACCCTCACGCCTCACCCAGACAGTAACCTTGGTATCAGGTTCACCGCGAAGTTTCTGAACTACCCTGTCAGATGTCCAGCCTATTACGACCTCGTTGTCGACTTTCACGATCTGGTCCTTCGGTTTCAGGCCAGCACGTTCCGCCGGAGAGTCCTCCATTGGTGATATGACGAGGATTTGGCCGTCCCTGTCGCCTATGTACATTCCTAGACCGCCGTATTTTCCCTCAAGCTCGATTTCGTCGTCTTTCAATTGCTGAGGAGTTACGAAACGTGTGTAGGGGTCTTTCCAAGCCTCAACCATTCCTCGAGCTGCACCGTGAAGGAGATCGTCATCGTTTGCGGGCTTCTTGTCTGCGTCAACCTGATAGCTCTCGATGATGTAGCGTACTTGACGCAAAAGCCACAGCGAGCGGACGTTGAAGGGTGATATTCGGTTGAAGTCTGCTTCGGAAAAGTCGGCGGATTGCGCCCTGTAGCCGTAAAGAAATCCCGTTAATGCCAGTGCCGTTATGATAAGTATATAAAAACGTTTGTGGTTTGCCAATTTTACACCTTCTTTTTCTGAATACAGAGAATTATACCGCATCATCTCCGCAAATAACTCATCGGGTTCACTGCACTTCCGCCGCGCCTGACCTCAAAATGAAGCCCGTACTCAGCGTCAGTCCCAGTGTTACCCACACGCCCTATTACCGTTCCTGTGTTCACATTAGCACCCTCACGTACAGTTGTCCCACTCAAGTGCGCATAAACAGTCGATAAATCCCCGCCATGATCTATGATTACGACTTGGCCAAGTCCACGCAGCCAGCCTTGGTATAGAACCTCGCCCGGCCCAGCCGCTTTTACGGGAGTACCTGATGAGGCCGCTATGTCGATCCCGGAGTTGAATATCTTTGTCTTGAAAGTCGGATGAACACGTGAGCCGTACTGCATCGTTACCGTTCCGTTGACCGGCCATGCGAGGGACTTCACGTTTCCTTTCGGCGCAGGGGTGCTTGACTTCACGGGGACTGTGGCCTTTGAGCCTCCAACGTTGGATTTCGCGGGGGTAACTTTGACGGTTGAGGCACGCTTCTTCTTCTGGTTCATGAGGTTTGTGATTTTGCTTCCGACAGCTTTCTGAGCACGCTCAAGCTCCTTCGCCGCCGACTCAGCTTTCTTCTGCTCACTCTGAACGTTCTTGAGGAGGGTGTCAGTCTTCTTGACCGCGCTGTCAAATTCCTCACGCTTCTTCCTGAGTTCGTCCGTCTGACGCGCTATCTGAGACTTGTTGGCCTCAAGTTTCGACCTTGCCTCCGTAAGTTCACGCTCCCTAGCGTTAAGCTCCTCAAACATCGCAATATCACGCCGGGCAAACATGTTCAGCATGTACGCCGTATTGACAGCCTCATGAGGCCCGCCCGCGCTCATGATAACGCTGATGCTGTTCTCGTCGGGTGTGAACTTGTAGAGCTCCGCAAGCCTCCCGCGAAGCATCGAGAGTATATGATTCATCGACTCGTTCACGCGGACTATGCTCTTGTTCAACTCCGTAACAGAAGCCTGCAATTTCGAGTTCTCCTGCTCAAGATCATTCATTCGGGATTGGGACTCGTTGGCGTTCTTCTTGAGGCGCGACAACTGACTGAGCAATGACTTCGACTCCTTCGATTTCTGTCGGGCTATCGCGTTGTACTGCTCAATCTTCTTCTTCATGTCGCTCTGATTCTTCTGTTGCGTCTTTATTTGACGGTCAATGTTGGCCGCGTTCAGCAAAAGAATCACAGCAAGCAATAAAAGTAACCTTCTCATTCTCAATCCCCCTTAACGTTTGAGATACCTGATAGGGTCAGCCGGAGTACCGTAGACTCTCACCTCGAAATGAAGGTGGTAGCCCGTAACGTTCCCCGTCCTTCCAACACGCGCGATGTTTGCTCCAGCTTTTACGATTTGACCCTCATGAACCAAGCTTGCCGACAAGTGTGCGTAGAGTGTCGAGAAACCGCGCCCATGGTCAATGACAACAACTCGCCCGTAGCCCCGTAACCAGCCGTTATAGATCACCTCGCCGGGTGCGGCTGTCTTTACGGGAGTACCGTTTGGAGATGCGATGTCGATTCCGGCGTGGAGGATTTTGCGCTTCAGGATAGGGTGTATCCTGTAGCCGAAAGGACTTGACATAGCCCCGCGAACTGGCCAGTCGAATTTCGACCCCTTCCCTGTAGGAATGAACGAACGCGCACGTTTCCTCTGAAGCTCCGCAATCATAGCTCCGGCGGCTTTCTGAGCTTCTTCAGCTTCGAGGGCTGCTTTCTCAGCGAGTGCCTTCTGCTTCTGCAGCGACGTTATGAAACGGTTTGTGTCCTTTATGCTCTGCTTGTACTTGTCGCGCTGTGTCTGGACTGCCTCGCTCTTTTCCCTCAGCCTTGCCTGATGGTCGTCCATCGTCCGGCGTGATAAGTCCATGTTCTGAACTTTCTCCTGCAACTGCGACAATATAGCCTCGTCGCGGTCGTTCATGCACTTCAGGAGGTAGGCATTCTCGACGGCCTCAAAAACTGAACGTGAAGCGAAAAGCGTCCTCATTCTTCCTGCGTCGCCGTA
This sequence comes from uncultured Fretibacterium sp., assembly GCA_937915755.1. GTDB lineage: Bacteria > Synergistota > Synergistia > Synergistales > Aminobacteriaceae > JAFUXM01. The sequence goes on along the minus strand of CALGGR010000043.1, from coordinate 13,462 downwards.
CTTGTACATGTCAACAAGACGCTCGCTCATTTTGTGCGAAAGCTCGTCAATCTTAACCTGTTCTTCCTTCATGTAGACATCGAGAACGTTAATATTCTCCTGAATCTTCTCACTCTGAAGCTCAAGAACCGTCAGCTCCTGTTTTGCAACGCTCTCGTCCTGCTGTAGAGTGTTGACCTTCGTCAGCAAGCCTTCAACCTTCGCGCCCATCTGCTTTATCTGCTCACGGTATGCCTTGACCTGTTTGGCGAGGTCTGAACGCTTCTTCTCCTCAGCGGCTATCTGTGAGTCAATGCTGCCTTTGGGCTTTGAGGCTGACTTCTTTGCGGCAGCAGGGACAATCACAAGCATTATGAGGAGGATGATTGCTGAAATTTTCCTGTTCATTCTGGCCTCGTTATGGAGTTAATGAATCTTGCGACGACGAGGTAACTGCATACCCAGCCCAATGTCGCACCGAATCCCGCCAACAATCCGCAGAAACGCCATATTACTGCCCTGTCAGTGATGATTATGTTCGTCAGCAAAGGCAGATTCTCGCGTATAAGCTCAATCCCCGGGAAGTACGCGCCTATTATCCCCGCTCCCGCTATCAGCGCGCCGAAGAACGCAAGCATAGTCCCCTCAAGTACGAACGGTGTCGCAATATATGCCCGTGTTGCTCCGACGAGGTACATTATGCCGATCTCCTCACGCCTCGAATATAGCGAGATGTGAATCGTGTTGTAGACGACGAGTGCGGTGATTATCACGGCGAGTATGAACATGACCAACGCTATGCGCGACGAGATTCTTGAGAGTGCCGAAATCCTACGCACAACAAGGCCAGCGTACACAACGTCGTCAACCTCCGGCATCGCCTTTAACGCCTCAACCAAAGGCTCAACGTCCTGCGCGCTGTTGACATGTATCTCGAAGTTCCAAGGGATTGGATTGTCGCCGAGCATCTCAAGGGCGCGGGACTGACTTCCCATCTTCTGCTGTAACTTTGCGAGTGATTCGGACGGCGAGAACGTCTTTATGCTGTAGACGTATTCGAGACCCTGGATCTTCCGCGCTATTGCCTCAACGTCGAGAGTGTTGTCCTTCACCAAGTACGCCTGAACTGCAAGCTCCGACTCTAAGCGTGAGAGGAGATTTTCGAGGTTCAGCGACAAAAGCGTAGTTACTCCGAGGATCCAGAGCATTACGCCGGCAGTTATGAGTGTGAGAAGTCCGAGTACCCAGTGATGAACGATAAGCCTCCACGTGTCGCGGAGGACGTAACGTAACATAGTCATTCCGAATACAAGCCCCCTTTCTCATCACGGACGAGCTTCCCGCCTTCAAGCTCGATGACTCTTTGACGGGAGGCGTTGACGATGCCCTGATTGTGCGTCGACATCACTACTGTAACTCCAGCCGCGTTGATCGCAAAAAGTATCTTCATGACCTCTGCCGCCGTGTGAAAATCAAGATTCCCCGTAGGCTCGTCAGCAATGAAAAGCGACGGTGAATTTGCGAGTGCGCGGGCTATTGCGACTCTCTGCTGTTCTCCGCCTGATAACTGCGCCGGCCTCATTGACCTTCTCCGCCATAACCCGACCTGATTGATCACGTCCTTCGCTCTTTCTGCCACTAACCTTTTTGGGACTGACATAGCTTCCATCACGAACGCAATATTCTCGTAGACCGTCAATGTTGGAATGAGCTTGAAATCCTGAGCTACCAGCCCGACATCCCGCCTGTAATACGGAATATCAGCTTTCCTCATTCGCTTGAGGTCATATCCTCCGACTGCTACGACTCCTCTTGAGGGTAAAATTTCGCGGGTAATGAGGCGTAATAGCGTTGACTTCCCCGAACCTGTCTGACCAATCACGTATACGAACTCGCCCTGCTCTATGTTCAGGTTAATGTCGACAAGGGCGGCAATATCAGGCTCAAATATTTTGCTTACCCCTGAAAATTGTACGTTCATTCTGTGATGTCCTCATCTCCTTTATATTTTGCGCGTTCTATCATGGCCTGCCTAGTCTCATACTCACCCCATGACGCTAGAATAATATCATTAACGGACAACTTTTTGCGTTCACGAAGCACGTTCCAAAGTTCATGGCTGAAGTAAGCCCAAAGGAAGAACATGGTATCCCTTTGTCTCCCGAAACGTCCCAAGACAAGCCACCCTGATACCTGATTATATACGACGATAGGCGAGGCATTCTGCGCGACCATTCGCTTCAGTTCAAGCTGCGAGAATGAAAGGGCTTCAAGTTCGGCAAGAGTCTCAGCGTCAGGCATCTCAAGAAGCGAGAACCATATCTTCATATCATGGCCGGGCTTCGTGAATATCTCAGGGTCAGCCTTCAGCCATGCTTTTAGTCTCGTCAAAGTCTCAAGCTCGCTCCTGTTCATGGCAAATCTCAACGCCCAATATGCTTTACGCAGCGTTGTGTTTTGTGAAATGGAACGGAGAAAGATTTTCTCGTCGAGATATTCCGCACTCTCAGACATGAAGATTGGATAGTTACGCATAAACGTTCTGAGCATTAAGACGGCTCCCGTGTGATTACCCGGAGGCTCTGACATTGCGAATAATTCTTTTCGGAGGGTATTAACTGTTCCTGCGGTCAGGACTGTGGGTTCTGCGCCCTCGTTGATCAACGATATGCTCTGGCTGTCGTAGAGAAAAACATTCTGCGGTGAAGCTCCCGGTTTGCCGTCATAATATACCCATTCACTTCCGCGCTGTCCCAATAAATATTTGTTGTGCGGCAAAAGAAGCATCACTGAAGAATCGCCGGGCGGTGACGGCAGCATTCCAACCGGCATATTTTCTGGAGGAAGCTCGGCTAGTGTTCCGTTGGACATCAATTCGAGCAGCAATTTTCATTTTCACCTCTCTGGCATTCTGGATATTATTTTGTACATTATATCTCACTGAGAAGAAGTCCGTGCCTTAATCCGTTAATGCTTACGGTACATGAGTCAGCATGAAGCACAGTCATAGCCGTGAAAACTATACACGCGCTCCCAAGAATTACGTCAGCCCGCGATTTCGGAAGGCCGATAACATTCTCGCGTTCACTTAGTGTGAGGGAGGAATACAGCCTGATCTGACGGACAACATCGCTTTTTGTGAGAACAGTTCCGTGAAGCCTCGAAGGAATGAAATTCTCGCAAGCATTCTTGACGCCTGCCATCGCAACCACACCTCCGCCTACAGCGATAACGTCGAACTTTCCGTTTTTGCTGACCCTGAAACTCTCGATGTGATTCTCTGCGAATAACCCGGCTACATAATTGACTGCCTCATCACATGATGCTTTGCTGACGGTTGAGTCGTTTGATGAGAAGAATCGCTCCGACAAATTCACCGCACCTATAGGAACGCTCACCACACGCCTCATATCATGGCCGAAGCCTGCGACGAACTCTGTGCTTCCTCCTCCTGTATCGAACATTACAGCGTCGCCCTCAATATCGAAACCGTCAAGCGCACCCCTCCATGAGTAACGAGCTTCTTCCTCGCCCGTAAGAACGTGAACATCGAGGCCACAAGTGTCTTTAACCATACTCACAAAGTCTGAGGAGTTTCCGGCAGTACGGAGAGCCATTGTTCCAGCAACGAAAATTTCCGCCCCAATGTTCCGCGCCCTTCGCACCATTTTTGCGACGGTATCACACGAGAGCTTCATGCTTTCTTGGGAGAGAAGACCTGTTGATGACATTCCGCGCCCGAGACGAACTACTTCAGTCTCATCACGGATAACATTAACGCGCCCGCCGCTAACACGAGCTATTCTCATCTTTATGGAGTTGCTGCCGATGTCGATTACTGCCCGTATCATTGGGAGCAGTTTTCCCCTTTCCGTGTCGTAATGGGATAATTATAACTTATCTTCCGCCTGAACAGCCCGGCCCTTCGAGAATGCTTGTGCCTTCGGATTTTCGTATAACGCTGATTTTCGTGGTGATGTGTTCGCTGATCCCTGAGACGTGTGAGATTATGCCTATCATTCTTCCGTCGCGGCGGATCTCTCCAAGTGCCTCAAGTGCCGCGCTCAATGCCTCGTCATCAAGCGAGCCGAATCCTTCATCAATGAATAGCGAGTCAACCGGAGCTTTTCCGCCGGAGATTTGGGATAATCCTAAGGCAAGCGCAAGGCTTACGATGAATCTTTCACCGCCTGACAAGTTTGATGTTGGCCGAATTTCTCCTGATTGCTGGCTGTCTCTTACACTGATTTCAAGTTCATCATTGTCGGGAGTAAGAAGCAATGAGTATCGTCCGTTCATTTTCCGCAGGTAATCGTTAGCGTTGTTCACCACGAGGCCAAGCGTGATTTTCTGTGCGAATATGTTGTACTTGTCGCCATTTGCCGAGCCTATCAAGCCGCAAAATTCCTTCCAGTTTTCAGCAACAACTCTCTGCGCGTCATACTCGGACTCAAGTTCTTTGATCCTTGAGGTCAGTTTATTTGCTGTGATGAGATTCTGAGTAAGCTGTCCTTTCTTCTGGTGAAGCTCTTTGAGGATTGCGTCTTCCCGTTGATACAGAGCCTCGATTTCAGCGTGTGGCTTGTCAGTCAAATTCATGGCCGTCTTCGCGTCAAGCTCTTTCTGAAAGTTTGACAACGCCCCCTTAAGCCTCTCAGACTGCGATGAAAGTTCGTCCCTTTTCCTGCGCATGGCCTCAATCTCATCCGAATCCCTGTGAGCTTTGCTGTATGCAGCCTCGTCAGAAAATCCTCTCTCAGCCAAACTCCTCGTGAATGATCCTTCAAGACCCTCAAGTTCCGCAGTCAAAATCTCAAGCCCTCTGCGTTTAGTGTCAAGTGCCTCAGTATCGGACACTATCAGAGCTTGAAGAGTTTTAGCTTTCTGCTGGAAGTTCTGTATTTGCGTTTCGAGACTGTCAATTCTTTCTGACCATTTGCGTGCGCTTTCAAGAATTTTGCGGGTGTCATCATTCCATGATATTCCGGCGCGGCGTATTTCTTCGGCGAGTAATTCGCGGCACTCGGTGAACTTCCCTTTCTTGGCCGAATGATTGTCCATGCACTGATTTAACTTCTCGTTTGCAGCACTCATCACTGATGAAACATCGTTCCAGTTCTTTACGGCTTCGTTAAAATTATCCTGCGCATTTCCTAATGATTCCTCTGCTGACTTAAGCTCTTGTTCAAGTCTCTCTGTCTTCTTGAAAAGGTCATCAGGATTCTCACAGCCAGATTCTGAATGAACTGCTTTAGGATGAATCCTTGAGCCACAAAGCGGGCATTCCTCGCCCTCAATGAGCTTTGAGCGTTCCTGGTCAAGAACAGCTGATGTTGTCCTGGCTCTCATGCTCATGATCTGGTCAAAGATTTTGCGGTAATTCTCGTTAGCGTTGTTGAGTCTTGCGCGGGCTGCCTTTCCTTCCGATAGTACGCGTGATGAAGCGGTCTTTGCTTTCTCGTTCTCATTCTTTGCGCGTTCGAGGGACTTTTCTGCTTCCTTTGCGTCCTTCTTACTGGTCTCATAATTTCTCACGGCTGCCTCAATTCTTGCTGACACAGCTCCAGGCGTTTCAGTAACACTGCCTTTTAACCGCGAAAGTTCTCCCAGAAGTCCCGGAAGTTCTGCGGAAATCTGCGAGCATTCAGCTTCCTGTTGTGAAATTTTCACGGAAAGCTCCGAAACTTCTGCCTCTGAATTTCTGTGCGCCTCACGTTTTGCTTTCAGTGCCTGATATTCGCCGTCGAGACTCGAAGCTCTTTCAGCAGCCTCAAGAATCCCTCGCTCCAAGATAAACGCCTCCGCATTCCTTTCATGTTCCGAGAGATTTTCACGGACTACGGCAATGTCATGATTAAGCCTGTCAATATCCCTGTGCCATGAACGAAATTCCTCTGTTGATTTATGCCCGGCTTCAGCAATCGAGATCGCCTCATCAGTCATATCTATCTCTGACTGTATAGCTTCTATGGTCATTCCTCCGAGACGCAGTTTTTCCTTGTCGATATCGTTATGTTTTGCTTCAAGAGCTTTGATCTCGTTCTGGGAGCGTTTGTATACTTCGCTTGAGATTGTGCTGTATATCTCTGTGCCTGTAATGAGTTTGAGGATTGCTGCCCTTGAATTTTTGTCCGCGCTTAGAAACCTGTCGAACCTTCCCTGCTCAAGAAGCATTGACTGTCTGAAGCGGCTGAAATCCAATCCCGTAATCTCTGCTACGATTCCTGCTGTATTCTTCTTGCTGTTACTGATAGATTTTCCGGTGTCAAAGTATGAAATTTTGTGCTTTGCTGTCTGAAATTTTCCTTTTACGCGGGTCTGCTCCCATTCACAGATATACTTCTGGCCTTTTGACTCGAACGTTACTTTTGCTGAACATTCATTCGTTCTTCGGGTCATGATCTCGTTGGCCTGTCCTCCAATTTTTCCGAGCCTTGATGTCTGGGAGTATAGAGCGAGACATATTGCGTCGAAAATTGTGGTCTTCCCTGCACCTGTTGGGCCAGTAATTGCGAAGATGCCGCCGGAAATGTATTCCTTGCCGGTGAAATCTATGTGCCATTTTCCTCGAAGTGAGTTGAGATTCTTTATCGTTACTGTCAATATTTTCATCGTCTTATAGCTCTGCGTTCACGCTGCCAATGATTTCGAAGTACATTTTCTTGAATAGTTCACGTTTTTCTGCGCTTACATTGCGGGTATTCATGAGGTGGTCGAACATTTTTTCGAGCGAAATATCTTCGAGCTTCCTGCCGCCAAATTCCTTGGTATGCTCCATATATTGCCTGTCATCTACGACACTCAATACTTCAACACTAGGACAGCCCTTTACGATTTCGTCAATCCTATCCTGAAGATTCCCCGGCGATTCACGTCCAGTGTACGCAACCTCAGCCCACACTGACTTATTCAATCCACCAAGCTCCCTCAATCTCCGCTCGATTTCGGCCATGTCCCCTGAAATTCTCTTCATTATTTGCCAAACAGGAACAGGAATCTCTTTTACCTCCGCGAAATTACACCCTTCAAAATCGACAATGCTCACGGATTTCTGAGTTTCACATTCCCCGAACGTCATGGCAATCGGCGAACCGCTGTAACGTATATTATCTCGCCCGACCTTCTGCGGTGAATGAAGATGACCCAGCGCAACATATGCTATATCCTCCGGGAAAATGTCAGTCCCGACCTTTATGGCAGTCCCTAAATACGTAGCGTGTTTTCCTTCGCCGATCTGAGTCTTTCCAGCTTCGAGGAACAGGTGCCCTGTCGCAACAATCGGAATCTCAGCCTCTCCGCGAATTTCACGCGCCCTCTCGAAAATTTCCGCGTAATGCCTCATAATCCCCGCCTTAATCTCACGCTCAATCTCTGCAAACGTGTCTTCAGCTCTCACTGCCCTGACATCGCCGTCATGAAGAAACGGAACAGCGCAGACGATCATTTCCGGCGTTCCATGAGGGTCATTGAGGGCTATGATTTCGTTGGGACACGCACAGCCTATGACGTGGATATTGCATCGTCTCATAATCTCTGCGGGTGCGTCGATGAATGGGGCCGAATCGTGGTTGCCTGAGATGATTATGATGTTTCGGCAGGATTTCCCGGCGATTTTCCCCAAGAATGTGTAATACATTTCCTGAGCCTCAATCGGAGGATTGAAGTTATTAAACACATCTCCCGATACGATCAGGGCATCGGGCTTTTCGCGGGCTATGACATTTTCGAGCCACTCAAAGAACTTCCTGAACTCCTCTGAGCGGTCATGCTCCTTTAACTTTCGGCCTAAATGCCAGTCAGATGTATGTAATATCCTCATTAAGCCATCAGCGGCCTCCACCATGACTCATTGTCCAAGTACCAGCGTATAGTCTTCCTGATACCGTCAGCAAAACGAGTCTCAGGTCTCCAACCCAATCTGAGATATATCTTCGTGGGGTCAATAGCATATCTCAGGTCATGGCCTTTCCTGTCCTCAACAAAGTGAATGAGGCTCTCAGGCTTTCCAAGTTCCGCGCAGATCAGCTTCACGATGTCGATATTTCTCATCTCATTATGACCGCCGATGTTGAAGATTTCGCCCTCAGTGTCAAAATCGTGAATTATCATGTCAATGGCTCGGCAGTGATCCTCAACGTAAAGCCAGTCTCGGACGTTTATTCCTTTTCCGTAGACAGGGAGAGGTTTGTCGTGAAGTGCGTTGATTATCATGAGTGGTATCAGCTTCTCCGGGAAATGGTAAGGTCCGTAATTGTTGGAACAACGCGAAATGCTCACGGGAAGTTTGTACGTCCTGTGATACGCCTGAACAAGCATGTCAGCCCCTGCCTTTGATGCAGAGTATGGCGATGATGTGCGGATTGGCGAGGTCTCCGTGAAGAACATATCCGGCCTGTCAAGGGGCAAATCACCATACACTTCATCGGTGCTTACTTGATGGTAGCGGGTGATGCCGTACTTCATGCAAGCGTCAAGAAGTACCCCGGTTCCCAGCGTGTTCGTGAAAAGGAATATTCCGGGATTGTCGATTGAGCGGTCAACATGGGACTCAGCTGCAAAGTTCACAACAATGTCGGGCTTCTCGCGTTCAAAGAGTCCGTATATCTTCTCGCGGTCGCAGATGTCCATGTGGAAGAACGATATTTTTCCGTCGGCAATAACTTCCTTCAGCGTTGCGAGATTTCCGGCATAGGTCAGCTTGTCAATGCAAAGTATTTTGTCCTCAGGGTGAGACTTCAGCATGTGGAAGATGAAATTGCTACCAATGAAGCCTGCCCCTCCTGTTACGATTATTTTCACGGCAATACAGCCTCCTTCAGTGTGGGTAATTTGCTGTCTCTCTCGATTATATTTAGTGGTACATTTACTTTCGGCCAATCAATTCCTATGTCGGGGTCGTTCCAGATTATTCCGCCCTCGTCGTTTGGGTGCCAGAAGTCATCGCACTTGTAGCAGAACTCCGCGAAGTCTGACAGCACGAGGAAACCGTGTGCAAAGCCCTTCGGTATCAAGAGCTGTTTGTGATTCTCTTCCGTAAGGATCACCCCGTGATACTTCCCGAATGTCCCGCTGCCCTTACGAACGTCAACGGCAACATCATAGACAGCCCCGCGAATTACACGGACCAGCTTCGTCTGAGGGTAATGGATCTGGAAGTGCAAGCCCCTCAATACGCCTGCCGTGCTGCTGCTCTGGTTGTCCTGAACGAAAACGTAATCCAATCCAGCTTCGGCCATGTCGCGGTGATTGTATGTCTCGGTGAAATAGCCCCTTTTGTCCCCGTGAACCGTGGGCGTAATCACACAAAGTCCCTTAATCCCTCCTACATCATTCTCAACGTTAATCTGTCCCATTCTCAGCGAGATACCTCCTCAATGCGTCTCTCCAGTCAGGCAAAGGCTCAAACCCTGCCTCACGCAGCCTGCTTTTGTCCAAACGCGAATTATACGGCCTCTTTGCTTTTGACATCCCATATTCAGCCGTTGAAACAGGAATGACGTTGACGCTGACTCCCGCCTGAGCGAATATCTCCTTCGCGTAATCATACCAGCTTATGTAACCGCCCTCGTTTGTGGCGTGGTAAGTCCCGAATTTTTCAGTCATGTTGATGTCAGCAAGAAGCCTCGCCAAATCCGGCGTATAAGTCGGTGTTCCAACTTGGTCATTGACTACCCTGAGAGTGTCATGAGACTTTGCGATTTTCAGCATTGTTCGGACGAAGTTGTTACCGTTTTTGCCGAATACCCACGCAATCCTCACGATGAAGAAACGCTGAAGATATTTTCTCACAGCAAGCTCGCCTAGTAATTTTGTCTCACCGTAATAATTCAGCGGCGAATATGATGTGTCATCGGGAAGCCATGGCCTCGTCCCAGTCCCGTCGAAAATGTAATCTGTGCTGATGTACGTCATCACGAGGTTATACTTCGCACATGAACGCGCAATGTTCTCCGTTCCAGTTACGTTGACGGCGTAGACTTTCGGGCGGTTAGCGTCATCTTCGGCGGCATCGACGGCAGTCCACGCAGCGCAATGAATCACTCGTGAGGCTCCCGATTCCTTCATGGCCTTGTCAACAGCATCAGCGTCCGTGATGTCGAGGGGAATATAGTTACAACTCTCAGCCCCCGCGAATGAGTCCTGAATATCCGACGCAACGCACTCAATTCCGCGCCCCGTGAGTTCGTGAACCAAGTCCCGCCCCAACTGACCGTTTGCGCCCGTTATGAAAATTCTATCTGGCATCTATGTACTTCCCTTCTATAACGTCCCTGAGATACTGGCCGTATTGATTCTTGCTGAGAGATTCAGCGACCTTCATGACATCGTCGCGTGTAATCCAGCCGTTAAGGTAAGCGATTTCCTCAAGGCAAGCTATCTTTCTGTGCTGGTGTGTCTCAAGAGTCTTGACAAAGTTCGTAGCATCAGCGAGGCTTTCATGAGTACCAGTATCGAGCCATGTGAACCCCTGACCGAGTAATTCAACGTTCAATTCACCGCGCTCAAGATATATTCTGTTGAGGTCGGTAATCTCAAGCTCACCGCGTTTTGACGGCTTGAGTGATTCCGCAAACTCAATGACCCTGTTGTCGTAGAAGTAGAGGCCGGTAACGCAGTAATTGCTCTTGGGGTGCTGTGGCTTCTCCTCGATTGAGACAGCCCTTCCTTTTGCATCGAACTCAACGATTCCGAATCTCTCCGGATCATCGACATAGTAACCGAAAATTGTTGCGCCCTTTCCTGATTCTGCGTTTGAGACGGCTTCACGCAGCCTGCGGTTAAGTCCCTGCCCTGAGAAAATGTTGTCGCCAAGAATCATTGCCACAGTGTCAGAGCCTATAAAGTCTTTTCCGAGGATGAATGCTTGGGCGAGGCCGTCGGGTGATGGCTGAACCTTGTACGAGAAATTCACGCCGAATCTTTCACCAGTCCCCAATAATTTCTCGAAGCGCGGCAAATCATCAGGCGTTGAAATTATGAGAATGTCGCGGATTTTCGCCTGCATTAGGATTGATACAGGGTAATATATCATCGGTTTGTCGTAAATCGGCAGCAACTGCTTTGATGTTACAAGTGTCAAAGGGTAGAGTCTTGTCCCGCTTCCTCCGGCTAAAACGATTCCTTTCATGCTGTGATTTCCTCCTGGATTTTGACAAATCGTGTTGTTTTCTTTCGCTTCTTTGAAATTATACATTACTTACCAATTATAAGCTGCTATCCTGCAAGGAAGTACATGCAGCCTGGAAAAGAATTGCGGAAAACTTTGCGCGTAAGTGCCTAAAAATCGGCAAGACGACGCAACAGCTATGAGTCTGACGCACAAACGAGTATAATAAAAATTGTAATTATGGAAGATTTTTTGTGAGTAATGTTAAATGCGAGGTGATTTAATGCCGCTCTCTGATGTTAATTTCTGCCTTCTCTGCCGTAACGGTCTATATGATGAAATCGAGGACGCTCTTCGTGATGGTGCGTTCGTGAATGCTGCTGTCGAAATTCCGTCTGAAGGTCTAATTTCGCGTATCAAATCAATCTTCGGGAAGGGGAAAATCACGACGACCCCTCTCGTTGAGGCTGCGAGAAACAATCCAAGCGCATCGGTCATAAATCTCATGTATGAATACGGGGCTGACCCAGAGAAGCCGGACAGTTCAGGAACTACTCCGCTTGATGCAGCACTTTCAGCAGGACGTACGGACAACGCGCTCGCTCTCCTCAAAATATGCAACGACAAAGACGGTGCAGGGAAGAATATGGCTTTAATGTCAGCAGCAAAGGACGGGAATATTCCGGCGGTAAGAGAACTCATCAAGGAAGGTGCGGATTTGAATGCCAGGAACTCTGAGGGGAGCACGGCTTTGATGATCGCGGTCGAAAACAGGCACCTCAAAACAGCAACGATAATGATAGAAGCAATAGGTGACAACATCATGGACAAGGGCGAGGTTCTCGTTAAGGCAGTCAGTGCGAAGAAACCAAGCCATAAACTCATTGAGAGGCTTCTCGACTGGGGAGCTGATGCTGGCAAGGCTGTGAGTTACGCGAGGGAGAACAGGGAATTGATGGGGAGCAGGATTTTGCGTAGAATAATCAGTGAAAGCAGGGGCAAAGAGTCAGTAACCTCACGTCTAAAGACGGGGGCTTGAACAAAGCTCTTGCTGACTAGCCTAAGTCTTGAGATAGAGACTACGTTACCTGCGAATGTATAGGTACCGGCGGACGTAAATCCTAATCTGCCGCTCTACGGTTTGTGGTTAAACAGTCCTGAGAGGCAGGGGCAGTGCTGCAAACATATAAACCGCAGGATAACATTGGCGAAGGATTATTACTCTAGCGGGCGGAGGTCTGTTCCTTTTTAGCAGATATAAAGCCCGCTCGCCTCAGGCGATATAATACTAACAAAAAGGAGGGCGCACTTCCTTCCCACAGCTAAAGTTGGGGGGTATCCGTGCAAGTTTTTGATGACACCTGACGAAGCCTGCATATATCTCGGGATTTCGCCGGACGATGAGGACTTGGACATCGAGCAGATAGAGCGGAATTACGAGACCAAGACAGCAATCTATGATCCCCGAAGGTTTCACCCGGACACTCATGAATACCGTGAAGCAAAACGAATGCGCGCAAACATCGAGGAGGCTTATGAATATCTCCGAGAGGCATATTATGATCTCTACGGCCATGAAGAAGAGGTGAAGGAAGAAATTCCTCAGCCCGTAAGCCCAAAGCCCCAAAGCAGCATTCTACTTAAGCTCGCGCTCACAATGACGGCAATAACGGCACTGACTCTCGCTTACTTCCTCTACACCGCAACAAGACCCAATGACAGCGGCCATGATTACGCACGAGTCCTTGAGGAGCTGGAACAGTTGCGCGCAAAATCTGACATTCCGGCCGTCCACAATATAGCACCGGATTACGCGGACTTAGTCGAACAGGTAATGCCATCAATCGTAATTATCCGCACGGACAGAGGAACAGGGAGCGGTTTCTTCGTGAGTTCAGCGGGAGATATTCTGACGAACTGGCACGTCATTCAGGACGCTGGATACATCACTGTAACGCCCCAGAACGGAAACAGCCTTACAGCGAGCCTCAAGGATTATGACGCGAAAAGGGACATGGCATTACTGACGGTTAAAACGCAATATCCCGTGAAGTTCCTGAAGATTAGCGCGACATTACCGAGACAGGGCGAGGCAGTAATCGCAATCGGGAATCCCAAAGGTTTAAGCGGAACTGTGTCAAACGGAATAGTCTCAGCATTCCGGGAAAATAATACATGGGTACAATTCACCGCGCCAATTTCGCCGGGTTCAAGCGGCGGGGCACTGATCAATCTCAGGGGCGAGGTTGTAGGAATGCCGACAAAGCTTCGGACTGACGGACAGAATTTGAACTTTGCGATTGCTCCGGGAATATTGTCGAGGTTCTTCCAGTCAGCAAGAGAGAAGAAGCCCCGAAATCTTCCGCGAGCCAATGA
>CALGGR010000042.1 GCA_937915755.1 uncultured Fretibacterium sp. | reverse complement strand
ATGTGTTACGCACGCCGCCAGCGTTTATCCTGAGCCAGGATCAAACTCTCAGTATGAATTTGTGAGATTTAATGATTCTTGGCCTCAATAATCGCAAAATAAAAACTTAACATCTCATCTGTAAAATTGCTCTGTCAATATACTCGAAACGATGTTACTATTTCGCTCGTTGCTTAAGTTTTGAAGCTATTTGCTCTCTTGGAGCGTTTGCCTCTCTCAAGCGCAACAAGGGAAATTATACTCCTCTTTCTCCATGTGTCAACCCCCCAAAAATTTTTCTTTGTAATCATATTTTATCCATGATGAATACTATATAATATGGCAAAAATTCAACAGGAGGAAACTAACATGACTGTGAAATTTTTGAAGGCTGCTTTGGTAATCGCGGTGGTGTTTTCGTTAGCGTCTTCGGCTTTTGCATCAGAGGCATCGCAAGCAATCAACAACTTCGCTTTCAACGCAGGGAAAATCATCATGGCCGGAAATTCAGGGGACTTCTTCTTCTCACCCTACAGCATAATCTCGGCGTTCGGCATGGCTTACGCGGGTGCGGCTGGAGACACTGCGCGTGAAATTGAGGAAGCATTGGGGATAACTCAGGACGTTCATGACTCACTTGGGGCTTTGACGAGGGACTTGGACAAGAGCGGGTACGTTTCGTCGGCAAACAGAGTGTGGCTCAAAGAGGGCCTTACGCTTCTCAAGAATTACACCGACGCTTTGAGGCTGAATTATAACAGCACAGCGAAGGAACTTGACATCAAAGGGAGAACTCAGGAGTCCCGTACTGAAATCAATGACTGGGTGAGCGAGAAGACAAACGGGAAAATCAATGACCTCCTTCAAACTCTTGACCCTGAAACGCAAATGGTCATAACTAATGCGGTCTACTTCAATGCGGAATGGAAGAGGAAATTCCCGAAGTCAGCAACGGAAAAGGAGAAGTTCTACGTTGAAGGTGAGAGGACAAAAGATGTTGACATGATGAAACAGCGCGATGATTTCCTTTACTCGGAGGCTGACGGCGTGAAGGCCGTGATGCTTCCATATAAAGGGAACAAGCTCTCGATGATTGCAGTTCTTCCTCCGAAAAATAATCTTGACGCTGTTAGGAATGCTGACGCTGAGACCTTCGCAAAATGGATTGAGGCTATGGAGACGTATGATATCGATTTGTGGCTCCCGAAGTTCAAGACCGAGAAAAGCTACGAGCTGAAGAACGTGTTTGAGGCTCTCGGGATCAAGCAGGCTTTCACGGACGATGCGGATTTCTCCGGCATTACCGGGGACGAACCGTTGAAGGCTGACGCGGTGATTCACAAGACGTTCATCGACGTTGACGAGGAGAAAACAGAGGCGGCGGCGGCTACAGCAATCCCAATGATGTTCGGGTCAGCTATGCCAGTTCAGAGACCGTTCGCGGAATTTCATGCTGACAGGCCGTTCATGTACTTCATCAGGGACAACGAGACAGGCGCGATCCTTTTCATGGGATATCAGACATTCAGGTAGAAGACGAGCTTTTGCGGTCAGCTCCGATTTGGGGTTGGCCGCTTTTTTGTAAGCAGAAATATTATCGGTACCATGTACAGGTAGCAGGCACAAGGCATAACGTTTATCCCTTCGCCCATCATCGACAATGGAACAGAACAGGCAATGACAAGCGGATCTATAGTTACTGGGAATTTGAAAGGTCAAGCGCAAAATTTTCACGGGATATGCTGTTATCGCTGTAAGGTTTACGGAAAAGATTCACCGTCATTATTGCCCCTACGGCCTGGTTTCTGTTCTTCAGTCATATTCAGCACCGAAATTCCACTTATATAAATGGGGTCTTCTTGCGGGTTATGATAAAAAGTGAGGGAGTCTAACGCTCTCTCACTTCGCAATCACTCAAGGAAGAATACCTGTTCAAGTTTCGGCTGTGCGCCCGTAACAGGATCCATCTCCATCACCATAACGTCCTTCATGTACTCGTTCCAGCGGTCAACAACCTCGCTCTCCGCCTGAGTACGTGCCGCAAAATCAACGCCCTTCTCGCACTCGTAGTAACCAAAAAGCTCATCGCCAACGTTCCATATCGTATAGTTGCATATTCCCGCTGACTTCAGCAATTCTTTCAGCTCCGGCCAAATGTTGTCATGACGTCTCCTGTACTCTGCGAGCATTCCCGGCTTAACCGTCGCTTTCCACGCATAACGCTCCATGTGTTTCTCCTCCTTATGGTAAAAAGAAACCCCGCGAATTTCTCACGGGGCAATGTGTGTTTCCTGTTTACAGAATGTTGATCCAAGCGTCGACTGTCTCGTTGTTGAACGTGTTTAGCTTGTTGAGGAAGCTGATTGTTCCACCGTCAGCAGCTTTCTCGATGGTGAGAGTTCCGACCTCTCCGGCGTTGAAAGTTTCGCCCTCTTTGCCCGTAATCTCGCCCTTCACGAACGCAACAGCCGCGTATGATGCCGCGTAACCGAGCTGTGTCGGGTTCCAGAGGAATGTTTCATCAGCGATGCCCTTGTTGATGAACTCCTTCATGTCCGACGCAAGAGTGAGGCCGGTGACCTTGACGTTGCGCTTTGCGTCCATGATGCACTTGCTGACTGCGGGCGCACCTACTGTTGTCGGGACGATTATTCCCTTGAGGTTCGGATATTTCTCAAGGAGTGCCTGTGTCTCGTTGAATGACTTTGTATACTCGTCATCGCCGTAGACAACACCAACGAAATCAATCTTCGCGTATTTCGGGTCGCCGCTCTTGAGTGCCTCCTCCATGAACGAAATCCAGAGATTCTGGTTGGGAGCTGTGGCCATTGCCGAGAGGATTGCAATCTGCCCCTCACCGCCGACTGACTTCACCATTGAGTCAAGCTGAGTGAGCGCGATTACCTTTGCGCTTGCAGGCTCAACATCGAGGTCTCTTCCTTCGGGGTCAACAGGAGCGTCCCATGTTACGACCTTAATCCCGGCCTCGCGTGCTTCGTTGCAGACATCGACAAGTGATGCGGGGTCGTTCGCCGAAATGCAGAGGACATCAACGCCCTGTGCAATGTAGTTCTCGACGATACGAATCTGGCCGTCTGAGCTTCCGTCGTCAGGGCCGTCGTGCATGAACGTGAACCCCAACTCGTCAGCCGCTTTCTGGAACCCTGCGACTCCCGCCTGGAAGTATGGATTTCCTGACTGCTTATAGACAACGCCAATCGTGATGCCTTTTCCCGGCTTGTCCTCAGCGAACGCGAACCCTGAGAAAACGAACGATAAAACCAATACTAACGCTAATACTTTCTTCATGATTGTACCCTCCTGTATTATTGATGAGCCGCAGCTGTTTCTGCCCTGCGCCTCGCTACTCTCCTTGCGTTCTGCCAATCTTCGACCAAATTCGGCAGTAAAACGCTCAGAATTAGTATCACGCCAACCGACAAATTCACCGCGCTATCAGCAAATCCGAACAGAGTACCAAGTCCGAATTTCACGACCCCGAAAATCACGAGCGATATTGCCGCACCTATCACGCTTCCTTTTCCGCCGTCCGTCGAGAAGCCTCCGAGTACCGCCGCCGCGATTGCGTACATGTGGTATCCGTCCATGATGTCAGCTTTCACGCTTGATGACGAGTTTCCGACGAAGAATATTCCTGTTACCGCGCTCATGAGACCGGCAATCACGAAGCACCAGAATTTTATCCTGTCGGTCTGAACTCCTGAATAGTAAGTCGCTGACCTGTTCGTTCCGATTGCGAAAATCTTTCGTCCGTTTCCAGTCATGTGAAGCCAAACGAAGAACACCACCGCGAACACCAAGAACACAGGCAATGACACGGGAACTTTCACGCCTCCGACATCAATCAGCTTGTTGAGTGCCGAAAGTGAACGGAATGTTGGATCTTTGAACGTCAGAGTCTCACCGCCTATGATGAGGTAGCTGAAGCCCCTGAAGAACAACTGAGTCGCAAGCGTTATTATCATCGAGAACAATTCTTTGAACCTCGTGCAGAGGAAACCGTTTAACGCACCGCATACGCACCCGACTGCAAGGCAGGCCATGAGTGATAGAGTTAGTGCGAGAGGCCCGGACATTCCGCCGAGAACAGCGAGATTGTTGTAGGTTACGCCGAGAGTTACGACGCTCAGAGTACCGATTGCACCGACCGAAATATCAATGTCGCCCATCGCCAGGATCAACATCATTCCCAGTGTCATGAAGCTGTAGAGGAAATACGGCCTCATTGAGCGCACTACGTTTGCGAAGTAGAAGACCGGACGCTTTGAGATCCCGGCGGCTACCCTTCCCGCGTCAACATAGTAGAATACAGCGCAAACAACCGCAAGGAGTACCAGCAGGAAAAATTCCCAGCTCGTAAAGAAATCACGTATCTTCTTCATGTTATATATTCCTCCCCGCTAAGTCCTGTTTCGCCGAAATACGCTGTAATATAACGTTCAGCAATATCGCAAACAGTAACAGAATGCCCTTGATGAACTCGGTTATCATTGAGTTTCCGATGCCCATCTGAGGAATCGCGCTGTCAATGAATGCCACCATCAATGCGCCGATTACAACGCCTGTGATTTTCCCGTAGCCTCCTGTTACGCTTACACCTCCGAGAACGCACGCCGCAATCGTGAACATCTCATCGCCCGTCGCCGAACCCTTCTCGATAGCCGCATAGAAAGCAAGCCACATTATCCCCGCAAGCCCAGCAGTCGCACCGCATATAGTGTGTGCAAGTACGCGAATCTTGTTGAGGTGGACACCGCGCATCTGTGCAGCCTCAGCGTTTGAACCGACAGCGTAGAGGTTTCGGCCTGTCCTCGTGTAATTGAGGAATACCGCCGTACCAATCACAACCAGAATCGCAAGCCACACAAGGAACGGTAGACCGAGAAATTCATGATTGATGAGGCTGTCCTTGAATGCCTGAGTTAGCTGTGTGGGGTTGACCTTGTTCATTCCTAACAGCCAATTCATCGGGATTAACGCTCTGACAATGTAGCTTGTGCCTAATGTAACAATAAGCGCGATGACACGTCCATAGCTCATTAGTACGCCGTTCAATGCACCGATTGCCGCGCCTATTGCAATTCCAAGAATGAACATTAGGAGAGTGTTCTGAATCATTCCCAGCCCCATCATCTTCCCCGCAACAGCACCCGCGAATGCAAGTACCGCCGTCGTCGAAATGTCGATTGACCCGACGAGAAGGACGCAGAGCATTCCGCAGCACATCACCATGTTTATTGAGCCGTTCTTGAGGACGTTCAGCCATGAGTTAGCGAGATAGCCCGGAACTCTGACGTTCACGACCGCAAGAAGTAGCGCAAGCACCGCGAGAAGTGGAAGCTCTCTGTGTTCGATGAGGAACGAATACACCGATTTATGTTTTGCCATTGTTCTCACTCCCTCCCTATGATGCTTTCGACTGTGGCATGGCCGCGTTGAGTATCATCTCTTGGGTCAGCCCCTTCGTGTCAGTGAACTCCGCTGTAACCTTGCCTTCGCTCATGACGTAAATCCTGTCTGACATGTTGATTACTTCCGGCAATTCCGAGCTTATCATTAGGATTCCGAGTCCCTGTGATGCGAGGTCGCTCATAATCTCATAAATTGCCGCCTTGCTTCCAACGTCGACACCCTTCGTAGGCTCGTCGAGAATAATCAGCTTTGGATTTGCGGCGAGCTGTTTCGCAACGACAACCTTCTGCTGATTTCCGCCCGACAATGCGCCCGTGAGCGTGTCAGTGTCAGGGGCTTTGATTGCGAGGAGGTCTTTCATTCCTTCCGAGAGCTGATACTCCTTCGACTTGCTGATAAATATACCGTTCTGGCATTCTTTGGCCATTACCGGGAGCGAGATGTTGTGATTGATTGACCACTGAAGCAATAATCCGTCCTTCTGCCTGTCCTCTGGAAGATAGCCGAGACCTTTCGCCATCATCTGAGTCGGATTGTGCCCGTGAATCTCCTCGCCCATGAAGATAATCTTGCCCGAATCCGGCTGATGTACACCGAATACTGACTCCATTACCTCCGTTCGTCCCGCGCCGACAAGACCAGTGAGGCCGACGATTTCCCCTGCTTTGACGTTTATGTTGACATCGCGGAAGAAGCCCGTCCTGCTCAAACCTTCAAGCCTCAGTAATTCCCCGCCTAATTCGGTTTCCTTCTTTGGGTAGAGCTGGTTGATGTCCCTTCCGACCATCTGATGAATGAGGAATGACTGCTCGACCTCGTGAAGATTCCACGTCCCAATATACTGCGCGTCCCTGAAGACCGTTACCCTCTCTGCAAGACCGTACATGTCCTCGAATCTGTGGGAGATTAGGATTATTCCCGTACCCTGATCCCTGAGACGCAACGCGATTTTGTAGAGTGCTTCGGCCTCGCGCTGGGACAATGCCGCTGTAGGTTCGTCCATTATGAGGATTTTCGCGTTCATTGAGAGTGCCTTTGCGATTTCGACGAGCTGCTGCTGTGCAACCGACAATGACCCGACCGAAACCGTAGGGCTGAAATCTGCGTCAACAGCCTCAAGAAGTTTCTTTGCCTCACGGTTCATTCTCGCCCAGTCGATGAACGGCCCAATCTTGTACTCATGGCCGGCAAAAATATTCTCCGCAACACTCAAATCGGGATAGCTCGCCGCGTGCTGATAGATTGCCGCAATTCCCCGTTCCTGCGCGATCACTGGGTCAGACATTACGACCTTCTCACCGTTGAGGATAATCTCGCCTCCATCCGGCTGATGCGCACCCGTTATGACCTTGATGAAGGTTGACTTACCCGCGCCGTTCTCACCCGCAAGGGCGTGAATTTCTCCGGCCTTTAGGTTGAAGTGTACGTTGTCGAGTGCCTTAACGCCCGGAAATATTTTAGTGATGCCGTTAAGCTCAAGTATGTATTCCGACAAAGTTTGTGCCTCCTTTCAGTTGTAGTAACGACCCCTCCGAGAAAGAGGGGGTATCCGTAGTTACATCATTGAGCGATAGAGGGCCTTAATCTCCTCAACGTTCGTGTCTCTTGGGTTGCCAGGGCAGCAAGCATCAGCAAACGCAGAATCGCTGAGGAACTGCACGTCTTCTTCCTTCAATATCCCCTTGAGGTCAGCAGGAATCCCAACGTCAGCAGAAAGTTTCTTCACCGCGTCAATCGTAGCCTTGCAAGCATCATCGTCAGTCATGTCTCCGATACCCTCAACGCCCATAGCCTTGCCGATTGCCCTGTAACGTTTTCCGGCGGCTGGTGCGTTGTATTCGAGGCCGTAAGGGAGAATTATCGCGCAGGCCACACCGTGAGGAGTGTCATAGAGTGCTGACAGCCCATGAGCCATGCTGTGAACGATTCCGAGTCCTACGTTCGAGAAGCCCATTCCAGCGATGTACTGACCGAGTGCCATACCTTCGCGGCCTTCATCAGTTCCTGCGACTGCTCCCCTCAAGCTGTGGCTGATTAGTTCGATTGCTTTCAAGTGGAACATGTCGGAAATCTCACAGTGTCCCTTCGTGATATAGCCCTCGATTGCGTGTGTGAGAGCGTCCATTCCTGTCGAGGCTGTGAGACCTTTGGGCATTGACGACATCATGTCAGGGTCAACAACCGCTATCTCTGGAATATCGTTAGTGTCGACGCAAACAAACTTCCGCTTCTTCTCAACGTCCGTGATTACGTAGTTGATGGTAACTTCTGCGGCTGTTCCTGCTGTTGTGGGTACTGCAATCGTGAAGACAGCGTGTGCCTTTGTCGGCGCAACTCCCTCAAGCGAGCGGACATCGGCAAATTCGGGATTGTTGATGATTATTCCGACCGCCTTTGCTGTGTCCATTGCCGAGCCTCCGCCGATTGCCACGATTGAGTCAGCCTGAGCCTTCTTGAACGCCGCTACTCCGTTCTGAACGTTCTCGATTGTGGGATTGGGCTTGATGTCGCTGTAGACTTCGTAGGCTATTCCGGCTTTGTCGAGGAGGTCTGTTACCTTCTTGCTGACACCGAACTTAACGAGGCTTGCGTCTGTGCAGACAAAGACCTTCTTCTTCCCGCGAGCCTTGAGGTCGCCCGGAATATTCTCGATTGCGCCCTTTCCGTGATAAGAAATGTTGTTTAATACGATACGGCTTGCCATTTGTGATTTGTTCCTCCTTATGATAAATATCCTTCTCTTGCTTTCACGCCAAATCTTCCTTCGAGCAAGTGCATCTGTTCGTCCGTGATTGTGTTGACCAACGGGAGATGAGCTATCTTCATGTAGATTTCCGCCGCTTTCTCCGCCGTCTCAATAAGCCCGAACGCTTCATCAAGGTCAACGCCCGCGCCGTAAAGTCCATGCTGCGCCCAAACAACGAGCCTCGCAGTCTTCATCTTCTCAGCTGTAGCCTCGCCGATTTCATTCGTTCCGCAAAGCATCCAAGGGAGAACGTTCACTCCATCAGGGAAGACCACGATACATTCCGTACACATCTGCCAGAGAGTTCGCGTGAATGCCTTTTCGTCGAGAGTGTGGACATAGGTCATTGCGAGAAGGTTTGTCGGGTGGCAATGCATTACGACTCTGTTCGAGGGGTTGACAGCGAGTCTTGCGGCATGGCTCATCATGTGCGCTGGAAATTCGCTCGTGAACTTTCCGCCATCAGTGAAGCCCCAAAGAAGTTGCGCGTTCTCCCCGCCGTCAACAATCTTGACGAGGCCGAGATTAACAGCTGGTTCATACTGCACGTTCTTGAAGTATTTTCCCGTCCCCGTGACGAGGAAGTATTTTCCCTCAAGCGCAGGGGCTTTGAAGCCTGTCGGTATCGTCCTGAGTACACGGTTGACATCACCATACTCCGAGACCTCAGACTCATTCAGCAAAAGCGAGATGTTGCCGCCGTTACGTTCGTCCCAGCCGTGAGCATACATGTTGGTGATCGTCCTAATCATCTCGACAACAAACGGGGCTGTAAGTATGTCTTTCATGGCCGTTTACCCTCTCTTGCTGAGTACTTCAGCTTCGTACTTCTCGACCTCTGTGAACCACTCACCGTCAACGGGCTTTCCGCAGACAAGGCAGTATTCTTCCCAGACATCACCGAACGGCATGGTCTTCAACTCTTCCTGAGCGACCATGAGTTTCGAGAAGTCTCCGCTGTCCTGCATTGCCTTCAGAATTTCATTGGGCTGTAAGAGAGCGTAGAGCAATGCTTTCTGAGCGTTCCTGTAGCCCATCGTCCAAGCTGAGATTCTGTTGACTGAAGCGTCAAAGTAATCGAGGGCAATATGCACCCTTCCGTCAAGTCCCCTGCACCTCACTATTTCGCGGGCAATCTCCTTCATCTCGTCGTCAAACAATACAACGTGATCCGAATCCCATCGCACCGGCCTCGTAACATGAAGTGCAATCTCAGGGAAGAAAGTCAGCAATGCGGGTATCTTGTCGCTGACGACCTCAGTAGGGTGATAGTGTCCGTTGTCCATGAGAGGAATGCACTTGTCCATGTTCATGGCCGCATAGCTCAGGGCAAATTCCGCGCTTCCAACCGTGTAAGCCTCGACACCGATTCCAAAGACTTTGCTCTCAACGCATGGCTTGACCTTCTTGAAGTCGTAAGGCTCTTTGAGTATTGCGTCGATTGACTCACGGTATCTCTTTCGCGGCCCTAACCTGTCGGCAGGAATGTCCTTGAAACCGTCGCCCGTCCAAATGTTCATAACGCAGGTCTGACCTAATTCTTCCGCCAAGTATGTGCTGATTCTGATGCAGGCTTTTCCGTGTTCGATCCAGAATTTACGGGTGTCCTCGTTTGGTGATGCGAGGGTTAAGGGGTCGCACTTTGGGTGTGAGAAGAACGTAGGGTTGAAATCACAGCCGAGTCCTCTGTCCTTGCAGAACTTCACCCATTTTGCAAAGTGCTTGGGTTCGAGCTTGTCCCTGTCTGCCCATTCGCCATTCTCGAAGATCGCATAGCTCGCGTGAAGATTCATCTTCGGCGTTCCGGGAATCAGGCTCATGACCATATCAAGGTCAGCCATAAGCTCATCGGGCGTTCTCGCGCGTCCGGGATAATTCCCCGTCGTCTGAATGCCGCCTGTGAGGGGCTTGCTTGGGTCTGTGTCGAAACCTCTCACGTCGTCGCCCTGCCAGCAGTGAAGCGAAACGGGTACGTCCTTCAGCTTCTTTATAGCAGCGTCGGTGTCAACGCCTAATGCTGAATACTTCTTCTTTGCTTCCGAATAACTCATTTAATTTACCGCCTCCATTTGTATTTTTAGATTGCCCAGTGCCGTAGCCTCAATCGGTAGGGCAATTACTTTCTTTCCTGATGCTTCCTCAGTCAGACGGTTGAGGAACGAATTTTTAGCACCGCCTCCGACTATGTATATGCTGTGATATTTTTTGCCTGTTACTGACTCTATTTCATCGACAGCCTTCTTGTACGTCTGTGCCAATGACCTGTAAGCACACCTGAAGTAACCTGCATTCGTTGACGGTGATACTACATCGTCTTCGTCTAAGCTAACATCAAAGGCTGCCTTCATGCTTTCTGGAGATAGAAAGACTTTATCGTTAGCGTCAACACTACCGTCAAAATCATCTGCCTCAGCCTCTTTCACAATTTCGCCGAAGTCCTTCCCCGGGCAAAGCTCATCACGAAGCCTGTTAATCAGCCACATTCCCATGATATTCTTGAGATAGCGAATGTAGCCAACACCGCCCTCGTTGGTGAAGTTAGCGGCCATACTCTCAGGTGTTGTTACGGGAGTTTCAGACTTCACACCGAGAAGGCTCCATGTCCCTGAGGAAATGTAAATCTCGCTGCCCTCCATAGGGATGCCTTCGACTGCGCTGGCCGTGTCATGTGTAGCACATAGCACGCACTGAATGCCCTTGTACGTCCCCAGCTTTGTGCCGGGATTCTGGAGTGTCTTGAACAAGTGAACAGGAAGCCCCAGCCTCGAAATGATTTCGTGGTCAAACTGTCC
Organism: uncultured Fretibacterium sp.; assembly: GCA_937915755.1. Taxonomy (GTDB): domain Bacteria; phylum Synergistota; class Synergistia; order Synergistales; family Aminobacteriaceae; genus JAFUXM01. The sequence continues at coordinate 5,803 of CALGGR010000042.1, read as the reverse complement.
TGTCTTCGCGCTGACCATTCCGCCGGTTGTCGCATTCGTGTACTCATGGGACTTCACTCCGCAGAGTTTGTAGAGAAGATACTCCGGCATCATCAGGAAATCCGTAACGCCCTCAAGTCTTCCGGCCTTCTTGTCCGCGTAAAGCTGGTAAACCGTGTTGAAAGTCTGGAACTGAATCCCCGTCCTAGCGTAAAGCTCATCAAACGGAACAATCCCATGAACCTCCGGGATCACCGCCTCAGTCCTCGTGTCTCGATAGGCGTAGCACGGCAGGACTTCCTCATTGCCCTTCATGAGAACGTAATCGACGCCCCAAGTGTCAACCGAAAGACTCACAATTTCAGGCGAGACTTTGAGTGCCTCATCAATTCCGCGCTTGACGTGCGAGAGCAACGCCTCAATGTCCCACGTAAGATGGCCGTCCATTTCCTTAACGCCGTTTGGGAAACGGTAGACTTCTTTGGTTTTAATTTCGCCGTCTTCCTTCCAGCCTAAGAGATGACGACCCGAAGACGCACCTATATCGACAGCAAGATAATATTTCATGCCCTCAAAGAACTCCTGTAACATTATTTTGTGGTTGATGAAAATTCCTGAATGGTGTAATTATGAGATATGAGGTGCGATTTTGCAATGACTGTCAGACCGCAAAAAGTATCATTATGTGCAGTCCCTGTAATGTTTGGGACTCTTGCCGTAAAACTCGGTGAAAAGTTTATGAAAGTGCGTCATGTTACCGTAGCCTACTAAATCCGCGATGTCATCAATTCTTTCGTCGGTGTTGAGGAGGAACCATGCTGCCTGTGAGAGTCTTTTCTGCTGAAGAAGCTCGGTGAAGTTCCGTCCTGTCTTCTTCTGAATCAGGCGTGAAAGCGTTGTGTGTCCATAGTGAAGTATCCCCGCAATCTCGTTGAGGCTTCCTGTTCTGTAATTGTCCTCGATATATCGCAGTACCTTCATGATTACGCTCTCGGACTCGTATGAGAACTCTAATGTGTCTGTGCATTCGAGAAGCTCAACGAAAAGGAGGCCCATAGTGAGCTGGTATATACCGCGCTTGTTCGAGGGCTGTTTGATGAGAATCCACAAAAGATTTTCGACGAGATTCTGAACCGGAAGGACATCGGCTACTTTGAAGTAAAGATAGCCAACTCCTCTTTCGCCTGTGATGCAGCTGAGAATGAAGCGCCTTAAAGGAGTTTCCTCGTTGCCCAAGAATGAGAGAACACCGTGAAAGAAATCCGGCTTTACGATGAAGTTCACGGCAATATCATCTTTTCCCGCCGAATCAATCTCCTGCTTTGCGTGCTGACTTAGCATCAATAACTCGCCCTGCTTCAAGGCTATCGGTGTTCCGTTGATGATGTGCCGCGTTGTACCCTTGCACATGTAGACGAACTCGACGTAATCATGAGTATGTTCGGGGAAATTAATGAACCTTGTGTGAGGACGTATCATGATGTTCTTGCCATGAGGGAGTAATTTGTCGCCGCTGATAATATCCCTGTCTCCGGCCATGTAAATATTGCGGTCGATCTTTTTACTTCCGGCTAGAATCTCGCGTTCTTCTTCTGTTATTACACTGAGATGCTGAATGATTTTCGCGTTCATGCGGATATGATAACAGAAACTCGAATGATCAAGGCATCTGGAAATAATCCTACTCTATGATTTTTCTCCTTTTAAGTTCCAGCCCGTCATCATTGAAGCTTTTCGAGCTGGCATGCCATCAGCTACAAGCCTCTCGTAGATTGAACGTTTCTCTTCATTTCGACCACGTTTCTCTCCACGTTTCTCGCCACGCCGTTCTCCACGCTTTTCGCCAACAGCGACTCCTTCCGCAAATTTCTCGTCCTCGATTGTCAATAACGCCATGTACTCTGACCTCCATTCAGTATTTTCCTTCGCTTCCCTTGCTTTTTCATCTAATGTTTTGATGAACGCGTCTTCACTTACCTGGTTCTTCCCTACAAAGTCCAGAAATCTTTTCAGCTCTGGGCTAATATCATTCAGCCTTCCCTTTGTGTTCAGATACACAGTATAAGCTCCATCACCTAGCGCTATATCCTTATCTTCCGTGCAGTAGTTCTGGAAACTGTATATATGCCTCCCCTTCCCAAAAGGATCAAACATGCAGATGAATATCACATATGTATTCGGCAAATCCTCATAGCTTCCGGACTTCTTCAACGTGTCAACATTAAGACAATCATTACCCATCACGATATGATATGCTCTTGGCCTCTTCAGCAAATCCTTAAGTCTCCGTTTTTGCGCCTCAATATCAAATATATCCCGCGCTATTCGTGTAAAAACATCAAACCTTACTCCTCGAATATGGAGTGCTAGTTTTTCTGCTTTCTGCGTTTCAATTGGCCTAATATCGCTAACATCCAGTTCAGGTAATATACGATGAAGCATTTCTGAACAAAGCGATATATCAGACATGATTTTGCAGAAAAGAAAATCATCCGCAAGCGTCAAATTTTGCCATTTCTTTTCTCGTTCTATTAACTTATCCATTTCTTCTGAGTTCCTTTTTTTATTATTCTTCCAGAAGCCACAATATCTGTCAACGGCAATGTCTTACAAAAAGCGTATGTTAGGATTTAGCCGTTATAATACACTCAAATTTCAAGAGGGGGAAAAATTTTCATGAATTACCGCGAATTAGGCTCAACAGGCCTCAAGGTCAGCGAAATCGCAATGGGCTGTGAAGGAATGACTGAGGAAAACTTCATCATGTGTGCAAAACTTTTCGACATAGCAGAAGAATCCGGCATTAACTATTTCGACCTCTACTCATCGAATCCCGAATTACGCTCGGCTGTCGGCAAAGCTCTCAAAGGACGACGTGAGAAATTCATCATACAGTCTCACTTGTGTTCAATCTGGAAAGACGGCCAGTACATGAGGACGAGGAATCTTGCAGAAGTCAAAGCAGGATTCTCGGAAATGATGAGGCTGCTTCAGACGGACTACATTGATGTCGGAATGATACATTACTGCGACGCTCTGTCAGACTGGGATGAAATCCTACGCAACGGAATCCTCGACTACGCCCGCGAACTCAAAGCCGCAGGGAAAATCCGTCATATCGGCCTAAGCTCACACAATCCGCAAGTCGCACTGAAAGCTGTCGAAGCCGGAGCAATCGAGGTCTTGATGTTCAGCGTCAACCCATGCTATGACCTTCAGCCCGCGAGCGAGGACGTTGAACAGTTATGGGCCGACGAGAATTACGCCAACCATCTCACCAACATGGACCCGGAACGTCAGAAGCTCTACGAGACATGCCAGCGCCTCGGAGTCGGGATAACCGTCATGAAGTGCTTTGGAGGCGGAGACTTACTGAGCGCGGAAATGTCTCCGGCCGGAGCAGCTTTGACCGTCAACCAGTGCATTGCCTACGCATTGAGCCGGCCTGCTGTTTCGTGCGTATTGGCCGGAGCGCATTCGGCCGAACAGTTGAAGGAAGCAATAGCCTACGAGTCAGCCTCAGAGAGCGAGAAGGACTACGCGCTTGCATTTGCGTCGTTCCCCAAGATTAGCTGGAAGGGTCATTGCATGTACTGCTCGCACTGTGAGCCTTGCCCCATGAAAATCGACATAGCCTCCGTAACGAAATTCCTCAACCTCGCGCAGTCTGGAAAGAATATCCCTGAGACAGTGAGGGAACATTACGCAGTCCTTGAGCATCATGCTGGGGAGTGCATAAAGTGCGGTGCGTGTGAGAAACGCTGTCCTTTCGGTGTGAGCATAAGGGAGAACATGAGCGAGGCCGCAAGGATTTTCGGGCGGTAAAAATTTTCCTCATTCATGCCGAAACTCAAAACGGAGCTATATTTTTCAGCAGGAGGCAAAAATTTATCATGATGATAGGGAACACATCAAATACCATCAACATGACTTTCAACGCCATTACTGCCACCAACAAAGCAATCGAGAAGACAGCCCGCGCACTCTCAACAGGTCTTCGCGCTGCAACGGCGGCAGATGATGCGGCGAATTTTGCGATGGGCATGAGTATTTCAGCACAGGCGGCAGGAGTTGACAGAGCAATTCGGAACTCGCAGGACGGAATTTCGATGCTTCAGACTGCGGAGGGCGGATTAGGCCAGATCAACTCGGTCTTGCAGAGGATGAGGGAGCTTTCGGTTCAGGCCGCTAATGACTCACTCACTGCTCAGGACAGAAGCTATATCCAGGCGGAAATCGACGAACTCCGCGAGAACATAAACAGCGCAGTAAACACAACGACGTTCAACAGGAAAAGGCTTCTCGACGGAAGCGCGACAGCTCAATGGTCTTCTGACAACGCAAGCACTCAGCTCAAAGTCTCAGGCGCAATCACAGCAACCGACAAATACGGTCAGCGTAAACTCACTGAAGGTAACTACAAGATCGAAGTCCACGCGAAACCCGGAAAAGGCCAAGTCCAGAAGACCAACATCATAGACCTCGATACAGTAGAGGAAACTCCCATAACTGAGACGACGTTCAAGAGGGACGAGGATGGTAATATTGTCCTTGACAGCAAGGGCGACCCTGTCGAGATCGAAGTTACAGTGAAAGAGAAGAAATTACACCCCGCGACGCTCGAAAACATAAAATCCTTCAAGACTGCAAGCGGAGTGTCATACTTCACCGAGCCTCAGACTATACGTATAACTCAAGGCGACGGAAAGACTGCTGACATTGTGGTTTACGGCGGAGATACTGTCGATGACGTCAGGCGGAAGATCAACGATGCTATTGCTGACGATTTGGGACAGGGAAAGTATGTCAACAACAGGGAAAACTTCTGCACAATCGCTGACGGAACACCAAGCACTTCCGAAGCTGTCCTCGCAAAAGAAGACGTAATGATATATCAGCGCGATCCATCAAACGGGAAAATTATTGTTGACGCAAGCGGCAACCCCATCGAAGCACCCAGCGGCCTACAGACTCGTAAAGGGACGATCTTAATCCGCAGTGCCATAGCCGGAAAAGCAGGGGAATTATCTTTCAGCGCGGACAACGAAGACCTCCTGAAATCTCTGGGGCTTACCACGATTCAGGAATCTCAGGAAAATACATTCAAGGCAACAGTTTATGACGCTCACACAGGGAAAGTCCTCGCTAAAAATGTTGATACGATTGGAAACGTACTTCAGGGGGTTATTCACCCCAACGCTGATGTTGAGTTCGACAACATGGCCAACGTCAAAGCAACATGGGACGAGGACTCTAAACGCTACATTCTTGAGAGCGAGTCAAAGCCTTTCGAGACGACGCTTCACATTCGTGACAACAGCACGGCGTTCCAGATTGGACAGGGCAGGGGCGAGGACATATACATCAACATAGCTGACATGAGGCCGGAATCTCTTGGGCTTGGAGAGATTGACGTATCGACCAGGGAGAAGGCTTCGAGGTCTCTGACACTTCTTGACGCAGCAATAAGGAAGGTCAGCATACAGCGGTCAAAATTGGGGTCATACCAGAACGAGCTTGAGTACAACACCAACAGCCTCACCGAAACGAGCCTCAACATGCGCGCAGCCGAGAGCCGTGTAAAGGACGCTGACATGGCGAAGGAGTACATGGACTTCGTGAAACTTCAGATATTGAGCCAGACAGGCAACTCGATGCTATCACAGGCAAACCAGAGTCAGCAGTCAATAATGGGAATGATAAACTCGTAGCGTCATAGTAATAACCCCCTTTGCAAAGTTTTGGCGAGGGGGGTGTGTTATTACAACTAGTCAACTACTCACGACTGAAGTCGCGAGCTTGTCCATACTCTTACCGATCTTTA
>CALGGR010000041.1 GCA_937915755.1 uncultured Fretibacterium sp. | reverse complement strand
CTAGTGACTGGAGTTCAGACGTGTGCTCTTCCGATCTTATGGAAACATGTGCAGGAACATTTAGCACATAGATTCTTTTACGTGCTGGACAATCCATTAATAGCTGAAGAAGAGCACAAAAATTATGTCGAGGCACACAAAGACGCGACGGTAATGCTGAGAGTGCCGGGCTTCCTGAACAATGAAACTCAGGGAGTAGATTTATTCCACCCGAAGCAGGCAGTAAGAATAATTTTCAGTTCCGAAAGATGGTACAGAGTGGGCGAAATAGTGAGGGCAATGCGTCTGAGCAAGAGTGATATAGAACGTTATCGTGAGGTCAAGGCTTATTGCGGCGGTTACAAACAAAAACTTGTAAAGAAGTCGAAACAAGACGGAGAAAATTTCCTAGGAGTGACGACTTCTCAGCCAACACAGGAAGATTTAATTACTGCTGTGCGTATAAACCTGCAAAAACTTTATGAGGCTGGGCAGGACGAGACGTACATATATTACCAGTGGAAGAATCTGAACAAACATGAGCGTACGGATCGTTCAATGTATTATGCGAGCTGTTTGGCAGAAAACATTGACGCACTGGCCGAGAGACTTGCGAGGGCGGAGTGCGATTATTGGACATCAGCGGCAGAATATAAAATCCCATTGAGACCGAAGAATAAGACGCGCGAACGAGAAGTTGACGGTCAGACGCAGGTAGAGAAAGTCTTGAAAGTCCCGAAGAATGAAAAATGGGTAGAAGTAATTAGGTTGAATTTCCTGCTGATAGATTTCAGGAAATCGGAGCTTGAATACATGCCAACGCCTGAACAGGGCAGAGAGATTATATATACCCGTTGCCGAGAAATAGGAATCCTATATCCAGAAATCATAGACACAAGTGATGAATTTACGGCACTTGAATTACGTTGGTACTGGCATGACAAAATCTGCAACAATGAACGTGATAGCTTTGAGAAAAGGTATCCGGGTTTTAATGCGAAGTTCAAGGGAATGCAGGAAAAATTATTCTGTTTATTCTGGGACTTAGGAGCGAGTGAGAAGAAATTAAGCGCGAACGCAATGTTGAATGTCCCTGGAACGCTAAACACGAAGACAGGACGCAGGAAGCAGATTTTAGCCGAAGCCTCAGAAAGGCTAACGAGTTCAGAAATGGACAAGAGGCTTACAGACGCTTTACGCAAACGTGAGCCAGCGAGACCAGAGCAAGTTGATCAAGAAGTCCTGACTAAAAGGACTGCCTCAGAAGTCAGTGGGACAATGGAGCGTTTTATAAAATCATTGACGAGCGTACCCTCATCCTCAATGCTGGAATGTTTGGAAGGGCTTGCAGAATATACTGACTTTGAAGTTTTGTTAGAAAAAAAGAATGATGCCTTGCCAGAACAAGGTTTAGTTGAATTGTCTACACAAATGAGACTAAAAAACTCGACATATTATGAGGGGGAATGTGGGGCTTTAGGTGGGGCAGATTTGGAGAGGTTGCATCCTAGTTTTTCGATGTTGAGTGGGGAAAGTGGGGATTGGGTGTGTCTTTGTGTAGAGCTGTCTGGGCGATGGATTGAGCGGTGGTGTCGGGTTGTTGATGTTGGGCAGAATTTAGGCTCG
>CALGGR010000040.1 GCA_937915755.1 uncultured Fretibacterium sp. | reverse complement strand
GAAATCTCAGAGATTGAGCCTGAAGCTGAGACTTTGCCGGAAGATGTCCCAATTCCTGAGACCGAACCAGAGCCAGAAATCTCAGAGATTGAGCCTGAAGCTGAGACTTTGCCGGAAGATGTCCCAATCCCAGAGACCGATACAGAGCCGGAAATCACAGAGATTGAGCCTAAAGTTGAGACCTCGCCGGAAGATGCACCAATTCTTGAGGCCGAGACAGAGCCGGAAATCCCAGAGATTGAACCTGGACCTGAGACTTTGCCGGAAGATTCGCCGATCCCAGAAACCGATACAGAGCCGGAAATTACAGAGATTGAGCCTGAAGCTGAGACTTTGCCGGAAGATGCGCCAATCCTTGAGGCTGAACCAGAACTAGAAATCTCAGAGATTGAGCCTGAAGCTGAAACCTTGCAGGAAGATGTCCCAATCCCTGAAACTGAACCAGAGCCGAAACTTGATGACAGCGATGATATTCATCTTGATGATGAACCCGAAGATTTTGCAGACCGGGAACTTAACGATGCACCCGAAGAAAATTTAGACACGGAAGAAGACACTGATACCATGCCCGAAGATTTATATTCACCAGAAGAAGCGCAGGAAGATTTCACCCACGATGAGACGGAGCAGGAAGAGGAATACAATCCCGCACTCCTCGCCGCCGCAATGTCCACAAATTCCATCGACGATGCTATAGCTCAGCACAATTCCGAGCTTGCTGACGAACTCCTCATAAAAGCCGCTGGTTTACCCTCAGACAGATTCGAGATGCTTGTGATAGATTTGCTCTCGAAAATGGGCTACTTTGCGTTCCAGACAGCACGCTACACGACAGAATCGTCAGGAAGCGACCTCATTCACGGCGTGATCCTCGACAACAAGACAGGCGCGAACATCTACATTCAGGCGCGTAAACTTTCGCCCGGAAGAACCATCGGTAAGGCTGACATTCAAGACTTTATTGACGAACTCGCTGATAAAGGCGGCAAAGGCATCTACGCGACAACAGCATCATTCTCCGAGAACGCCAAAATTCTTGCCACCGATGAGCGCATCATGCTCATTGACGGGGAGAAGCTCGCAAATCTAATGATTGCCAACAATTTCTGTGTGAACGTCGAGAAGGTCTACGAAATCAAGGCAATTGACTCCGAGTCATTCAGCGAGTACGAGGACTAAATGAGAATATACCTCCTCAGCATGGGCTGTGCCAAGAACACCGCCGACTCTGAGCATCTCAAGGCACAGCTCGAATCCTGCGGCCATGAAATCACCGATGACCCAAAGGACTCAGAATGCGCCATCATTAACACATGCGGTTTCATTCAGGACGCTGTGAAGGAGAATATTGATGCGATTATCGACCTTGAGGCACTGAAGAATGACGGAAAAATCAAGACTCTAATCGTTGCTGGCTGTCTCGTGAATCGCTACGAGAAGGAACTGCGCGAGGAATTTTCGGAGAGCGTTGACCTTTTCGCAAGGTCCGAAGAATGGGGGAAGGTCATAGACTTTCTCGGTCAACCCGAAAGCAAGAACTGTCCTCCTGTCTCACCAGTCAGCAATAATTACTGGTCTCGTTACCTAAAAATCTCTGAGGGCTGCAACACGCTATGCTCATACTGTGCAATCCCGATGATTCGCGGCCGTCTCAGAAGCGTTCCGATGGAGCAGATTTTGCGCGAGGCATCAATAATGTGTTCGGCTGGCGCAAGGGAACTTTGCCTTGTCGGTCAGGACTTGACGGTCTACGGTCAGGAATTTTCGGACGGTACGAACCTTCGGACACTGATACATGAGCTTAACGCCACAGTTCCGGCTGGGACATGGCTGCGATTGCTATACCTTCACCCAAATCGTGTCGACGAGGCACTAACCAACTTCCTGATGTCGCAGGATAAAATCCTCCACTACCTTGACATTCCAATTCAGCATTCAGACCCCGAAATACTCGCCCGAATGAACCGTCCATGCCCTGAAGGACACATGCGGAGAATATTCACGTACATTCGTGAGATTGCCCCTCTGTTTACACTGAGGACTACTGTAATGACAGGCTTTCCAGGCGAGGACGCAAAGAGTTTCGGGAGGCTCATGGATTTTGTGAGCGATATTGAGTTCGACAGGCTTGGTGCGTTCGTTTATTCACCAGAAGAGGGAACAAAGGCCGCAAGTTTCAAGGGCAAAGTCTCGCGTAAGGCAGCCGAATCACGCTGCGACCGCATCATGGAGCTTCAGTCAGAAATAGCGCAGGAACGCGGAGAATTATTCATCGGGCGCGAGCTTGATGTTCTAGTCGACGAGAATGAAGACGTGGTTTGCGGAAGGTCATACCGTGATGCTCCCGAAGTTGATGGGATTGTAACGCTCACAGGGAATGTTGAAGACTTGAAGCCGGGCAGTATTGTTAGGGCAAAAATCTACGACTGCGCGGAAAATGATTTATTCGGAGAGGTGATAGCATGAAGAATTATCCTTATTATGTGTGGATTGCGAGTTTGTTCGGGCTTGGTTTTATTCCTTCGGGAATGCCCGGCACTGTTAGTTCGGCGGCGGCCTGCGTCGTCAGCATTTTCGTTGACATTCCGATTTTGGCGATTATGGCTGTGTCGCTGTTGGGCGTTTATGTTACGGGAAAATCTGAGATATATTTCAACAAGAAAGATCCTAGCTTCCTCAACATTGACGAGCTTCCTGGAATGTGGCTGACGATATATCTTCTCCCCAAAGGCTTCATAATTCCGGGCTTCTTCCTGTTCAGACTGATAGACATACTCAAGCCATGGCCTGTATGCGCGATGGAGAAGTTGCCGGGCGGCTGGGGGATAATGGCAGATGACATTGTTGGTGGAATAATGGGCAACCTGATACTTCAGGGGCTTAACGCATACCTTTATCATTCAGGTTGGATTTACGGGTTAATGGAGGCTTGGCTGTAATGAAAAGCGCAGTATTGGCGGCAGTAGGCGACGAATTATTGAGCGGTGCTAGGCTTGAGAAGAACGCTCACTTCATGGCCGGAAAGTTTCACGCGAAGGGCTGGGAAGTCAAACGCATAGAAGTAATCTCGGACGAGGAGGACGAAATCATTTCCCTTTTGTCGCGCTGGGTTGGGAAGACGGACGTTCTCATAATGTCGGGAGGACTCGGCCCAACTCATGACGACAAGACACGCAACGCAATAGCACGATACTTAGGCTGCGGACTTCAAGCCGATAACAAAGCCTATGACCGTGTTGTTGAACGTGTCAGGAATGCCCCCAAGAGGCTGGCCTACACCGAGAGCGTCAGAGACCCGCAGGCAATGATTCCAGAACTCGCGGAGACTGTCTTTAACCCCGCAGGTTTCGCGCTTGGGATAAAGTTTGAACGTGAAGGTACGAAGGTCATCGCACTTCCCGGCGTACCTTTCGAGTATGAGGCCATGACGAGGCAGGAATTTCCCGAAATTTTCACGACCGACGAAAAGCGTACAGCCTCCGTGATAATCCTCGACACACCCGAAATGACGATAGCCGGCAAAATTCCCGAAGTCATCAAGAATGAGAGGCTTCATGTTTCGATACTTCCTGCATTCCCGCAGGTTGAATTGATTTTGAGGGGCGAGCCTGAGACTGTAGCATGGGCTGAAGGTCTGACACGCTCAAGATTTGATGGGCTTGTTCTTCCTGAAGGCTCACGGTCAATAGCTGACGCTGTTCTCATTGAGGCGAGGGCTAAGGGAGTCATGGTAGCTTGCGCTGAGTCATGCACGGGCGGGCTTGTCGGAGGCGCGCTAACGGAACTCGCGGGAAGCTCTGATGTCTTCAACGGCTCGGCGGTAACTTACAGCAATGACGCGAAGATGAAGATTCTCGGGGTTAAGAGTGAGACGCTTTCGAGATTCGGTGCGGTAAGCTCGGAGTGCGCTCAGGAAATGGCGGAAGGTGCGAGGAAAGTTTACAGTGCTGATTTTGCGGTTTCGACTACGGGAATCGCAGGCCCCGACGGTGGAAGCGAGTCAAAACCTGTCGGGACAGTTTGGTTCGGGATTGCCGGAAGCGAGGGTAAACGGTCAATGATGAAGAGACTGCCAGGAAATCGTGAGGAAGTCAGGATGAGGGCGGTTAGGTTTGCGCTTTCTGAACTGTGGAAGGAAATTCGCGGACATTAAAATTCTCCCTGCGAAATGCTGTATACTATTCGGGCAAATTTCACATTACGATATTAGGGAGTGATTACTCTGGCTAAAGCTGCAAAGAAATCAGGACAGACGACCCGCGAGCAGGTTCTCGAGGACGCAATCGGCGATATTCGCAGCAAGTTCGGCGACGGCGCAATAATGAGACTGGGCGAAACCGCGAAGAAAAGTATCGAAGTCATACCCAGCGGTGTACTTCCTCTTGATGTTGCGCTAGGAATAGGCGGCTACCCCAAAGGAAGGATCGTCGAGATATTCGGCCCTGAAGGTTCGGGAAAAACCACAATCGCCCTATGTGCGATCGCTGAGGCACAGAAAGCAGGAGGTGTAGCGGCCTTCATTGACGCTGAACATGCTCTCGATCCGCGTCTGGCAAAAACCTTGGGCGTTGACATCGATAATCTCTATCTTTCACAGCCCGACAGCGGCGAACAGGCACTCTATATTCTCGATCAGATGGTGAGGACAGGAGCGATTGACGTTGTTGTTGTTGACTCGGTTGCAGCTCTGACACCGCAGGCAGAGATTGACGGAAGAATAGGCGAGAGCCAGATGGGGCTTCAGGCCAGGCTCATGTCATACTCACTGAGGCGTCTTGCGTCAATAATCTCGAAGACGAACTGCACCGTTTTTTTCATCAACCAGCTTAGAGCGTTAATATCGACAGGTTACGCCCCCGGTCCTAGCGAGACTACAACGGGAGGACGCGCACTGAAGTTCTACGCCTCGATACGCCTTGAGGTTCGACGCGGGAAGAAACTTGAGAAGAGCGATGTTACCATCGGCCATGAATTGTATCTTAAGGTCGTGAAGAACAAACTTGCCCCGCCTTTCAGGACAGCACATGCGAGTTTAATTTACGGGAAGGGAATCCCTGTTGGAGTTGCGGTTGTTGACATGGCTGTTGACTACGGGATAATCGGCAAGAAGGGTTCATGGCTGACCTACAAGGGAGAGACGCTAGGTCAAGGCAAAGAGACCGTCGCAAAATTCCTCGCGGAAAACCCGGCTTTGCAGGACGAAATCATGAAGGCGATAATGCTTAAGGCCAACGATGGCATCGGCTACATTCCAGAGGCTGGGGAAGTGATGCGGACAGAGGATGATGACGCAGCTATGGCCTCAGAGATTTTGAGTGAGCTTGAGAATCTTTCTGCTGACGGCGAAGATGATATGCTCGATATTGCTGACGGTGAGTCAGACTCCGAAAACTAGTAACAAAAAGCCTCCCGCTAACTTCAACGGGAGGTTTCATCGAGTTTGGAAAGGACGTATCACGAGGCGATATACTGAGCAAGTAGAAAGTCAACTACTCACGACTGAAGTCGCGAGCTTGTCCATACTCTTACCGATCTTTA
>CALGGR010000039.1 GCA_937915755.1 uncultured Fretibacterium sp. | reverse complement strand
TCTGGAACATAATACCTAATATTCCATATTTTGGGAAAGATCTTGCAAAGTTCTTTGAGGTCCCGGAGTTCTATGCACTCAGTGTAGGAGCACGCCGGGCAGTTGAGCTTGAACAGTGGCAGAGAAGGCTTGACGCTCTTGAACGTTCGCTTGAGAGCCGTGATGTTGCAAGAATGGAAGTCTATGAACAGAGGGAGCTTGCACTCGTTGAACTTTCGCGTGACATCGCCAGGAAGCAGAGGAGACTCAGGGCACAGGAAACCAGTCAGGCAACAGAAGGAACAGCAAACGGCCCTACTGAGACGGAACAGGAACTCATGAATCAGGTAGCGCGTACGTATCAGGACATGTCCGCAAGAAACGCTGCGGCAGTGGTTGAACAGTTGCGCGATGCTATGGCCGTAGAATTGCTGATGAGGCTGCCTAATGATGCGAGGGCCTCAATTATGGGCAAAATTAAGCCGACAAAAGCAGCAAGGATAACCGAATTGATGGCGCATCCCCAGCAGAGATAAATCATAATTCAGGAGGTTGCAGAAAATGCCGGCAGGAATATGGTCGTTTCTTCAGGCACAATTAGGTTTACAGACGCTCGGAGTAAATTCTGACAGCAAGCATCAGGAAGTGAATGGTAAGGATACAGGAGTATTTGACGCTCTGGTTGCAGAATATACTACTAGCGAAGAAACAGGGCAGAAAGAAGTCATTGACACTAATCCCAAAGATAACACACAGGTATTGACACTGAGGAGAGGAGGAACTTCTTCGTTCAACAGTGTGAAATTTGTTGCTGACGATGTTGAAGGTTCTGAAGCTAAACCGGCTGGGACTGATACATGGAGGAATCTTTTTGTTGACACTAAGAGGGTTATGGACGCTCCTATCAGGAAGACGGCAGATTTTTCGCCACAGAATGATTTTGACGAGGGCGTTGCGGTTGTTTATGATGAGCCGGAAGTTGGGACATTGCCGCATGCAAATACGGAGGACAATAGACCTGAAGCCGAGAATTATTCTGAAACGCCAATAACAGAACAGCCGGATTTTGCTACACCGAAAGCGGACGTGAAGCAGCCGGAATTTCAGCACCCATTTTCAAGCCAGCACAACATGGCTGAGAGTGTAGAAGCGGAAGGCCATCCTGTCAGGCAGGAGCAACCAAGATCCGAGTTGCCTAATAATGAGCCGGAATCTCAGGAGTTGCCGCTTATTGAGTCGCCGAAGAATGATACTCCTCAGCCTGCAGTGAGAGATTCAAAGCCGACAATCACGGAGTCTTCAAAGGCCGACGTGCCCAATACTGAGCCGTCATCACAGGAGTTGCCGCTTATTGAGTCGCCGAAGAATGATACTCCTCAGCCTGCAGTGAGAGATTCAAAGCCGACAATCACGGAGTCTTCAAAGGCCGACGTGCCCAATACTGAGCCGTCATCACAGGAGTTGCCGCTTATTGAGTCGCCGAAGAATGATAACCAGCAGACTATAGCGAGGGATTCAAGGCCTGTAACTACAGAAACACCTAAGGCCGATACGCCTGATTTTGAGCCGAAAGCACAAGAATTGCCACTCACCGAATCGCCGAAGAATGACACACCTCAGCCTGCAGCAAGAGATTCAAAGCCGACAATGACGGACACACCACACACTGACGTGCCCAATACTGAGCCATCATCACAAGAGTTGCCACTCACTGAGTCGCCGAAGAATGACAAACCTCAGCCCATAGCGAGGGATTCAAAGCCAACGATCACGGAGTCTCCGAAGACTGACGTGCCCGATGTTGAGCAGGAAGTACAGGAATTGCCCGTTGACGAATCGCCTGAGCCTGACATTCTTCAAACAGTAGCAGAAAACTCAAAGCCTGTAATTCCCGAGTCTCCAAAGTCTGAAGTTAATACACCTCAGAAGTCTGACGCTTCCCAACCTGTAACGCAGGACTCGAAGCTGACGATTACGGAGTCTCCAAAGGCCGACGCGCCTGATCTCGAGTTGCCATCACAGGAATTGCCCGTTGACGGATCGCCGAAGCTGGACATTCCTCAACCAATAGCAGAAAACTCAAAGCCTGTAATTCCCCAGCCTCCCAAGTCTGAAGGTAATGAGTCTCAGGAACCCGACGCTCCTCAGCCTGTAACGCAGGACTCGAAGCCAGTCATTCAGGAATCGCCCGAGACTGACGTACCCGCTACTGAGCCTGAGTTGCAGGATTTGCCCGTTGATGAAGCACCAAAGCTGGATACCATGCGCCCCGTAGCACAGGACTCAAAGCCTGAAATCGCCGAGACGCCTAATGTTGACGTTCCTGAATATCTTGAGCCTGAGACCGCACTCGAAAACTCTGAAGCACTGCAGGAACGTACAGTTACCCTACAGCTTCGCGCATTCACGGACACAGACGATGTTAATTCGGGGGAAATCGTGAATGACTCTGTGCCTGACATTGAGACAGGGCAGGTTGCGACAGTTAGAGGCACTGTTAGGACGAATATTTTTGCTGACGTTAAGCCCGCTGAAGAAAGTCCGGAAAATGTCATCGTCAATGCTGAGAAAATACAGCCTGAACCAGCGAATTTTGAGGCCGAAGATATAACGCCCGTAATTCCAGAGAGAGAGCCGGCCATGAACGAAAATCCAGCTCCCAAGATTCCTCAGTCTGAAGAAACGGACAAGACTCAGCCCGCAAAACCCGAAGTATCCCCCGAGATCCCTGAAGCTGTGAGGCAGGAAATCCCAGTTCCCTCAGAGCCTCACGATGTCAAAATCCCTGAGCATATTGAGACTGAGACGGAGACTCCAGAAGTCCCAGCCGAAAACGTAAAGCCCGAAATCACGCCTGACATTCCAGCTTCAGAAGTTCAGCCGAAATTTGAAATGACTGATGCGCCGGAAAAGCCTATCGAGACTCCCAATGTTCAGGATACGGAAGCCATAGAAATTCCCCAATCTCCCGAACACAACGAGAGTAACGACATGCCGAACATCACGAAGCCCGACACTGACATTGTTACGGACACTGTGAGGCCCGAAAAGTCTCATGAGACTCCTGGTGTTAACAAGACGGACGTCCCGGAAATTCAGCCGGAACTTGAGATGACTGACGCGCCCGAGAGTGCTCCCAAACCTGAGGGCATTCAGCATGACAGCAATAACACGCAGGTTATCACTGAGCCTGACATTGACACTGACACCGTGAAGCCCGAAAATCTCCGCGAGACTCCGCATGTTCAAGGCACAGAGACTCCCAAAGTCCCCGAAAGCATCAAGACTTCATCAAGCACAGATGTTGAGGAAGTTTCCGAACCGTCAGAGAATCACGAGCCTTTACGCACATCGCCACGCGAAGCCCGCTCACTCCGTCAGCGTGTCGCAAGTACTGAGACCCGCAAAGCCCCCGAAGTTCCAGCAAGTGAGCCTGAAACATTGATTACACGCGCCGAGACTCCCGAAGTCCCAGCCCGCGAAAATACCTCGCAAGCCCTGAATGTTCTCGCTGAGGCTGAATTGCCGGAAATTCCCGCCCCTGACCGCGCACCGCAAGCAACGCCGGAATATGACGCGAATGATTACGGGATCCCAGCTTTCGACAAGCACGAGGACTCAGAGACTCACGAAGACATGGCAGAAATCCCTGACGCTGATTTTGTCATGGCCGGACTCGCTCAGGTTCAGCAAGGACAGCCCGCAAAGCCCGAAGAATCATCGCGCGAATCAGCAGTTACCACTTCACGAGCTGACAGACCTTCACGCACTCAGCCTCAATCATCACGAAGGACTCAGGCAACAGCTCAGGAAGTACGCCCCGAAATCACGGACGACACCCAGCCTAAAGGCACAGAGTTTTCACGCACGTCGGATCAGCCCGGCCATGAAGAAGTCGCGCAGTCAGGAACACCTCAGCCCTCGCAGTCCCCAAGCAACGAGTCTAGGAATAGCGACATGCCTTCAACCGAAAGAGTCCCGGTCTCAAGCGCAAGGACTTCACGCTCAACATCGAGGACTGACACGCGCACCGAAACTCGCTCCGATACCCGCCGTAACGAGGCACTCAGCGATTTCCAATCTTTCTTTGACAGCGTAACACGTGTGAAGCGCACAGCCTCCCGCGTCAACACTCGTCCCCTTAGTCTCAGGACAGGCACGTATGAAATTACAGGCACTCAGTCTCAAGGTCGCACCCTCAGAAACGGGATCGTCAATGTCGTCCGATTCATTCGCTCTGAAGGCGTGAGGAAAGCTAACATCGTTGTTGACCCGCCGGCACTCGGAAGAATAACGGTCGAACTCACTTCCGGAACTTCCGGCGTTGAGGCTTCCGTTAAAGTGGCAAGCGAGCAAATCCGACAAATAATCCAGAATCAATTGACGCAGCTCAGGGATAACTTGTTGCAGCAGGGAGTTCAGGTGTCAGAGTTCACGGTAGATGTTCAGCAGGACAACAGCGGTCAGGGCCGGAATTCAGGGAACGAAAACCAGAGAAGTGCATACAGTTTCACGGCCTCAGATGATGACGATGAAACAGAAAATTTCAGGGCAGATATTGAGGAAGGGCTGTTGTACTGGATAGCATAAAAGGAGATGGTAATATGCCCGTAACAGACGTAAATAATTACAGCAATCTGGCAAACATTAACACGACGCAGACGAACAGCTCATCGTCCGTAACAACAGCTACGAATGACGCATTGGGCAAGGACGCATTTCTCAAGCTTCTGGTTGCCGAACTCTCGAATCAAGACCCCCTCAATCCTATGGAGGACAGGGAATTCATTTCGCAGATGGCAACTTTCTCAAGCCTTGAGCAGATGCAGAACATGAACAAGACTTTAACCAGCATGTCGGATGCCAACAAATTCAACGCCGTTCAGTATATTGGCAAGGCAGTGGCTTTCACCTCAGGCGACGGCGAAGAAGCGGTTCAGAAAGTCGCAGTAGTCAATCACGTTTGGTTCGACCCCAACGGAAGCACTATTCTCGACACTACAGAAGGTGAAGTGCCGCTCGAAAAGGTTGAAGGAGTATCAGTAATAAGCTAGAATAAAGTTGCTCTCACGGACGAGACACGGCAGGAAGGACGCCCGGCCAGAGTAAAATAAATCACGGAAAATATCACAGGAGGGAATACGGGAAATGTTAAGATCATTGATGACAGCGGTAACGGGTGTTCGCGCTCACCAGACCATGCTCGACGTAACGGGCAACAACATATCCAACGCAAACACAACAGGATTCAAGAAGGACAACACGATCTTCGCGGACTTGATGTATCAGGCCAACAAGTACGCTTCAAGCGCAGACGGCAACAGGGGAGGCATCAACCCGGCGCAGGTAGGACTTGGCGTAAGCGTTGCGGCAATCGAGACAGTTCACACACAGGGTTCAAGCTCATACACGGGGAACTCATCGGACATGATGATCCAGGACAGAGGCTTCTTCGTTTACACAGACGGATCGAACCAGCTCTTCAGCCGTTCGGGAGCTTGCACTCTTGACGGAAATTCAGATCTTGTGCAGTCAGGCTCAGGCTACAAACTTCAGGGCTACAAGATGGAAGAAACTGCGCTTGAGGGCTTCCAGCAGGCTGCGGAACTCTCAACGATAAATATTCCGCTTGGTCAGAAGATGGAGGCAAAGGCCACGACCCGCGTTGATTACCAGTGCAACCTTGACAGCAGGCAGGGGAATTTCCTGTCATATGGTTTCGCGGATCTTCCGTTCAATGCTGTGGCTGGTGCAAACGGACTCAATGCAGGAATGGCGAAAGTCTCAATGAACGGTGCAGAGTATGATATGAGCTTTAAGACAGTGGGCTTCAACGGAGACCCTACAGCTACAGTATCAGCTCCGACTCCAGGCAACATTCGCGGCACAGGGACAAAGAACTTAACCGGTACAGGCGTGAATTACCTTGATTTCGCACTGAACAACGGCGGTGAGACTACAACTATTACGTTCGACATGCTGAACATAAACAGCTCAACGGGCAAGCCAGAACTGAGCCTTCCGACAATAATTTATGACGGCACTAACTATACATCATCACAGACAACGAACGTAACCACCACAAGCGATGATGTAAACCTTGTAGGGTGGCTTGATGAAAACAATAATCTCGTAACTATGAATGGGAATGCTCTTCAGGTATACACATACAATGCTGCGACGAATACGACAACAGCAGGTCCAACAACTCCGTCACAGGATACAATCGACTCATACTACAAGCCTGTATACAGATTTCCCGGCCAGGTTCCCCCGAAGTATTTCACAGCAAGTTACAGTGAAGATACAGGGACTGTACAGATACGCACGCTAAATGTTCTTGACGGCAATAATGATGAAGTAGCCACGACCCTTGGAGGCCTTACAGGAGACCTTACAAGTAGTGCCGCGCATTTGCAGGTAAGCAGTACTGTCTTCAACTATGATGTGAAGAGCAAAATGGACTACGCAAACTTCAGCCTTTCGGGTGCTCCGACAGTTACAACATCAGCCGGAGATGAAAGAGTACAGCAGGACTTCAACTTCATCGCCGAATTTGAGGAGAGCAATATGGAGGCACAGTCGCCTTCAGATTTGGGCAAAACGGTGTCAAAGATGGTTCTGTGGTACTACGGCTACAGCAACGCGGATCTTGCTAATATGGCTGCCCCGACAGCAACACAGATACAGAATGGTACAGCACTCGACAACACCGGTGCAGTTCTCCCCAAGTCGATGCATAAACTTGAGGCAAACGTATTCTTCAACGCTGACGGCTCATTTGATCGCGTGGACTGGAACGAGACCAGCAATAACAATGTGCCTCTCGGTTTCCGCGTACTGTCAGGCACAGTAGGAACGGGTACTGCTGTATTAGGGCCTAACTTCCAGATAGCAGCGGGAACAGCAAGCAATGCAAGCTCGAGATCTGACGCGCTGAATTTCATGGTTGCACAGACACTCGACAGCCCTGCGCCTACAGATCAGCTCGGTTCATGGACGACACTCGGCACAACAGCTCAGGGCGGCTACCATGCGACGAAGGCAACAATCTACGACGATGACGGCAAGGAGCACACCCTCGAAGTTACGTACAAGAAAGTAACCGAGAACCGCTGGAGATGGGAAGCATTCATCGTTGAGCAGGACGAGAACGGCAACGACATAATGTCAAGCGTAATGCCAGACCCCCGCTCAGGCGAAATCGAGTTCGACGGCTCAGGGAAAATCAGCAACGCAATCGCTGATGGCTCACTAAGAAGCACAGAGAATGCTGAAGTAACGATCACCGTACCGTTCAGCCTCAACGGTCAGCCCAACAGCCCAATAACGCTTAACTTCGGAGGCGGCGGCGACGCACTTCTCGGCGTAACTCAGTTCGCTTCGGAGACAACGACAAAGCCCGTATATCAGGACGGCTACACGATGGGTATCCTCAAGAATTACTCAGTTTCCGCAAACGGGACAATCACAGGCTCATACAGTAATGGCGTGAGCATACCGCTTTACCGCGTGGCTGTGGCGACGTTCGCAAACGAACAGGGTCTCGAAAAGGTCGGCAACACGATGTTCCAAGCTTCCGTCAACTCAGGAACGGCCAACATCGACGGCGCAGGCTCAAACGGAAAGGGCACGATCATGGGACAGTACGTCGAGATGTCGAACGTTGACCTCACGGAAGAGTTCACACACCTCATCATCGCACAGAGAGGCTTCCAGGCGAACACGAGAGTCGTTACAGTCAGCGACCAGATACTCGAGGAAGTCGTCAACCTCAAGAGGTAATCACGAAAATTTCTCTCCCTTGTCGGAAACGGCAGGGGAATTTTTTTTTGTCTGCGTAAATTTCTCAGGCAGGGTAATTCTTTCTACGCTATAATAATACACACAATCCCTAAAATTTTTGACGCAAAGGAGAATTTCTGCCATGAATAAATTTGAAGACAGGCTCGCAAAACATTACGACGAGCTGAAGTGGCTCTACTATGAGCTTTACGGCAGCGACAAACAGGCATTCGACTACTTCTGTTCGATGCTCCGGAAGTGCTGGGAAGAACGCCCCGACTACCTCAAGCATGACCTTGACGATGCACGCGCTGAAGTCCCAGACTGGTACGCAGGCAACGACATTCTCGGAATGATGATGTACACCGAGTGCTTCGCCAAGAACCTCAAGGGCATTAAGTCCCACCTCGACTACATTCAAGAATGCGGCGTAACGTACCTCCACCTCATGCCCCTTCTCGACACCCCCAAAGGAAGAAGCGACGGCGGCTATGCTGTCTCCGATTTCCGCAAGGTAAGGCCGGATTTGGGGACGATGGAAGACCTTGCTGACCTCTCTAGGGAGTGCCACTCAAAAGGAATCAGCGTCTGCCTCGATTTCGTCATGAACCACACGAGCGAGGATCACGAATGGGCAAAGAGAGCGCGCAGGGGCGAGAAGGAATTTCAGGACCGCTACTTCTTCTTCGACAACTGGGAAATCCCCATGCAGTTCGAGCAGAATCTTCCTGAAGTCTTCCCGACGACAGCACCGGGCAACTTCACGTTCAATCAGGAGTCCGGCAAAGTCGTAATGACAACCTTCTATCCCTACCAGTGGGATTTGAATTACCGCAACCCCGTCGTATTCAACGACATGACCGAGAACATGTTGTACCTCTGCAATCAGGGCATCGACATCATAAGGCTCGACGCTGTACCCTACATCTGGAAGACTCTCGGAACAAACTGCCGTAATCTCCCGCAGGTTCATACGCTCGTAAGGATTATGAGAATGGCCGCCGAAATCGTATGTCCCGGAACGCTCCTTCTCGGCGAGGTCGTTATGGAACCGTCAAAGGTCGTACCATACTTCGGAACAGTCGAGAAGCCCGAATGCAACATGCTCTACAACGTTACGACGATGGCAAGCACCTGGCACACCGTTGCGACTCAGGATACGCGCCTCATGAAGCACCAACTTGAGAGCGTCTTCTCACTCCCGAAGCAGTACGTCTTCCTGAACTACCTAAGGTGCCACGACGATATTGGCTGGGGACTCGATTACCCGTTCTTGAGGACTTTCGGGATCGACGAGGTTGCTCACAAAAAGTACCTCAACGACTACTTCAAGGGAGACTTCAAGGGTTCACCGTCAAGAGGCGAGACATACAACGACGCGCCCGAACTTGGCGACGCTAGAATGTGCGGAACGACAGCCTCACTCTGCGGACTCGAGTCAGCCGACAAAGACTCAGCCGTAAAACTCGACATCATGCTTCACGCTTTCCTGTTTACGCAGAGCGGAATACCCGTACTTTACAGCGGGGACGAAATCGGTCAGCTCAACGACTACAGCTACCATAACAGCCCTGACCCAGACAAGGCCGCCGACAGCAGGTACGTTCACAGGGGCGCGTTCCATTGGGAGGACGCTGAAAAACGCGAGGACAGCGGCACTACGCAGGGAAAAATCTTCGGCGCAATACGAAAACTCACGAGCCTCCGCGATACTCAGTCTGTCTTTGCGAATGAGGCCGACACATGGCTGGTTGAAACTGGGAACAATCACGTTCTCGGAATCGGTCGTTACTACGGCGAAAAGACAAAGAAAGAGAAGATGCTCGCTTTCTTCAACTTCAGCAATGAGCCTCAGACTTTTAGGACGAGTGAGAATCTTGAGGGGCTTTTCGAGTACCACGACATGATGACGGGCGAAAGTTTCAAGGGCGACACGATCACTCTTGAGGGCTTCGGATTCCTTTGGCTTCTTGCTAACCTATAATCATTCAAAAATCCCCGTCTGAAATATGGCGGGGAAAATTATCATGACAAATCCAACACTCTTAATCATAGCCGGAGTCGGACCGGGAAATCCTGAGCTTGTTACTCTTGAGGCACTACATGAGGCTGAAATTTCCGACGTAATTATCGCACCGCGTTCTAAGATTGACGAGGCTGGTATCGCTGAGAGGGTAATACTTCAACACTTCCCCGAAAGAATCATAACGCCCGTTTACTTCCCAATGATACGAGACTCAGAGAAGAGGGACGAGATCATACGCTCTCAGATTGAGGACATGAAGGAGAATTTGGAAGGACGGAGGATATTCTTCCCTGTGATTGGGGACTCGGTGCTTTATTCGACAGGGGCATACTTCTTTGACGCACTGAGGGGGATTATGATGGTCGATGTGAAATTCATACCCGGAATATCGGCGCATTCGGTTGCGTCATCGTGCGCGAAAAAGTTTCTCGCAATGTCCGACGAAATCCTCACAATAATTCCCGGCACAGCTTCACCGGAGAAAATTGCAATGGCTATAGAGCATTCCGACGCAGTGGTAATCTACAAGCCCACAGCAATCCATGACATACGAAGCCTCATTGACGGCTCAAAATTCAGCCGGATAATCCGCGTTGACCATGCCGGCATTTCCGAACGCGAAAGAATATTAGAGGGCGAAGAGGCTCTAAATGACGTTGACGAATACATGTCGGTGATAATTCTGCATAGATGAGCGGTCTGATTAGGGGCGAGCTGCTTTTAACCATCGACATAATAATTGGCCTCCTCGTTGCTGAGGTCATAATTAGGCTGAAAATCTCCGACATCATAATGAGGCGTTTCATTCCTCGAAGCATTCCTGCAGTAACGGGACTTGCAATCGCAATCAGCACGGGGTCGTCAAAGGCCGGAGCTGCTGTGCTGTCATCATCACTCTCTCGCGGCGAAATCTCCGAACGTTCCGCAATATGGTCGGTCTTGATGCTTCCCCTTCCGTCATACCTGAGACGATGGCCGTCAACATTCATGCTCGCTGTCAGCATGGCCGGAGTCGCGGGCGGAGTGTTCGCGGCTTCGTTGCTGCTACGGAGCATAATACGCTTCTTCTTCGCGCTGTATATGCTGAGACGTGAGCATGGTCATATAGTGTCGGAATACGAACTTTCAGGGGCGAGATATTCCGTGAGCATTTGGCGTAAGATGCTGAGGACGATTCCGACTGCGTGGGTGATGTTCGGGATTGCGTACAGCATTGTCCCTATTGCTGACGGATATTTTCGTGAGGCTTTCGCGGGGAAATTGCTTCCTCTTTCGGGCTGGGCTGTTGCAGCGGCGAGCATCGGCCATGTCTCATCGTCGTTGGCACTCGCTGGAGGCGCAATCGAGTCGGGTGAACTCAGCATAACTCAGGGGATATTCGCGCTGATTCTTGGGTCTGGTCTTGGGACTGCAACGAGGGTCTTGCGTCAGAACGCCGGGTACTATTACGGCCTTTTCCCAAAGTCAACCGCAACAAAAATGCTAATTCTGAATCTTGCTACAATACTTCCGTTAATAATGATGAATTTGCTTTTTGCGGGATTAGCTTTATCATTATGGGCATGAATACGAATACGATAAATATTTATGTTACAGGAAAAAATCTTGCTGGGATACTTGAGGCAGTCCCCCCGCCCGCAGGAATGACATCAAGAATAATCTCGCTTGAGGCCGGAACTCACATCACAGCTAAGGCTCAGAATGTCTTTATCCTCAAGAAAATTCCGCCCAGACTCATTGACGGTGCAAAGTACGTCCTCTGCTGCAAGAATCACACAGACATCAACGCCGAAACTTTAAGCACTCTCTATGATTTGTGGCCTGAGCCTTTGACACCCTCGCTCCTGAAATTCTATTACTCGAAACTTTTGGAGCGCATAAGCCGTGAGATTGAAAGCACATCGGAGGAAATAGAGCATCAGAAGCGCATGGTTGAGATGGCGAGGCAGGATTACCTCACGGGGCTTGCTACACGGTGGTACTTGCAGGAGTATATCAGGAAGAATCAGGACGAACGAAACGTAACCTGCATATATTTCGACCTCGACAACTTCAAGAAGGTCAATGATACGTACGGGCATCAGGCGGGCGACCGTGCTTTGGCGGCTACGGCTGAAATGATGCAGAGGGAGTTCACTGATGGTTTCTGCGCGAGAATGGGCGGCGACGAGTTCATGATTGTGCTTTTGGGACTTCGTGATTCTTCTGAAGTTGAGCGGAAAGTCAACACTTTCATGGCCGGACTTCTTGAGTATTACGCTGATACAAAGACGATGAAAGCCCTCTCTGTTAGCGTAGGAATTGCACAGAAAACTCACGGCGAGGACAAGTCAATCGACCGTCTAATTCACGAGAGCGATACTGCTTTATACGAGGCCAAGAAATCAGGGCGTGCCTGCTGCAAGGTATACTCTCCCTCGATGGAGGAAGGACGCGACAATGACAGAGAGTCTGAAAGAAGCTACTACCTTGTGGACTACGAGAACGTTCATTCGGCGGGGCTTGACGGTATCCATAAACTCGATGAAAGCAGTACTGTATGTATCTTCTACACTAAGAACGCCAATAAATTAGCACCGAGCCTCAATATCGGAATGCTTGAGTCAAAGGCAAAAATCACATACATTCACGCCGAAGCCGGAGCAAAGAACGCGCTCGATTTTCAGCTATCGTCATATCTCGGTGAACTCATCATGGAGAACGGAAGCGAATGCAAGTATTTCATCGTCTCTAAGGACAGCGGTTTTGCTGCTCTGATACCGTTCTGGAAGGAGAGAGGCGTTGAGGTTGAGATTGTCTCGGACATTTCGGGAAACGGGCTATTCACACACGATGACATTGCACAGAAAGTCGTTATTCTTACGGGGGAAGTACAGCTTGCACCGATGATAGCGGGCATTATCCGACATGCAAAGACGAAAACTCAAGTCAACAACTCGCTTCAAAAACTTTATAAGGGAGCGAAGAAATGCGGGCAGATTTACAGAATGATAAAGCCTCTAATTGAAAGCAAGCCCGGAGATTCTAACTCGCCCCCTGAAAAGGCGGTTACGCTAGGAGAGATTTTACAAGTTCCGGAATCTTCGCAAGATCCTCAGGTGTCGCCTTCCACATAGCGCGGATATTCTCGTCAATTACGGTGAAGCCTGCATCCTTTAGCTTCTCCTGAAGGATTTTGACGGACTCGCCCGACCAGCCGTAGCAACCGAAAGCTGCGGCCTTTTTCTTCTTGAACTTCAGCTGCTTTGCGAACTCAATCCAGCCCGCGACGCTCGAAAGTATGCTGTTACCGACAGTCGGCGAACCAACAGCGATTGCCTTCGACCTGAAGACTTCCGTCATGACCTCGTTCTTGTCGGCTTTTGCGACGTTGAAGACCTTTACGACTGTTGACGGTGATTGACGCTTTACCTCGTCGGCGATTTCATGGGCGATTTTCGTCGTACCCTCCCACATTGTATCGTAGGCTACTGTAACTTGGTCTTCCTGATAAGCGTTTGCCCATTCAGCATACTTCCTGACGATCTGCAGCGGGTCATCACGCCAAATTGCGCCGTGTGATGTCGCTATTATGTCGATGGGAAGGTTGAGGGCTGTGATTTCTTCGAGCTTCTTCGTGAGAATCGGGGCGAAGGGATTGAGAATGTTGGCAAAATACTTCATGGCCTCTTTCCACAATAAGCACTGGTCAGCCTTGTCGTTGAAGAGTTCCTCGACCGCGTAATGCTGTCCGAATGCGTCATTGGAGAAGAGGATATTGTCGCCCGTCATGTAAGTGGCCATAGAGTCGGGCCAGTGAAGCATTCTCATTTCGACGAAGACGAGCTTTTTCCCGTTCCCGATGTCGAGGGAGTCGCCGGTCTTAACGACGTGGAAGTTCCAGCCTCTTTTGCCGTATTGACCCTCGATTGATTTTACGGCGTTTGCTGTGCAGTAAATTGGGACATTCGGAATTTCGGCCATGAGAGCGGTTAATGCCCCTGAGTGGTCGCACTCGCCATGATTCGCGATTACTGCGTCGATTTTGGAGAGGTCGATTTCCTTCTTGAGATTCTCAACGAAATCAAACCTGTGAGGTGTCCAGATTGTATCAACGAGAACAGTCTTTCCTTCCTCGATGAGATATGCGTTCTGGCTTGAGCCGTTCATGATGCTGTAGTCGTCGCCGTGAAATGACTCAAGCTCCCAGTCGATATAGCCTATCCAGCTTACGTTGCCTTTGATGTGTCGTCTCATTTTTCAGTCCTCCAGTGTCAATAATAGTGCCATCTTGAATTTCCCGTTTGCCTTGACGTAATGCCTTCCGTTTTTCGCGAACTTGAAGTTTTCTCCAGCCTTGAGAGTGAACTCCTTGCCCTCGTAGCCTATGACGCCCTCGCCCTCAAGAGCGAATATCAATGCTTCACCCGGCGCAGCGTGTTCGGAAAGCCCCGTGCCTTCATCGAACGCCATGACAACGAACTTCAAGCCCGGATTGCTCACGATGTCCATGTTCACGATTCGCCCGCTCTGATATGGTACGAGGCCAGCCAGAGTAAACACTTCTCCTTCATGTACTGCCTTGTTCAAATTAACGCCCTCCTTCAATCTTATCTCGGTGTAAACACTTCCTGTTGATGTCCTCATTCCGACGGGGACATTTATGGGAGTGATGATACAGTTGCACACATTAAGTTCCCAGTTCCTTCCGTCAGAATAATAGACGTCAAGAATCCCTGAATGATTGATGATGATTTTCTGGTACGCATAACTTTCCGCGCTTATGTCAGTATCACGAGCCATCGAGAAATATGTTATCCCGAAATCCTGAGTATCATATATTGCCCGCGAGACAGTACAGCCTTCGACGGGCTGATTTTCGCGCGCTATGCTGAACACAGAGCCTTCGATTTCCTTCAGTGTGGATCACCTTCCTTGATGGGGATAATTATACATTTTACCGCTGGAATAGTGAGTTGCGTGAACAACGGTGCTATAATTCGCGCGATTAAGGAGGCAGGAAAGACTACATGACATTACTACTAAACACTGCAATCGCTTTATCAGCCGGGCTTCTCATGACGAGAGCCTTCAAGTACACCGTTGGGCGAAAGGGCATAATGTTCCCCGACGTTACATCGTTCCTAATCGCAGGCGTAATCGTAGGACCGTATGCTTTGGGAAAATTCGGCATTGGCTTTGGTTCAGCTTCGGACCTGGCGGCGGTGAATATACTTTCGAGTATTGCGCTGGGATTCATAGCGTTCGACATTGGAAGCGAGTTCCGTGCGGCAAGTCTCAAGGAAATGGGAAAGGCCGCGTTGTTCATCGGAATATTTCAGGCTGTGGCAGCTACGATTCTTGTTGACATTGCATTGGTACTCCTGAGCTTGAAGCTCGGTGCTGACGTTCTTCCTATGCCGGTTGCTTTGACGCTTGGGGCTATTGCGAGTGCTACCGCTCCTGCAGCAACATTGATGGTCGTCCGGCAGTTCAAGGCTAAAGGACCTGTAACGGATTTGCTTCTTCCGATTGTCGCACTTGATGACGCTGCGGGACTTGTGATATTCGCGGTCTCAATCGGAATAGCTCAGGCAATGACGGGAGGGGCTATAAATCTCATTTCGGTCGTAATAAATCCCCTCGTCGAAATAATATGCTCGGTTATACTCGGCTCGTTGATGGGCTATATTCTCACGATGCTGGAAAAATTGTTCTTCTCGAACTCAAACCGTCTCTCAATGACAATTTCATTCGTCCTCATGACGATAGCCCTTTCCTCGCGAGAAGTCTATATCGGGCAGGTCAGGATAGCGTTCTCTTCATTGCTGGTATGTATGACGTTGGGTACTGTGTTCTGCAACATGTGCGAGTATTCCGGCGATATAATGGCGCGTTCGCAGAGATGGTCAGCACCATTGTACGCTGTATTCTTCGTGCTTTCGGGTGCTAGGCTTGAGCTTAACGTCCTCGCTGACGGGGGAGTAATGCTCATTGGCGCGGTGTATATCCTCGTGAGGTGCGCAGGGAAATACTACGGTGCGAGATTTAGTTCAACGGCTATGAATTGCTCGGAGAACGTGAAAAAGTATCTGGGAATAACATTGTTCCCGCAGGCTGGTGTTGCACTTGGAATGGTAGTCAGCGCACAGAGTTTAGGCTCTGAGATGGGCGGAATGATAAGAAACATAATACTGTTCAGCGTCTTGGTGTATGAAATTGTCGGGCCTATGCTGACGAGAATGGCTTTGACCGCGGCAGGTGAAATTGAGCATAAGCAGCCAGAACATGTTAACCGCGCTAGATTCAAGAGAGCATAAAGAGAAAATCCCCCTTCGCTCATGCACAATGCCATTCAACTGTTTGAGCTTCTTCAGATGTGGGAGGTGATAATTTTCCAAGCATCTTTAATATCACGTTTTCAGGAACATTTTTTTCACGCTCTGCATTTCGTTTCAGCAGGGTATCCCATTCGGTCTCAAGATAAATGATTCTTACTTTGGCGTTATACCTCTCGAATAACTTAATACTCTTTCGCCTTATGTCCTTCGTAATGTCCGTTGCATTCCAGATAAATGGCTGCCTTTTACGCAAAAATTCTTTAGCCTTTTCCTGCGCTGCGTGAATTACTTTGCCCTGTCCTTCCGTTGGATCCACTCGTAATTCTTCCCTGAGCGCGTCAAGAGATATTACCGGCAAATCAGAGGCATTCTTCGCTATCCACGTATCCTTCCCTGTACCTGGCAGCCCTGACATCATATTTACCTGCCCCCACGTGTCATCATAAAGAACCTGATTTGGCTGTACATTTCTTCCGGAAAAATAAGCGTGCTGCGTGAATTCATCCGCAAATAAAGAATGCTCACAAAGACAACCTGCTTCTTCGGCGAAGAGCTTGAACAGCTGGATTCGATATAGCCCCTCGTCAATGTCAGATGCAATTCTGCCCTTAATATCAGCTTCCGAGAGTATACTAAGCAAATTCAACGTAAAATCTTGAGCTAACTGTCCGATTGATGATGTCATTCTGGCTTGAAAATGCGGTTCCTCGTGGTCTAATATGTGAATTGGCAGGGGGTGATAGCGTACAAGATTACAAACGGTCTCTCTGAAATTCTGCTTCTCTGGAGTTCCGCAAAGATTACATTCTTTCCACAGAAATTCACGGACAATATGACTGCCAACTAAAGCATGGTTGGGAGATACCAAAATCCCATTCTCAAAACGCGTCGTCTTTACTTTCCCTGCGTCGTGAAGTAATGCCGCTGTGAATAACTCCGTTTTCTGTCGTTCAGGAAGTATCTTGAAATCTGGCATTTTCGTCAACTCTTCGCAAACCATCTGAGTGTGCGTATAGACACTGCCTTCGCCATGAAAAGCTGGATTTTGAAACGTGTTCTTCATCTCGGGGAAAAAATATTTCTCTACCTTGTCAAGAATTTCCATCGTTCATTTTACAGCTAGTTGATTCGGAATAATTGGCCGGTCAATCCAGTGCGTCTCTGAAAAATCTACTTGCTGAAGAAATTCTGCCCGCACATATTTCATCCTGTTTACCACCATGCCATTCTCTTCTACCTTTATGTAAAGACCTTCCATAAGGCCCGAAAGATCCGTATCCTTAAGATTCCTTTCTGGTGATAAGCCTAATTTTACGGCAGCTTTATATAAATTTTCTCTTTGATTTACTGTTATATATCTTGAATGACCTATGAGCCTCAAGATTTCCTTCTCGGATTTGTAAGAACCTTCCCCCAGAACAGGGACAGATACAACAGGCGAGCCCTTCAGAAGTTTATGCCGTTCAGGAGTATCAAGAAAAATTCCTGTTTCACGGTCCATTATGTCAAACTCCAAAAAGTAATCAGGCAGCGCATCGTAAAAGATTGTATGCTTCGCGTAAAGCCATTCGCCGTACATTATGTATTTTGTTCCGAGTATTTCAAAGAAAGTATCACGGTAGTAATTCGCCCACTGTTTCATGAAATTATAATGCCGCTCACGGTATCCTCCGGCTAAATAATGACCCCTGCTCTGCAATAAAAGCTCCCCGTCTTCGCTGAATGATATTGCTGAATTTGCTCCGTCAACTTTCTCTTCGATGACTAAATGTTTGCCCTTGATACTCTCAAATCGTATCTGGCTTAAATCTTCATCTCCAGGCTGAAGGCGTGAACCTTCAATGTGTGGTGTTCGAGGGTACTTATATATTATTCTCATATTACTGCCACCATGAAAATATGGCCTTCTACTCCGTCAAAATGGAGCTTTTCACAACCAGCTGATTGGAACATATTCGTTAACTTATCTTTCGTAAAAAGGTGAATGTGTTCCGGGTTATTATCGGGCTTTGATGGGACGGTTACGACGACGTATTTCCTGGCAATCTTTACGGCAGCTTTTACAGCGCGTTCCACTTCTGGTATATGTTCGAGAACTTCAAGCATGGTTACAACGTCAAAAGTATTGTCACGGAATGGTTGGCCGCAAATATCTTTCTTTTCAGCGCGCATATTGGGGAAAGCTGCGTCAGACAGCTCGTTTAGGAACTCTACCCTTTTTTCAAGAATATCTATCGATGTTACTTTCACGTTTGGAAACTCTTTCATGAATGGTATCAGGAAAACTCCCCTTCCGCTTCCGACGTCCAATATGGTGTCAAAAGAAATTGAACGCAGAAAACCTAACACCCTTTGTATCCTGGCGAGGGGCTGAATATCTTTTTTGAAAGGATACAGCTTTAATCCTGCTTCTTTTCCTTTACAAAAAATTTTCAGCAATTCCTCTTCTGTGCAATCATCCGGAGATTTCTTCGGCAAATTCTTTTCGTGCGCGAGAATCCAAGATGCTGCTAACTTTATATCATAACGTTCTTCAAAATCGTGGGTCATGTTCGTACTGACTGCTCATTAAAATTTCGTGATGTCTTACTGTTAAGGATTATACTACATGGTGCAAATAGTGGCGGCTTGGGGGCAAATTTACGGCGAGTGAGCGACGTTCCTCAAGGGCTGCTGATGGTTATAGTTGTCGTGTTACAATTAGATAAGTTAACATATCATTCTTAGGAGTGAAAAAATATTGCAGAATATCCACCGTGTTCACCTTATGGGCATAGGAGGCGCGGGAATGAGTGCCCTCGCAATTCTCCTAAAGGCTCATGGCCTCGAAGTCTCAGGGTGCGATCTTAAGCTGCCTCATTATGACTTAGGCGGGATTCCCTTTGAACTCACACATACTCACGAACACATTGAACACTATAAACCTGACGCATTGATCCTAAGCTCCGCTGTTCGCCGCGACAATCCCGAAGTAGTCTATGCCGTCAGCAAAGGTATCCCAATATTCTCACGCGCTGAGGCATTGAGTTACCTTTTCAACAAGTCCGAAGGTATAGGTATTGCTGGTGCGCACGGGAAAACCACAACAACCTCAATGACCGGCCTGATATTCCTGAAAGCCGGAAAGAATCCCACCGTCTACGTTGGCGCGAACGTCCCAGACATTGGGAGTAACGCCGTTTCAGGTTCAGGGGCAAACTTCATCGCAGAGCTTGACGAATCGGATGGAACTTTCGAGCTTTTCGCCCCGGGAATTGCTATTATCACCAATGCTGACTGGGATCACGTTGACCACTATCCCACTCGTGAGGACGTAATCAAGGCTTTCACGAGATTCGCTGACGGACGAAAAGAGGGCGGGACTCTCATTCTCTGCGCTGAGGACGAGGGAGCTTCACACGTTTTCGAGATGTGCTGCAAGGCTCGCGGCGAGATTCTGCGTTACGGCTTCGGAAATTCCTGGGACTGGGGAGCTTATGACATCACAAAAACTCACGGCGGCGGAATTTCGTGCAGGGTATCGCATCATGGCCGTGAGGTCGGCATTCTTACTCTCTCGGTTTCAGGCGAACATAACGTCTTGAACGCATTGGCGGCAATTTCAGCGGCGGATTTATGCGGGATTGATTTTGGGACAAGCTCAGAGATCCTCAGGGGTTTTCACGGCTCGGAGCGAAGAATGCAGGTCAAAGGCACAACGTCATCAGACATTCTCGTAATGGACGACTACGCTCATCACCCCTCAGAGATTCGCGCAACACTTGAGGCAGTCAGAGGAATTTACCCGGAACGAAGGCTCGTTGTCGTGTATCAGCCTCACAGGTTTACGAGGACGGCCATGTTCGCGGGGCAAATCGCGGAAGCTCTAAGCACTGCGGGAAAAGCATTCATTCTCCCCGTATACTCAGCGGGCGAAAAGGAATGTCCTCACAGCTCGGCGGAGGAAGTCATACGCCTGAGCAACGGTAAAATTTCGGCTCTAACTTTCGATGATGCTCTTGAAACTTTGAAGGCTGCGGTTAAAGCGGGGGACTTGCTTCTCACTATGGGAGCGGGAGACGTTTACAGAATTGGTGAAAAATTTTTGGAATGTTAGGGTATAATTACCTAAAAATTTAATCGGGATTTTATGAATGCGTGATGAAGTTTAATAAATTAAAGCCTCGTTTGCCTGACATAATCATAAGAGAAAACTGGCCGCTTTCCCCGCTATCGACACTTGGAACGGGAGGGAAAGCAGAGTTTTTCGTGCAGCCTGAGACTGTCCAGCAGCTTCAGGAAATTGTCAGGTGTGCGGAAAATACACCCGTATACGTACTCGGAGGCGGGAGCAACGTTCTTATTCCAGACGGCGTAATTCATGGCCTCGTAATCTCAACCCGTAATCTTAGCTCCATCTCATGGCTCGATGAATATACCGCAGAAATCGGCGCGGGCTTCAGTCTTCCAGTCCTCGTAAAAACTCTTCGCGAAAGGAACATCGGAGGCCTCGAATTTTCAGCGGGAATACCCGGAACTTTGGGCGGAGCAATAACGGGAAATGCAGGCGCAGGAGGTCACGGAGTTTGTGAGTATGTCAACGCTGTAAACACTGTAGACGCTCAGGGGAATCTCGTCGCTTTCGGAAAGGACGATTTCAGCTATAGTTACAGAAGATGTACACTTAGCGGGATAATCATTGCTTCTGTTGTGATGTCGTGGAATGGCGATTCATGGGACGAGGCAAAATATTCCGGGTTCATTGCAAAACGAAAGAACCAGCCAGTCGGAATGAGAAGCGCAGGCTGTACGTTCAAGAATCCCGAAGGACATTCAGCCGGGAAATTGCTCGATGAATGCGGCTGCAAGGGCCTTAGAGTCGGCGGGGCTTTTGTCTCGGAAGTTCACGCCAACTTCATACTAAACGGCGGGAATGCTATAAGTTCTGATATTATTGAGCTTGCGGATTTGTGCGCGAAAAGAGTCTACGAAAGTACGGGAATCACTCTTGAGCCGGAAATTAAAACGCTGTCCCCGTGCTTCAGCGTCAAGTGAGCGGCTTTGCGTGTCAAGTCATCGAGGTTATTCTTACTGGCACTCACGGCGGGAGGAGTTATGTACATGTCGGACTATAAGTACTGGTTCACCCTCAAAGGCTACAGGGTAGAATCACAGTCTCAGGCATTGGAGCAGAGATTGTGGAATGTCTTCCCGAAAAGGTGCCTCACTTTCTGGCCGTACATGATGAAAGATGCCGACGGTATGAAGGAATTTCTCGAACGCGACATGCCCGTCAGAGTCGACACAAAGATGGAGGGGCTTGGGCATTTCAGGACTAAAATAGAATGGCTGAAGGCTTGGGTGAAAGTTGATTGGCGAGGGCATGTATGGTGTATTTCACGGGATGGTAGAATGTGGCTTTTCGAGCGAGGCAGGCAAATTGATGACGAGGTCGGGCGTTTGGTCTGGAAAATCCCTGACGAGGGGAATGTTCAGGACGGAATATCAATTCAGGCACCAATGAGCGGGGTTTTCACTTCGCCGATTGACACGGGGGTAATAGCATCGTTCCTTGAGGATTTCAGGGGCTGCAAATGGTTCGAGGCCGCTACGGATATTACGTGGGAGCGAAGGGCGGGGATGGATCTGTTCTTCCTGAAAATCTCACACGGCGGACAGAGATTTGAGCTTTACCTTCAGCGCGAAAAATACGCTGGCCATGACTTAGGCGCAGAAATTGATGATTTGTTCGCGAGGCTGATCAATGAGGGCGGTAATTATATAATAGACGCGACATACGAGGGAAAAATTGTTTTGCGTAGGTTATAATTCTAATTTACTACTGTTGAATAATTGGAATAAAAGAAATTCCGACAACGAAATGTAATTTGAAAATCAAACTTGGTACCTACGGTGCGTAGGAAACCTGGACGATAAGTCCTAAACGCCTTTGGAGAGGACATAAGACGGGGGCAGAAATGTCGCAACGCTGACCTTGATGAATTAGGAAGCCGCCAAATCCGTGAGGGGCGGTAGTTCACATTTAGATACCATTTAGATACGAAGAAGGGAACGTAAAGAAAAATGCCGGGAAAATCTGATAACCTCATAGTGGGGTTAAGTATGGGGACAACGAAGATTACTATGATAGTTGCGGAAAGAGACCGCCGTTATCCTGACTCTATTCACGTTGTAGGGTTTGGAAGCGCACCATCGCGCGGAATCTCTAAAGGAATCATTGTCAATCTTCAGGATGCCCGGCTGTCGGTCGAACAAGCCTTCAAGGACGCGCAGAGCATAACAGGGATTTCCGCCAAAAGACTCAGCAACGTTATAGTAGCCTTCGATGCAATGGACGTTCAGAGCGAATCCACAC
The DNA here is from genome assembly GCA_937915755.1 of uncultured Fretibacterium sp. Lineage (GTDB taxonomy): Bacteria > Synergistota > Synergistia > Synergistales > Aminobacteriaceae > JAFUXM01. The sequence continues at coordinate 9,986 of CALGGR010000039.1, read as the reverse complement.
ATGGAATGGTTACGCTCGGCGGACGTGAATCGAAGTCTGTCGAAGAATCAGACCTTAACCGCGTAATTGACCGCGCAAAAGCAAACTCGGTATTAGCCACAGCTTCCCACAACAACTTGTACTCCCTCCACATGATACCAACCAGCTATGAGCTTGACGGCCGGCCTGTCGACGAACCACTCAACATGAACGGCAGTCAGCTGGATATATGGATGCAGACCGTAGCTGTTCCAATGGCAAACGCTCAGAACATCGTGAACTGCGTCCAGACTGTAGGGCTCGACGTTAAGGGCCTCGTACTGAAACCTCTGGCATCATCTCTCGGTGCTGTATATGAGGACGAAATGCGCTCAGGCTGTATCTCAATCTGCATTGGCGGAGGGACAACTGGAATCGTGCTTTACCGAAACGGACGTGCTTTCCGCGTCATGAGCATCCCCATAGGCGGCGACCACATAAGGAATGACCTAGTTCAGGTACTCTACATATCACCCGGCGAAGCTGAACACCTAAAGAAAAGAATATTCTCCGTTGACGAGGAAGAATTACGCAGGGACGGTGTTGATGTTGATTTTGCGTTCCAGATAGTTTTCGCCAGGATAGAAGAACTCTTCAAAAAGTATATCCGTGAGGCTCTGGCAGAATGCACCCCGCAGCATTTCCCAAACGGAATAATCCTCTCTGGTGGTGTAAGCAATACTCCCGGCATTGACAGAATGCTTGAGGACATATTGCAGATGCCTGTAAGAAAAGTCATTGAACCAGTCTACGCTATGCCGCCAGGATTGAACAACGCCTCATACGTCAGCTCGGCCGGGATCCTGAAGTATCAGGTTATGATTGAGCATGACCCTTACATGTTCATGGAGTCAGACCAGTCTTTGCCGGGTCTCTCTGAACGCTCGGAGCAGCGAAGCCGTCAGGAACAGAAGCGTGCCGAACGAAGAAGCAGGGATACAGGAGATTTTGACGAGGACGATGAAACTTACGACGAACAGGATGAATATGTCGCACCGTCATATGGGAATCCCGGTTATGATGACGGTTATGACAACAGCGGATATGATGAGCAGGACGACTCGAAGCGAGAAAATTTCGGCCAGCTTATGAGGACTTTGGCGGACAGATTCAAAAAATTGTTCTAAATCCGCAAAAAGACTCCCACATATATGAATTGTGCGAGTTAAGTTAAGTTTTTTTCGTTTTTGGAGAGGGTGTACCGCATCCTCCGGCAAGACGACTCCAGCCAAAACATTGGACTGAACTTAATTTGAGCCACAATAGTGCTTTGAACGATGCCGCTGATGATTTTGCGGTGTTCTATGACGCTGACGGAAAGGAGATAACGGCAGTCCCGGCGAATCACACAGTGAATGTTTCAGTATGGCTCGACGAAGGGAAGACGTATGCCCCTGTGATTTCAGCTGTACAGAGCGACGATGTCAGGGGTGTGGGGAACTCGAGCGGCGGCTGTAACTCAGGCTGGGTATTGTTTACTGTAATTATGATTCCGGCCATGAAGCGAATAACGTGGTATAATTGCTAACGTAAAAGCACTTGCAGCAATAAACATTCCAAGCCGCAGGTTACAGGTTCAAATCCTGTGGGAGAAATCCTTGGCTCAAGGGGTTAGAGCGGCGGCAAATTAAAAGGTGCTTTGACCAATCCTAAAGGCGCATACAGCAATTTTGTGGAGACATTCCTTTTATCTCTGATGCGCCTTGCCTTATTCATCAGGAGGAAGCATGTTAAAACAGCTCAAGGAAGAAGCTAATTACACCCTCACGGAAAATCTCGCGCTAACTCACAAGTCAACACTCTCAGACTGCCTTGACCTCTTCGCAACAATCGGGGCACTGCGTAACTCACATCCTGGCGAAATAATTACGCGCTTCATGAGGGCATTCACAGAAGACCGCGACATGGCCGCAAAGATAGCATTCTATGGCCGCGACATAAGAGGCGGACTAGGCGAGCGAAGAACTTTCCGTGTGATACTTCAGTGGCTCGCGGAAAATTCCCCTTCAACCATCAGCAAGAACATCAGCCTCATTCCCGAATACGGACGATACGATGATATTCTCGAACTTCTTGGGACAAAGTGTGAGCAGTCAGCACTAAGCCTAATTGCCTCACAACTGAAATCCGACATGGAGTCCGAATCTCCGTCCCTCCTCGCTAAATGGCTTCCGTCCGTGAACGCCTCAAGCTCCGAAACACGCTATAAAGCCCTCAAAATCGCAAAGAGTCTCGGAATGTCTCTGAAGGATTACAGGCATACTCTCTCGAAACTCCGCGCAAAGCTCAAGATCATCGAGAACAACTTGCGCACAAAGGATTACACGTTCGACTACTCGAAGCAGCCGTCACAAGCAATGTTCAAATACAGGGCGGCATTCTCAAGGAACGACAACGAACGTTACATGGCGTTCCTCGATGACGTTTCGGCAGGGAAAGCAACTCTTCATACTGGTACGCTTACTCCATACGAGATAATACGGCCGATTCTTGACACTGGACTTAATGCTGACGAAATTAACGCCATAAATACGACATGGAACGCTCAGGAAGATTTCACGAACGGCGAGAACGCTATTGTCGTTGTTGACGGCTCAGGCTCAATGTACGGGGGCAGGAATGTTTCACCGATTTCTGTGGCATTGTCGCTGGGAATATATTTTGCAGAACGGAATAAGGGCGAGTTTCACAACCATTTCATAACGTTCTCAATGACTCCTCAGCTTGTCGAGATTAAGGGCGCGAATATTTACGAGAAAGTTAAATACTGCGCGAGCTTCAATGAGGTAGCGAACACGAACATTCAGGCGGTCTTCGAGCTTATACTCAGCACGGCCGTCAAGCACAATGTCCCGCAGTCAGAGCTTCCGTCAACAATCTACATCATAAGCGACATGGAATTTGACTACTGCAATAAGGCTGACATTACGAACTTCGAGTACGCGAAGAAGATTTTTGCCGAGCATGGATACAAGCTCCCCAACGTCGTATTCTGGAACGTCGAGAGCCGTAACACACAGCAGCCTGTTACGATGAACGAGCAGGGAGTTACGCTTGTAAGCGGAGCATCACCGAGAGTTTTCGCAATGATCAAGAGCGGGAACTTGTCGCCGATGTCATTCATGCTTGACGTTCTGAACTCCGAACGCTACAGAAACATCACCGCATAATTTTCCTGCTAAACTTATATCTATAGTATAATTAACAAGTTCAAGGGGTAAAAATTTTATCGCAATAATTAACGAGGGAGTGAACTATTTTGAGTCGCCTTAGCATTATGAATGAAACAAAAGCTCAGGCCGCCGTAGAGTCCCTTCACAAGGACCTCGAACGGAGAATTACGGGCGCACCGCCTGATCTTTGTCCGCTCGACGTGGCAAGCAGTTACCTGAAAGTATGCGCTGCCCAGACATGCGGGAAGTGTGTACCCTGTCGTGTTGGTCTTCCGCAGCTCGAACGACTGATTGATGATCTCATTGACGGAAAGGGAGACATGAAGACAGTTGAGACAATCGAGAAGACAGCCGAGACAATTTCAACATCAGCAGACTGTGCCATTGGTTACGAGGCCGCTAACATGGTTCTGAAGGGAGTCAAGGGCTTCCGTGATGATTATGTTGCTCACGCGAAAGGCCATCAGTGTACGTCAGAGGGCTTCAGGGCCGTTCCATGTGTTACGCTTTGCCCAGCACATGTCGATATTCCCGGCTACATTGCTCTCGTAAACGCTGGACGTTACGCCGACGCTGTGAGGTTGATCCGCAAAGACAACCCGTTCCCGTCAGTCTGCGCTATGGTCTGCGAACACCCTTGCGAGAACAAGTGCCGCAGAAGAATGGTCGATGACGCTATCAACATTCGTGGCCTGAAGCTCTACGCTATTGACCATTCGGGCCATGTTCCAGTTTACCGCGAGGGTGAGAAAGCCGCGCCCGCAACGGGAAAGAAAGTCGCCATCATCGGCGGAGGGCCAAGCGGAATTTCAGCGGCCTACTATCTCGGAATGATGGGACACAGCGTTGAGATATTCGAGCAGAGAAAGAGACTCGGCGGAATGCTCCGTTACGGAATCCCGTCATACCGTCTGCCTCGTGAGGTGCTTCATGAGGAAATCGAGACCCTACTCACGGCCGGAGACATCAAAGTCCACAAAGAAGTCTCAGTTGGAGGGCCTGACTTCCCGCTTTCAAAACTTCGTGAGCAGTTTGACGCTGTTTACATCGCAATCGGCGCGCACACTGACAAGCGTCTCAAGATTCCAGGCGAGGATGCTAAGGGCGTTATGTCAGCAGTCGAGCTTCTTCGCAGCATCGGTGATGAGGAATTTCCTGACTTCAAAGGAAAGAAAGTCGTCGTTGTAGGTGGCGGAAATGTCGCTATGGACTGCGCACGTTCATCACTCAGGCTCAATGCCGACAAAGTAACGCTCGCTTACCGCAGGCGCAAGGACGATATGACCGCACTTGCTGAGGAAGTCGAGGCTACGGAGGTCGAGGGCTGCGAGATTCTCGAACTTGCCGCACCGTTGAAGGTCGAAGTCGGCGAGGACGGAAAGGCTAAAGCTCTCTGGGTGAAACAGCAGATGATCTCCAACATCAAGGGAGGCCGTCCTGCACCCAAAGACGCATCGGCAGAACCAATCCGAATCGAAGCTGACATCATCGTTGTCGCAATCGGTCAGGGAATCGACAGCTACAACTTTGAGCAGTCAGGTATCGCGGTGAAGTGGGGCTGCATTGAGGCATTTGAGGACGAGAAGGTTAAGGGCGAGAAAATGGAGGGCGTATTCTCCGGCGGAGACTGCGTTTCAGGCCCTGCAACAGTAATCCGCGCCATAGCCGCCGGAAAAGTTGCCGCCGCTAACATCGACGAATATCTCGGCTTCCATCACCCGATTACACTTCCTGTTGAGATTCCTGACCCAGTGCCGCATAACCGTCCGGCTTGCGGAAGAGTCAAGATGCGTGAGCGTCCAATCGACCAGAGGATTCACGATTTCGAGCTGGTTGAAAAGGGAATGACTCAGGAGGAAATGGAGCAGGAGTCGAACAGGTGCTTACGCTGCGACTACTACGGCTTCGGAAAATTCAGAGAGGGGCGTGAAGTGAAATGGTAAACGCGACAATAAACGGCAAGGCAATACAAGTTCCCGAAAACACAACGATACTTGAGGCCGCAAAGCTCAATCACATAACCATTCCGCATCTTTGCTACCTCAAGAAAGTAAACGAAATCGGAGCGTGTCGTGTATGCGTCGTCGAGATTGAAGGGCTTGACCGCCTCGTCTCGTCATGCAACACGATCGTTCAGGAAGGCATGAAGATTATCACCAACTCCCCCAAAGTCAGGCAGGCAAGAAGGGTCAACGTTGAACTGATACTCTCCCAGCATAACGCGAGGTGCCCTGAGTGCATTCGTTCCGGAAACTGCGAGCTTCAGAAGACCGCCAACGATCTCGGAATCAACACGTTCCCGTATCATGAGGACATTGCGGCTTTCAAGTGGAACAGCGATTTCCCGTTAATCAGGAACGATGACAAGTGCATAAAGTGTATGCGCTGCGTCCAGATCTGCGACAAGGTTCAGCAGATGAACGTCTGGGACATCGCAAAGTCAGGCTCAAGAACGACAGTCGGAGTTACCGGCGGCCATGAAATCACTGATCCTGAAGTACATTGCACGGTTTGCGGACAGTGCATAACTCATTGCCCTGTTGGTGCGCTCGTTGAACGCGACGACACTCAGAAGGTACGTGATGCTTTCGCTGCCGGCGACAAGATAATGATTGCATCGGTTGCTCCTGCTGTACGTACTGCATGGGGCGAACAGCTCGGACTTTCTCACGAAGAGGCAAGCGCAGAGAGATTAGCGGCGGCTTTGAGGGCTGTGGGCTTCAACTACGTATTCGACACGGATTTCTCGGCCGACCTCACTATCATGGAGGAAGGAAGCGAGTTCGTAGCAAAACTCAAGAACGCTGCGGCAGGCAAGCCTGAAAAGTTCCCGATGTTCACGTCATGCTGCCCGGGCTGGGTACGCTTCATAAAGATGGAGTTCCCTGACCTCGTTCCCAACCTCTCGTCAGCAAAATCACCTCAGCAGATGTTCGGCGCGATCATCAAAACGTGGTACGCCCAGATTCTTGGAGTTGAGGCCGACAAGATATTCCACGTCTCATTCATGCCTTGCACAGCGAAGAAGTACGAGTGCGACGTTGAGTCGATGAATGCTTCGGGCGCGAGGGACATTGATGTTGTTCTGACGGTCCGTGAACTTGACAGGCTGATTCGCTCAGAAGGAATTGATGTCAAGGCACTTTCTGACGGCGAATTTGACGCACCTCTCGGAACAGCATCAGGCGCAGGACACATCTTCGGAACAACCGGCGGAGTTATGGAGGCTGCATTGAGGAGCGCGTACTATCTTGTTACTGGCAAGAACCCTGACGCAAACGCATTCCGCTATGTCCGCGATTATGACGGCATAAAGGAGACAGAGTTCGAGATTGCTGGGAAGAAGCTGAGGATTGCGGTCGCTCACGGTCTCGGAAATATCAGAAGGCTCTGCGAGGACGTTGTCAGCGGGAAAGCACAGTATGACTTCGTTGAGTGTATGGCCTGCCCGACTGGCTGCGCTGGCGGCGGCGGTCAGCCTATCGAGGAAGGTCAGGAGCTTGGACAGGACAGAGGAAAGATTCTTCTCGACATGGACAGGAAGATGAACCTCCGCTTCTCGCACGAGAATCCATCAATCGTTCAGTGCTACAAGGAATATCTCGGAGAACCTCTCGGAGAAAAATCACATCACCTTCTCCACACCGATCAATCAAAGTGGGAGCTTTGGAAGTAGAATAATTTTTCCCTCGTCGTAAAAGGCGGGGGAATTTTCTTATTCAGCTGTCGCACCCTCAAGCTGAAGCATAGTCTCGTTAACTCCAAGCTCCGGCCTGTCGTTACCAGTGAAGACAATCTCAGCTTCCATTCCCGTAGATGCAACGACAGACGTTAAGATCTTCCTGACGTTCTCGTCCGACTGCGACAATATCCCTCTCTCAAGCTCGTGAGCCTTCACCTTCAGCAAGTCAGAATCAACCTCCCTGTTCTGGTCCTCAAGTTTAACGCTCGTGAAAATCCCCGCGCTCTGGTCATAAACCTCGAAGCTGTGAACGTCCGCATATATGTCAAGTATCTCGCTGTGAGGGAGAGTTATCTTCACTCTGTTCACGTCGAATCTTTCCGACACCTGAGCCTTCGACAGGTCGCACCCGCATACTATCGTACCGTAATACTTCAGCATAAATTTCCGCGTTGTTCCTGGAATGTTCATGTTGAGGCCAGGTATCTTCACTCCGTCCGAGAATGATACGATTGACTGGAAGCGTTCACGGATCGTTGCAAGCTCGCTCACGTTCTGAATGCCCGATAATATTGTGGTTCGCACCGAGCGGTTCTTGCTGACCTTTCGTCTTAGAACGAGCATTACATTCACTGTTATTGAGACAACGAGGGCTAGTACTAACGCTATTGCTGCTGTCAAAACTTTTACCTCCTGAGAAATTTATATTAAAATGATGACACGATGGTAAATTTTTGGCAATCCGTGAAATTCCATGAAAGGGGGAAATTCTAATAGAAAGCTCAGAAATAATAACCAGTCTTCACACTCTCGGCCTCGAAATAGGCGCGACACCTGACGATATTCATTCAGCGTTCAGAAAGTTGGCCCGCGAGCTTCACCCTGATGTTACGGGACAGAAGAATAATTTTCGATTCCAGCAGGTTACAGGAGCATACACTCTCCTCAAGAACCTTCCGCCCGAAGAACTTGAAGCGTTATCACAGAGCGTCTCAGAACACGAGAAGGCACGTATCCGCAAGGCCGAGCAGAAACGCCGTGAAGAATCTCTCAAGGCCGAGCGTTCAGCAAAAATTGACGGCATACTCACGAAATATGAGGCTGACTTCAAAGACTATTACGCTAACAGGAAGTCAGGCGATGACACCGAGATGAGGGCTATAATACTCCGAATGAAATCGTCCCGCCCAAAAGTCGTGAACGCAGCACTAAAACATTCCGCACCATTTGCGAATCGTGTCGAGTTCCGGAAAGCGTTGACCGATATTCTCAAACGAGGCGAAATCGACAGCACCACAGCCGATATTGCGGGGTCTCTGCCGTTTGATGACACGACAAGGAAACTGATTGCCTTGGACGCTTCAGGTAACGCCGGAAATTTCCCCGCAGGTCTCATAATCAGCCTGATCGGGAATGACGCTGACGCTATGGAGAGCATGCTTCTTCACGCATCGCCGGAGAATATCGCGGTGATACTCAGACGGTGGCCGTCAGGAAAGTCGATGAATGACAGCATAATCCGGACGCTCCTTGCATCTGACGACATGAGGGTGCTTGTGCCGCTGCTTGGAGCTATAAGGACGAACTTCCCGAAATCCGCGAAGAATCACGCAAAGAGGCTTCGGGAACTTGAGAATCATTCTGCCGCCGCTGTCCGGGCATGGGCTAGGAAATTACTTTAGGGAGGAAATTATCATGCGAAAATTTGTGTTAATCATGGCCGTACTTGTGATTACTGGGACTGCTTTTGCTGACGTTATGCCGCCTTATGTTGTCATCGGGAACGCTGAGAAAGTTACGGGCGGAAACGATGCTGTCTATGTGAGCGAGAATGCCGGCGAGAATCTTGACGGCTCACCTGTTCCTGACATAACGATAATGAGCCATCTTCGTTCAACGCTTCCTGTTACTCGCGGAAATCTGCCATCACGTCAAAACAGCCTTCTGAATCCGAATGATCCTGTCGAGATTACTGCGAGGGGAAACACTGTCACAGTCTCGGACTGGGGCGGCGATGATGTTTACTCAGTGAGAGTGTTCGACTCAAAGGGTGAACTCATCGAGGTGAACTCAGAGGAAGACAGCAGGAAATACCCCGTAACCCTGAACTTGACGCCAACGCCTCAGGATTTCTACCTTGAGATTATGCAGAAGGATATGAGGTTCGACACCGACACTGAGCCTGAGTTCTGCTACGTTCTCGTGAGGGCAAAGTCCGGCCATGACAGCGCGATAATCTCAGGCAGCACAAGCCCAGACCGTGCTGTGAAATCAAGGCTCGGAAACCCGCTTGACGCAATCGGTGAGATCTACAGGCGTTACAGAAAAGAAGCAGAGAGTAACCCGTACTGATGGTGTAGAACACACACACACACCCTATATCCTTACAGCACATCTACCCCATAACACAGATAATCATATTCAGTCTGGAATATACAGGAACAATCCCCTTCCAGACTGAACTCAACACATCTCTATTAAGAGCAAACACAGAGACACAATATCGTATACAATATATTATATACAGTGCCTCTCCCTAAGTCCTTAAGTGTCCAAAGCTAAAAGAAACATATTTATTTTATCATACTTGTCAATAGGTGTGTGTGCTCGTCGGAAGATACTACGTGCAACCCAATCCTGAAAATTACGCCGGCACTTCCGAGCCGTCCATCACGCCCTTCTTCTGCATTCTCAACGCCAGGTCCTCAGTGAGCTTCCTCATGTCCTCGTCCGTCCAGTCCTTCGAGGCTCGGCCTCCCGTAACTCTCTGCATTGCCGTCTGTGCTGACTGTACGTCCTGGCCGAACAAATCCATATAGCCGCGATATAGCCTGTTGATCGTGTTGCGAATGTCGTTTGCATCGGGCTGAACATCTGCGCCTGTGTCGAGCCATTTCCTGAGAATCTTTCCTGTCTCCTGAGTTATCGTGAAAATCTTTTGATCAAATATGCTGGTTCTGTCCTTGCTGACCGTAACATAATGCTCCATGCTGAGGTCAAAGACGATAGTGAACTCATAGTCGAGGTTGACAAAAAACTAAAAAGAATGTAAATTAACGTTGCGAGAGAACGGTTGGCCATAAGGCTGTGGGCACTCGCGTAATAACGGGCTT
>CALGGR010000038.1 GCA_937915755.1 uncultured Fretibacterium sp. | reverse complement strand
GCTAGTGACTGGAGTTCAGACGTGTGCTCTTCCGATCTGTGATAATATTGCGCGACCATAATATTTTCAACGGCCGTTAAATAACTTATCAAATGAAACTGCTGAAAAATTAACCCGATTTTGTCACGACGTATGCGCGTTAAATTTCCTGCGTCCTCTTTGCTTATGTCTATACCGTCTAAAATTACTTTGCCTTCGGACGGAGTATCCATGCAGCCTATTATATTTATCATTGTAGTTTTTCCAGAACCGGACGGCCCCATTATTGAAAGCCAGTCGCCAGCATTGACGCTTAAATTTATTTTATTCAACGCCTTTAAATTTCCGTAAATTTTCGAAACGTTTTTTAATTCTAAAATTTTATTTTTACTTTCCAATTTATTTTATTCTCCTTTCAAGACTATAGCCGGATGAATATCCATAACTTTACGAACGGGCAAAATTGAAGCCAATACAGTTATTAATATAAAAACAAATATCGTTACGGGTATTAATCCAATCTGAAAATTTATCGCTCGGCCAAATACATTTAAACTAACTCGCTGAGCAAATTCAAAACCCAAAAACACCCCGGCACAACTTCCAATAAATCCCAAAAAAACCCCTTCGCCTAATAATTCGCCGATTATAAATTTATTTTCTGCTCCCAAAGCTTTTTTTAACGCGATCTCCTTACGGCGTTCCGCAACCATCGCCATCATTGTCGTATAAACTGAAATCATCGTGATTATTAACACGACAACCGTAACGAGCAACACTAGAGCTTGCAATTTCCCTAAAACTATATCTTGTGACTGTGTTAACCTTCGGACTGCTCGAGGCTGTAACTCCGGAATTTCCCGCTCAATTCTTGCTGATAACTCCGTAAGTTCTCCTGCGTCGGCTACAATGCTGCATTCGATTACGTCAGCTCTGAAAGTGTCGCCTATTAACTCGTCTAACATGTCAACGTCAGCAAAAATAAATCCTTCTTCAGCTCCTCCGGTCGAAACAATTCCCCTAACACTTAACTTTTTAGCGAAGTTTTGACGTGCTAAGTCTCGTTTTTGATTTTCCTCTGCGCTTAAATCCTGACGTGATGCTTCTGCCTGCTGACCATATTTAACGCCCTGAACAGTGAAAGTGTCACCGAGTTTGAGATTAAGAGTTTGAGCGATTTCATGACCGACCATTACGCTAGAAGTCTCCTGAGAATTTCCCCAGCTTCCTTCGATATACCAAAATGGGCTATTCTTCTCGGCTTGTGCTAAATTCGTTCTTCACCTTATTCACACCCTCCAAGAGCAAACTCGTCAGCGAATGTTTCTGCGAGAGCAGATACAACTGCCCCCACTCCTCACCGCTTGGCATCCGAGAAAACCTATCCCGGTTCCCAAGCGTTATCTGAATCAGTTCAAAAAATAAATACTGAATCATGAAACCTGAATCTTGAAACTATCTTAGCACCCGATACGCAATCTTCTTCACCCACACGGGCGACACCAACATACAGAACATGGCAAACCCATACACATCAGCCCCGAAACCATAGCCTAGGCCTCGATTTATCATGAGTCTGTCCTTGAACTGCTTCTTGGCAAACGCCCATCCGTTTCTGCGCTTTTTGAACATCGCGTCCGTCATACGAAAATTCAACACCACTTCAGGAATGTTGGCGTGCTGAGTCCCTGCCATCATGCCGTCATACCACAACATCGTATCCTGGTTTTGACGATACTCCGGTATATATTTATTACCTTCTAACTTATCAAAGAAAGATTTCCTAAACAACACTGCCGGATGAGCATGAGGATTCCGTTTAGAGAAAAACGCACGACATTCCACAGGATCGGCAGGATAAACTATCGTCTTCCCCCGATTCTTCCCCTCTTCATCAATCTCGTTGATAGCTCCTCCAACCACATCTATCTCCGGATGTTTTTCAAGATAAGCCATCTGCTTTTCCAATCTATCAGTCATGGAAATATCATCTGCATCCATGCGGGCAATGTACTCATATCCTTCTTTGAAGCAAATATCCAGCAAGTCATTCAGCACACAAGCCAGTCCTCTGTTCTCAGGGAACCAAACTATACTTACTCTATCTTGCCTATCTATAACCTCCAGACTCTCCTTCAGCTCATCCCCCACAGGCCCATCCACCCCAATATAAAGATGGATATTTTTGTAGGTCTGATAGAGAATACTCTCCACCGCCAAACTCAAATATTTGGGCTTGTCGTTCTTATAAACTGGTAAAATTACTGCAATCTTCTTTTTACCTTCAACGTTAACCATAACTTCAACTTTTTCTTAATGTGTTTATCAGGCCGCCTGTTTGTTTTTCAATCTCATTAAGTTCATTCGTAAGGGTATTATAGATGGCTTCATCAACATAGCCAACGTTCTTCGCTATTAGCAATTGAGT
>CALGGR010000037.1 GCA_937915755.1 uncultured Fretibacterium sp. | reverse complement strand
CATATATAGCTCCATTCGTGAACGCAGAAGCCCCGCAGTATCTCGTCATTGAGGACAATTTCCCGAACGGAAGACCTGTGCTCGAAGCTGCCGGAGTGTACATGACTGACCGCGAAACAGTCAACAAGACAGAAAGAAACATGCACAACAAGAATCTTCGCATGTAAAACATCTCCTTAATGTAAAATTTGTGCTTGATACTAAAATGGTATTTGATTGTACAGTAATTTTTTAAGGAGCGGATGAAGTTTTTATGCGTTTATTGCTTACTACCCTATCGTTATTATGTATTATTTCTTTTGGTTATGCACTGGCAGGTTACGGCAGTTCTCTATTCGGGGGCGAAATTAATGTTGATTATGTCGTTATGGGACTCGGTGCAGGTTTTCTCTGCGGAGGCCTGGCCATGTTCTTATGGTACAGACACCGCGAAGACTTCTTTGACTACACCGACAGCGAAGAACAATAAGGCTTAATGCTTGAATCATTGCCCTGAATGCTTATCGGGTATAATATTTTCCTCACGTTTCACATGAAAGGAAGTTTTTGGCATGGACATCAAGAAATTGAATCAGCTCTACGAAGGAAAAGCAAAAAAAGTTTTCGCCACATCAAAACCGTCATATTACATTGTCGAATACAAGGACGATGCTACGGCCTTCAACGGTGTAAAGCGCGGGACTATTGCGGGAAAAGGCGTAATCAACAACAAGATGAGCAACTTAATGTTTCAGTTACTGGAGAAGAACGGAGTCAAGACTCATTTTGTTGAGCAGCTAAATGACCGTGAAACAGTCGTAAAGGCAGTAAAGATTGTTCCGCTTGAGATAATCATACGCAATGTTGCCGCAGGGTCATTCTCGAAGCGTTACGGAGTGGAGGAAGGCCGGGCACTAAAGAACCCGACGCTTGAATTTTCCCTTAAGGACGACGCATTAAACGATCCCCTAATCAATGACAGCCATATATTGGCACTCGATATAGTGAGTGAACCTGAACTTGAAGCAATCCGGACGCTTGCATATAAAGTAAATGACGTGCTGAAAGAATTTTTTGCGGGTGTTGGGGTGAAGCTGATTGATTTCAAGATCGAGGCTGGAAGACTTCCGGACGGCACAATCATTCTTGCTGATGAGATCTCACCGGATACATGCAGATTCTGGGACGCAAAGACAAATGAGAAGCTCGACAAGGACAGGTTCCGCAGAGACATGGGCGGGGTCGAGGAAGCATATCAGGAAATGTTCAGGCGCATAACGGGCTCACGATAGATGTCTGACGAATTACACGAGGAATGCGGAGTGATTGGCGTATATTTGAACGATGAGAGTGGTAATGCCTCTCATCTCGTTTACTATGGACTTTACGCGCTACAGCATCGCGGTCAGGAAAGCGCAGGTATAGCGGCTAACTCAGGCGGTAAGATTGAGATTCGCAAGGACTTGGGGCTTGCCGGGGAAGTTTTCAGGGGGTACGACTTTGGGAAATTGCCCGGAAACATCGCAATCGGCCATGTGAGATACTCGACAGCAGGAGACGGTTCACAGAGAAGCGCACAGCCTTTAGCGGCAAGTTGCAGGCTCGGTGAAATCGCGCTCGCTCACAACGGTAATCTGGTCAACGCTGAGAGCCTCCGAGAAATGCTAACTGACGAGGGCGTAATCTTCCACACAACAAGCGACTCTGAGTCTATCCTAAACCTAATATGTCAGCATGGCTCAAGAGGGATTGAAGCGGGCATCAAAAACGCAATGAGCCTCATCAAAGGCGCGTATGTGTTGGTGATCACCATCGGCGACAAGCTGATAGGGGTACGCGATTCATACGGCCTTCACCCTCTCTGCATCGGGAAATTGAAGGGAGAGGCGGGCTATGTACTTGCGTCTGAGACCTGCGCGCTTGAGGCATTGGACGCGGAATTTCTGAGGGACGTTAAGCCGGGCGAGACCGTCATTATCGACAAGGAAGGATTACGGAGCATTGAGCCTTCAAGCTGGTGCAAGAAGAATCTCTGCGTCTTCGAGATGGTTTACTTCGCAAGACCTGACAGCATTGTCGACGGTGTGAGCGTCTACGATTTTCGTCGTAAGTGCGGAATGAAGCTCGCAAAGCAACGAAAGATCGATGCCGATGTCGTCATGGCCGTACCTGATTCCGGCATTCCTGCGGCCATTGGCTACGCTGAGGCTTCGGGCATTCCTTACGGAGAGGGTCTCATAAAGAACAAGTACATGGGGAGAACTTTCATTCTTCCAGAGCAGGCAATGAGAGATGACGCGGTGAAGATTAAGCTGTCAACCATAAGGCATAATATCGAGGGAAAACGCCTGATCATCATCGATGACTCGATCGTTAGGGGGACAACGTTACGGAGGATCGTGGGACATCTCAGGGACGCTGGAGCAAAGGAGATTCACGTCTGCGCTGCATCGCCGGAAGTGAAATACTCGTGCTACTTCGGGATTGACACGCCTCACAGGGAAAAGCTGATCGCGGTTCAGAAATCACCCGATGAAATCTGTGAGTATCTTGGTGCTGACTCGCTGACGTACCTCAGTGAGGAGAGTTTAAGGGAGGTATGCTGTGAGGACTCGTATTGCAAGGCTTGCTTTGACGGGAATTATCCTATGGAAGTGCCTATAAACGGAGGCGATTTGCTGTGATATTGAACCTAAGCCCTGAACTTGAAGCTCGCGTTTCGGAATGGGGACGCGAGTTTAATCGGCCATGTGAGGATTTGGCGGTCGAACTCTTGGAGGAATATTTCGAGGACAGCGATACAGGCGCGGAAATATCCCAAGCGGTGAGGTCAGGGCAGACATCTACGTATTCATGGGAAGACGTTAGGGCGAGACTTGATGCGGTGGCGGATAAAGTTTGAGGAAAAGCACTCGCCTCATTGAAGAAACTCGACAGGCCGGTAAGAACGCATATTGAGAAATACCTTGACAAACTTTCAGCGATTGATGACCCGCGTCAAAGAGGAAAGGGCCTCACAGGTTCACGGGCTGGACAGTGGCGTTACCGCGTCGGTGATTACAGGCTGATATGCGAAATTCACGATGACGTTCTAGTTGTCCTCGTCCTTGAAATTGGACACAGAAGCAGCATATACAGGTGAAACGTGGTAGAATATAACAATCCTGCGGGGGTGGCGGAATGGTAGACGCGCCAGACTTAGGATCTGGTATCTCCAAGATGTAGGGGTTCAAGTCCCCTCCTCCGCATAGAAATTTTACTTTTCCAGTCAGTTATAGTAAACTTCCTAGCAATATCCATAGAAACCGATGTAATTTAATCCCAATATCAAGGGGGTAGTAATTTTCATGGCAGAAATCGTAATCATGGGCGAGCTTCTCGTCGAAATAATGAGGCCGAAAGAGGACATTCCGCTCTACGAGTCCGACTACTTCAGAGGGCCTTTTCCAAGCGGTGCGCCCGGAATTTTCATCAGCACAGCGGCTAGGCTTGGTCATTCAACAGCTATCATCAGCGGTGTCGGTAATGATGACTTTGGCGAGAACATCTTGCGCCGACTGAAGCATGACGGTGTTGATGTGAGCAGGGTAATCGTTCCTGAAGACGGGCATACCGGTATCGCGTTCGTTACGTACTTTGCTGACGGTGAACGCAAATTCCTCTTCTACATGGATAACTCTCCGTGCATCAAGGCTAAAGCTCCGGAAAGCATGGCAGGCTTCGAGGATACAAAGTTCATGCACATAATGGGCTGTTCGCTCATGGCCGATGTGAATTTTGCCCGCGAGATCATCAAGATGATGAAGATGATGAAGTCTCACGGCGTTAAGATTTCATTTGACCCCAATGTAAGGCTCGAAATGATGAAGGACAAGGCTGTCCTCGACATGCTTCAGGAAGTCTTCATGTCATCGTCAATACTCATGCCCGGCGTCTCGGAAATCAAGATGTTCACAGGGAAAGACGACGTTGACGAGGCTATAGCTTCAGTGTTCACGAATCCTAGCCTTGAGGTTCTCGTTCTCAAAAACGGCTCGAAAGGCTCAAAGATTTACACACGAAAAGGTCTCGAAGTCGAGCAGCCAATATATAAGGTCGTTCAGGAAGACGCAACAGGCGCGGGAGACTCGTATGATGCCGCGTTCATCTGCGGGATTGCTGAAGGTAAATCGCTCGCTGAGGCCGCAAAGATGGGAGCTGCTGCAGGTGCTTTGAATGCCGCTGCTTTCGGGCCAATGGAAGGGAAAATCTCACCCGAAAACATCAGAAAAATGATTGACGCTTAACCGAATCCCAAGCCCTGTGAAATTTTTGCGGGGCTTTATTTTTTGCGAAAGGAGAAATTTTTACCGTGAAAAATCCGTTGCTTGCCATTTCCGATCGTAGAAAGTCAGGAATACACGCCGGAATACCGTCCTACTGTACCGCCAATGAACTCGCCATCGAAGCCGTTCTCGAACAGGGAAAACGTTTCGACTCGCCCGTCCTCATTGAAGGTACAGCCAACCAGATCAACCAGTTCGGCGGCTATACTGGAATGAAGCCCGCAGATTTCCGCGATTACGTCTACGCCATTGCCGACAAGGTCAACTTCGACCGCGACAAGATCATTCTCGGCGGCGACCACATGGGGCCTCTCGTATGGTCTGACCTCCCTGAAGCTGAGGCCATGAGCAGATCCCGCGAACTCGTGAGGCTTTGCGTTCTTGCAGGTTTCAGGAAGATTCATCTCGATACCAGCATGAAAGTCGCTGATGACCCCGTGAATGAGCGTCTGAGTGATGACGTTATCGCTGAAAGAGGAGCTATATTGCTTGAGGAGTGCGAGAAAGCGTATCAGGAACTCAGGAAGACACAGCCCGATGCAGTCCGCCCCGTCTACATCATAGGGAGTGAAGTCCCAATCCCTGGAGGCGCACAGGACGAAGAAGGGTTACAGGTTACAAGCCCCAAAGACTTCGAGACAACACTTATGACCTACAAGCGTAAGTTCGAGGAGCATGGAATTTCTGAGAGATGGCAGGACGTTATTGCTGTCGTAGTTCAGCCCGGAGTCGAGTTCGTGGACAAGGACATTCACGTTTACGACAGATTGGCCGCGAAGAATCTCACGTCAACACTCAAGAAGTATCCCGGCTTCGTATTCGAGGGACATTCAACCGACTATCAGCCGCCCAAAGCTCTCCGCGAAATGGTCGCTGACGGTATCGCAATATTGAAAGTCGGCCCGGCTTTGACGTTCGCATTGAGGGAGGGACTTTTCGCACTCAGCATGATTGAACGCGAGCTAGTCCCGGAAGGTCAGAGAGCTAACTTCATCGAGACGCTTGAGGCCGTAATGATGGCAAATCCCAAGAACTGGCAGAAACATTATCACGGCTCGGACGAGGACAAGAGAATTGCGAGGAAGTACAGTTATTCCGACCGCTGCAGGTACTATTTCAGCCTCCCCGAAATTAAGTCGGCAATCTCAAAACTCTTCGCTAACATTGACAGCGTTGAAGTCCCGGCAGGAATGTTGAGCCAGTACATGCCGCGTCAGTATAAGCGCGTAAGAGACGGAAAATTGTCGCCGAAAGCAGCAGCCCTCGCTAAGGATTGCGTCGTCGCACTGTGTGAAGACTACAATTTTGCCGTAAGCACAAGGGAGGATTGAAATTGCTCGTAACAACAAGAGATTTACTTCTTAACGCTCAAAGGAACAAGTACGCTGTCGGTGCGTTTAACGTTGAGAATATGGAGATGGTTCTAGCAGTTCTCAACGCCGCTGAGGATACAAAGTCCCCCGTAATCATGCAGACTACGCCGGGAACTGTCAAATATGCTGGAGCTGATATATATTTCGCAAACATAAAGGCCGCCGCTGAACGCGCGAAAGTCCCCGTTGCATGTCATCTCGATCACGGAAGCTCATTTGCGATCGCTGTACAGGCTTTCAGGGCTGGTTATACGTCAATCATGATAGACGGGAGCAAGTTGCCGTTTGATGAGAATATTGCACTCACTAAATCGGTCGTCGAAATCTGCCATTCAGCAAATATTCCAGTCGAGGCGGAATTGGGAAAGGTCGGCGGAAAAGAAGATGACCTCAACAACGGCGACAACAATCCCTACACTGACCCTGACGAAGCGAGAGTGTTTGTTGAACGTACAGGCTGCGACTCGCTCGCGGTTGCTGTTGGGACTGCTCACGGTGTCTATAAAGGTACACCGCAGATAAATTTTGACGTTCTCGCAAAAATCAGGGAGACGGTGAGCATTCCTCTGGTTCTTCACGGGACTTCAGGAGTGCCGGACGACCAAGTCATTCGCTGCGTAAGTATGGGAATGTGCAAAGTAAATTACGCCACTGACCTCAGAATTGCCTACACTTACGGCGTTAAAAAATACATGAAGGAAAATCCGGGAGTATTCGACCCGAAGAAATACGGCTCTTACGGAATGGACGAAGTTACACGCTACGTAACCGAAAGAATGCGCGTCATCGGAAGCTGCGGAAGAGCATAAAAGGAGGTTTATCAATGTTACCGAACATTCACAAGTTCCCAAAGGAAAAATTATCGCCCGAAGATATTTCAGCACTCGAAGCGTCGGCAAAGAAGGCAAGAATCACCGCCCTCACAATGATCAGCGCGGCAAAGTCAGGACACCCCGCCGGAGCGTTCTCAAGCATGGAGATGTTCATGACCGTCTACGGAGTCGCCGACCTCACCCCCGAAAACTGCTCAGACATCAAACGCGATTACGTCATAATCTCTCACGGCCACACTTCAGCGGGGGTCTACGCAACGCTGACGGAGTGGGGATTTGCTGACAGGGACGAGGCTATGGCTCATTTCAGGCAGGCAGGCTCAGTGTTTCAGGGACACGTTGAGCGCGAAGTTCCGGGCATCGACTTGGGAACAGGCAATCTCGGTCAGGGACTTTCAGCCGGCGTAGGCTACGCAATCGCACAGAAGGCTAACGGTCATAACGGCCGCGTCTACGTCTTAATGGGCGACGGAGGTCAGACGAAGGGGCAAATCTCGGAGGCTCGGAGAATGGCAGTCAGCCAGAAACTCACGGGGCTTGTAGCTTTGATTGACTGGAACGACATTCAGCTTTCGGGTAGAAGGCTCGACATAATGCCCTGCAATATCCGCGAAATCTGGGAGGCTGACGGCTGGGAGGCTGTAGAGGTTGACGGTCATTCGTTCAGCGCAATATATGAAGCTCTCAAGAACGCCGGAAAGAATGGCAAGCCCACCGTTCTTCTCTGCAAGACCATCATGGGCAAGGACGGCCTAATCATGGAAGGAAAGCCCGATTATCACGGAAAGCCCGTCTCAAATGATGATTATGCGGAAATCGTCAAACATCTTGGCGGAGACCCTGAAACTCTCGCAAAGGCACTCGAACGCCGAAAGAATCCTCCGACTTTTGCGGGACGCAAGATAGATTACCCGTCAGCACCAAACATCGACACAGGTACACCGTTCACCTACGAGGGCGCGAAGGTCTCAGACAACAGGGGAGCGTTCGGAAAGGCACTCGCTGATGTCGGCGCAAGGAACTACAAGAAGGACGGTCGCACCCCGATCGTCGTTTTCGACTGCGATTTAGCACCCTCAGTAATGACAGGGAAATTCCGCGATGCCTGCCCGGATAACTACATTCAGAGCGGCATTCAGGAGCATTCAGTCGCAACAGCTTCGGGAACAGCAAGCCTCGCAGGTGTCGTGTCATTGTGGGCAGAGTTCGGAGTTTTCGGAATTGATGAGGTCTACAACCAGCAGAGGCTCAACGACATTAACCGCGCAGGCAACAAGACGGTCTTGACCCACGTCGGACTCGATGTCGGCGAGGACGGAAAGACCCACCAGTGCATCGACTACGTTGGACTAATGCGTAACATGTTCGGCTGGAAGCTCGTTGTCCCCGTTGACCCCAACCAGACCGATAAGGCAACACGCTGGCTCCTCAAGACTCCCGGCGATATTTGCATGGCCGTTGGACGCTCAAAGGTTGACGGTCTAAGCTACTACGCCGGAAGCTACGAGTTCACATACGGCAAGGCCGACAAGCTCAGGGACGGTAAAGACGGTTCAATCTTCGCGCTCGGTTACATGGCACAAATCGCGCTGAAGTCAGCGGAAATTCTCGCAGGGAAGGGCGTTGATGTCGCTGTCTACGCCGTATCATGCCCGCTTTCACCCGACATGTCAGCACTAAAGGAAGCCGCGAAATCAGGCCCAATCGTAACGGTTGAAGACCACAACGCCAACACAGGAATGGGCGCAATAATGCTCCTCGAAGCCGCAAGGAATGGTATCGCTCTCCCGAAAGTTGCGACACTTGGCGTTACTCATTACGGAGAGTCGGGGAACTCTGACGCTGTACGCGATGAGATGGGGCTTTCAGCGGAAAAGATAGCAGATTCATTCATGAAGACAAGGGGGTAAATTATGGACGCAAAAGCAGCAATAACTCAGGGGAAAACAGCTCTCGGTATCGAGTTCGGGTCAACAAGAATCAAGGCTATACTCGTCGATTATGACGGCCATGTTCTCGCGTCGGGTATTCACGACTGGGAGAACAAGCTCGTCGATGGCGTTTGGACGTATGACCTCGCGGACGCTGAGGCAGGGTTGCGCTCATGCTACGGCTCATTGAGGCGCGACGTTGAGGCAAAATACGGCGTAACTCCCTCGACGTTCGGGGCAATGGGTGTAAGCGCAATGATGCACGGCTACATTCCTCTCGACAAGAACGACAAACAGGTAGCACGCTTCCAGACTTGGCGGAACACTAACACGACTCAGGCAGCCGACAAACTCACGGAATTATTCGACTTCAACATTCCTCTGAGATGGTCAGCCGCTCACCTCTACCAGCGAATACTCGACGGTGAGTCGCACGTTAAGGACGTTGCTTCGGTCTTCACGCTTGCCGCATACATTCACTACAGGCTGACAGGGAAGAAGGTCATCGGGATTGGTGATGCCGCAGGAATGTTCCCGATTGATTCTGAGACGCTCGATTACGACGCTGACATGGCCGCAAAGTTTGACGCTCTCATGAAGGAGTCCGGCCACTCACTGAAACTCTTTGACGTTTTCCCGAAGGTACTCGTTGCGGGCGACGACGCAGGCACTCTAACGGCAGAGGGCGCGGCATTGATGGACGAGACAGGGACGCTCAAAGCAGGAATCCCGATGTGTCCTCCAGAGGGCGACGCTGGGACGGGAATGGTCGCGACGAACTCAGTAGCACCGAGAACAGGAAACCTCTCCGCAGGCACAAGCACATTTGCGATGATAGTTGTCGACAAGAAACTCAAGAAACTTCACCGCGAGATCGACATGGTTACGACACCTTCAGGCTTCCCCTGCGCTATGTCCCACGCAAACAACGGAACTTCCGACCTCAACGCTTGGGTATCAATCTTCAATGAGTTCTGCGGACTAATGGGCATCAAGGCTAATATGGGCGAGCTTTACGGCAAACTCTACACCCACGCTCTCACGGGCGACAAGGATTGCGGAGGACTTCTCGCTTACGGCTATTACTCCGGCGAAAACGTAACCTTCATCAACGAGGGCAGGCCTGTATTCGCACGTATGCCCGGAAGCAAATTCAACCTCGCAAACTTCATGCTCGTCAACCTCTACACCTCACTCGGCGCGGTAAAGCTGGGAATGGATATTCTGTTGAAAGACGAGGGCGTTAAACTCGACATGATGATGGGACACGGCGGACTCTTTAAGACCCCTCTCGTAATGCAGAAGATTCTCGCGGCGGCCGTAAATTCACCCGTTACCGTAATGTCAACAGCAAGCGAGGGCGGAGCTTGGGGAATTGCGCTTCTTGCGGCGTTCCTTGCTGACGGAAAGAAGGACGGTAAACTTGAGGACTATCTCAACAAGAGGGTGTTCAAGGATTTGGCGGGCGAAGCAGTCAACCCTGACCCTGAGGACGTGAAGGGCTTTGAGGAGTTCACGAAGCATTACGTCGCGGGACTTGAGATTGAGAAAGCGGCAATCAACGCTATGAAATGGTAGGAGGAAAATTATGACGGCAATACATCAGGCGTTCAACATGGGTCAGTCAATATGGCTCGACTACATCAACCGTGAGCTTGTGGCATCAGGCGGGCTTCAGGAATGGATAAATCTCGGAGTAACCGGCGTAACAACCAACCCTTCAATCTTCGAGAACGCGATCGCAAAGACAGCGGATTATGACGGCGCAATAAAATCGCTCTCATCGTCAGGAAAATCAACCGCTGAAATCTACGAGGTCTTGACGGTTCAGGAAGTCGGAGCTGCCGCTGACATAATGCGTCAGGTTTACGACCGCACCAACGGAAAGGACGGCTACGTTTCCCTTGAGGTCAATCCTTTGCTTGCGTCAGACCGTGATACTACGATAAGCGAGGCAAAGAGGCTTTTCGCTCTCCTCAACCGTCCAAATGTGATGATTAAGATTCCCGCGACCCCTGAAGGAATTTCAGCCCTCACCGAGTGCATAGCGTCAAACGTCAACGTAAACTCAACGCTGATATTCTCGCACTCACAGTATGTTGACGTTGCGAAGGCGTACCTTGAGGGCGTGAATCGCGGAGGCAGGGCGGCGAGTGTAGCGTCAGTGTTCGTGAGCAGGGTTGACGGAGCTGTTGACAAACTTCTTGCGGAGAAGGGCGAGACATCACTCTGCGGGAAGATTGCTGTTGACGGTATCAAGCTCATGTATCAGGAGTTCAGGAGACTTTTCGCGGGGGCATCACAGGTTCAGCGTCCATTGTGGGCAAGCACAGGCACCAAGAACAAGGCATACTCCGATGTGAAATATGTCGAGGAGCTTATCGGCCCTGACACGGTGAACACTGTACCTCCTGCGACGCTTGAGGCATTCGTGAATCACGGCAAGGCTTCACTGACTCTTGAGACTGGAATCGCTGAGGCTGAGGCGGACATGAAGAAACTCGCGGAAATCGGCGTTGACATTAACGCTGTTTGTGCGAAGCTGCTTGATGACGGTCTGAAGTCGTTTAACGCGGCGTTCGAGTCGTTGATGTCGGCAATCGAGAGCAAGGCAAGATAACTGTCAAACGTATTCAACATTGAGCAACCCTCTGTCTTTGGGCAGGGGGTTTTTTGTGTTTTTTGTGATATTATTCTCGCAAGAAGGAGGCGTGTAACTTTTGGATAGCGTGATTGAGTGGCTGAGGGAAGCAAGAGGGGAAATTATTGCGGGGTTAGTGCTTGCGTTGCTGGGGTGGCTGTACAGTAAGTATCGTGCGTTCATGAAAATGTACAGGCTGAAGAAGAAAGAACTCGAAAGGATTGAGAATGAGATGTTCAAGTTCGGCAATACCAAGAAGGAAATTGAGAGGTTGCAGGAGGCACTGAAGGAGTCTGAGGCTCAGAGGCAGGATACGCAAAATCAGCTTGAGGCTCTACAGCAGGAGTTACAGCGCAAAGATGAGGCATTAGAGCGGTCAACGTCTCAACATCAGGAGGCTTCACGGCGCATAACCGAGCTTGAGAGTCAGCTTGATACCTCAAAGGCGGAACTTCAGCGCAGGGACAAGGCATTGAGACAGGCTGAGGCTCAAAAAGCAGAGGAGGCCAGACAAAAATCGGAGATACAGAAACAGCTTGAGGCTCTACAGCAGGAGTTACAGCGCAAAGATGAGGCATTAGAGCGGT
>CALGGR010000036.1 GCA_937915755.1 uncultured Fretibacterium sp. | reverse complement strand
TCGCCGGTATAGGTCTTCCCATCCACGGTATACTCCACCGTGGGGAAGTAAACGGCAACGCCCAGAGCGCCAGCCGCAGTCGTCAGTTCGATGGATACGTTCGCGTCCATAAACTTGTCTTTAGTAGGCAAGCTGATCGTTTTAGTACCCGCGCCAGGAATCGTATAACTAAGTTCCCAGGTGTTAGAGTTCTTGTCCATGTTCGCCATAATGCAACACTCCTTTTATGGTTCGTATTCGCCTGTATATACAGGCACAGTAACATCCTCCGTTCCGTCATAAACATAGTTCTGATCGGAGCCAAAGGTGAGTTTATGTAAGACTGGCTTCCCGACGTATAAACCGCCACTCACGCCCGGCTTTACCTGTAATAAGTTGTCGTCCGCAGAAGCAATCTTTGCCGAGATTTTCCGGCTATCTGTCACTTCTATCGAATTGTTTTGATTGATTACGCTGTCAAGTTTCTTATCATAACGTTGAGTGATTCTCAGCCAGAATCGATCTAATCCAGCGTAGTCTACGAACTTATTGAAAATAGACATAAATGAATCACTCCTTTATCTATTAATTTTCAGGATAAGCAGGAGTGAATTCGCCGCCATTTACATCAACAGCAGGTTCAACTTCGTTAGACAGCACTTCAAGAGAATGATCAACGCCAATAAACTCGCCGCCGTTAATCGTCAAATTCATACCACCCTTACCCGGGTAGTTTGCGCTTTCATGATAAATAATTGCTGACTTGCTCATCTGGATATTGCTATCGCCAATCTTACCAGTTGTTCCAGCTTCACCGGTTGCTACGATCTTGCCATCATTGATCGTTACAGTACCAGCACGCATACATAAGCCAGCGCCGTTATTAGCTCGAATTTCACCGCCGTTCATTACAAACGTATCGTTGTTTGCAATGTACACACCGATTGCTTCATATCCGGCAGATTTAATGTTTCCAATCAATAAGCCGTCGTTGACAACAATCGTGTTGCCTCCACGTCCGGAAGATCCGTTGGTAAAAAGTGCAAAGTTGTCTTCACATTCAATCGTTCCGCCATTGATTTCAATATCGCCGCCGTCAAATGCACCGAGTCCGCCTTCGACCGCACTGATTGAACCGCCGTTCATTACAATGGAAGCGTTTGCGCCGGCGGCAGTGAAGCCTACGTCACCGCAAGTAAAGTTACCGTCCTCGATCACAATCTCGCCACCGTTTTCAGCAGCGCCAAGCCTGAAAGCACTGGTCACATTACCTTCACCTTTAATAGTCAGCCGTGCTCCGTCTACAACAAACAAATGCTGTTTTGCAGACTTCGCAACAGAAGAGCTGAGATCGTTACCATTCAGATCGATAACCACGTCCTTGGTAATCCTTTGCTGAGCATCCATTGTAATATTGTCGCCAAGCTCAATTTCGCCGCCGTTTTCCAAAATCTGGACAAAGGCAGCAGGAGAGGTAGCATATCCGGTAATCAGATCAATATCATCCGCCGTTAAAGGATCGATATGAAAAGTTTCACCGTAATCATCCCAACGTTCTTCGGCGTCAATCCAGACATAGTTATGCCCGTTTTCTTTAACGTCGTACATGTCGCCGTCTTCCGGATCCCGAACAGCTTCAAGCTCAGCTAGCGTGTCCAAAGATCCTTTTAAATGCACAGCTTTAGCAACCTTTTCGGTTACAGCTTCAAGCGGCTCAAGCGAATCAAGTTTCTGTTTGTAGGCATTGGAAAAGTTGTTGTCACTCAGAACTTTGTCGCCATCCTTACGAACGAAACTACTTTTAGTGCGTTCCCACAAGCGAGTTACGCCAGCTGAAGTCATTATATCGCCTTCGAGGATCATATTTTCATTGTCAGCCATGTTTCTTCATTCCTTTCTATAAATTTATTCTTCATCGGCCGCGTCGATGATGGCGTCAATGTCTCCGGCCGTTAAAGGTTTGTTAAGAATTCCTAAATCATCCAGAGAGATGTCTCCCTGGAGTTCAACACCGTTTATCGAAGGAATGTTGGTTAATTCATCGTAATCAAACGTCCCGGTGTTGTCTTTGACGAGAGGAGTCTCCAACGTCAAAGTAAAAGTGGAACCTCGTGCTTCATTTATCATTGGGTTAACTCCTTTCGTTTTCTGGATAAGTTACTTCTGTCTTAAGTGCAAAGTCTCCGACAAAAGTTTCCTTAATAAGGTTTTTGTAATCAAGTTGGACATCAAAAACATAATCAAATGGAGCCACCATTTTACCGGTGTCTTGAGGCTCGATTTTGATTTGATAATCTCCAATGTCCAGTTTTTCAATTCCTCCGGTACTCAGCCGTTTTTGAAAGCAAAACAGCTTGTCGGAAGGACGTTTCTTTACAGTAAAATAAATCTCTGTAAAATCTACGTCCGTTGCCGTACCGTTTGGGTCGTTGACTAAAAAGCGGACATACTTAATATCTCCGCGTCGCATAGATATTCTCATTTCTTACGCTCCTTTCTCAATCAAAGAGAGCGTCAATTTGAGCGTCTGTGATTGTGTCTGTACTGTCCGTAGGTGTAAATCCTAACGCGGTTGTCACATCGGAACTTGTCAGTTCTCCGCGAATGTCCGAAGAAGACTTATTTTCTACGTTGTTGAGAGACATATCGCTTTTTAATGTAGAAACTGTTACAACATCTGTCGTTGTTCCGTTAACCGTTTTCGTAAATTTTTTGTTTGTTGCGTCGTAAGCAATGTTAAATACTCCTATGTCAACTGTGACATTACCAGCGTTATCGGGTGGATTGTGGTTGACAGTCCATATACCGTCTCGCCACTCGGTATCGTAATCAGTGCCTGTTTTCTTTACGAGGAATTGGCCCATAGTACCACCAGAGGCAACACCTGGGCCAGTATCGCCACGAACCTTACCAAGATTTAATGAACCAGCCATAGTTATTCACCTCTTTTAATAGTCGTGCCAAAGATAGCCATCTGCATCAATATAGAAATTCGGAGCAGTGCTGCTTCCATAAGAAAGAATCAAATACCCGTTTTCATCAATAGAGAACGAATATTCATTTGCTCCGAGTTCAAGCACTACGCCATCTTGACCGGGATCACCCTGATCACCTTTATCGCCTTTTAACCCGCGGGCATCAACCCCTGTGTTTGTCCAGGATTGAGTTGCAGCGTTCCACGTCCGCCATTGATAGTCAGACGATGCAATATAAGGGCCTTTGGTTAAAGCGTCTTCAGCCGCATCTTTTGCTGTTTCCGCTGCCGTTTGGGCGGCTTCAGCTCCTGTTCTAGCTGTAACTGCATCGCTTGCGGCTGTCGTTGCCGTTGTTTCGGCCTGCACGGCTCTCGTTCTTGCAGTTTCAGCAGCAGTTTGAGCGTTAGCAGCATTTGTCGCGGCGGTTTCAGCCGCAGTTCTGGATTCGTAAACGTAATCCTGTACAGCAGCAGCAGCTGTTTCGCTTGCAGCAGCATTAGAAGCGCTAGTAACAGCAGCATCTCTGGCGTCGAAGATGCCTTGGCGAGCAGTATATACATCGTCTTTGTATCCTTCGGCTAAGTCTCGCGCAGTTTCAGCAGCTGTCTGGGCGGTTTCGGCAGCGGTCTGAGCATTTTCAGCGGCCGTTTGTGCGGTTTCGGCTAATCCTTGTGCAGTTTCAGCCAAACTCTGTGCTGTTTCGGAAGCTGTTTGAGCATTTTCAGCAGCAGTTTGCGCGGTTTCGGCCAATCCCTGCGCCGTCTCAGCAGCGTTTTGAGCAGTTTCGGCTAAACTTTGAGCCGTTTCCGCTGCGGTTTGAGCTGTCTCAGCAGCATTTTTATAGCTTAATGCATTTCCTTCTGAAGTAGCAGCATTTGCTTCACTCGCAGCCGCTTGTTCGGCATAGTACTTTGCATTGTTTGTTACGGAAGCCGTTCCTCCTGTTCCACCAGTTGCCCAATTTTCAGCGGAAGCTTCTGAATTAGCGGCGTTCGTTTCAGATGTCGCAGCCAATCCGGCATAATATTTTGAGTTATTTGTTGCGGATGGACTGTCTCCATCTGTTCCGTTATTTGCCCAGACTCCCCCCAACCGGGGGGAATGCCCCAAGCAGCGTGCAAGCAAGCATGAAAGCTCTCACCCTCGACTGCTCTGCTATCGCCAAGGGCTACGGCTGTGATGTAGTGGCTCGACTGTTGCGTTCTAAGGACATTCAGAACTTCATGATAGAGATCGGCGGTGAGGTCATCACACGGGGTAATAACCCTAACCGTGTGCCGTGGAAGATAGGAGTGGTGAAACCTACTGACGACACATTAGCCATTCAACACGAGAACCAGACGGTGCTCAACGTCACTGACAAGGCGATGGCAACGAGCGGCAACTATCGTAACTTCTACTACAAGGGCGGAAAGAAATATGCCCACACCATTGACCCGCATACCGGCTATCCGGTACAGCACAGCCTCCTATCCGCCACCGTGCTGGCAAAGGACTGTGCCACTGCCGATGCCTACGCCACCTCTTTCATGGTGATGGGATT
>CALGGR010000035.1 GCA_937915755.1 uncultured Fretibacterium sp. | reverse complement strand
GGCGATATTGACTACATCGCTATGATGACGGGCGTAACACTCTAGGAGGTGAATGTAATGTTCGAGAAAATCAAGAAGTACTACGAAACCGGCGTTTGGAGTAAACAGAGGGTACGTGAGGCAGTTGCGAAGAACGTAATCACGGCGGAACAGTTCAAGGAGATAACGGGAAAAGGCCTGCTTGGTGAGTAAGCAGGTTTTTTTATTTTTATGGGGAGGCTCTTCGCGGGTCTCCCTGTTTTTTTATGGAGGTGCGATTAATGATAAAAATCACAATGACAAATTCACAGGAAGTCAAATGGCAGCGGGATGATTACACCGACTACATGTATGACGGCAAATACTTCATCATTATCCGTAATGGGGAGTGGATAGGGTTTTATAACTTAGACCATGTAATATCAATCATCATAAAGTCAGAGGCCATAGCCAATGAATGAGCAGGATAACTTTGAACGTGCAATCGCTTTCTCCCTGAAGTGGGAAGGCGGGCGCAACTTTAACATCGTTAACGGCAAACCTGTAGTTAAGGGAGCGGCCAAGAATGACACGGGCGGGGCTACTGCTTACGGTATCACAATCCCAACATTAAAGGCTGCTTATTCGGCGGGGATTGTTCCGCATCAGGATATATGCAAGCTGACACAGGAAGAGGCGAAGGCAATTTACCGCAAAAATTTCTGGGAGCGTTACGGCTGGGAACAGTTGGAGTGGCCGGTGTGTCTATGCTGTCTGGATTGCTGTATTAATCACGGCGGGTTCGCTAAGATACTTCAGCGGGCAGTTAATGATTGCGGAATGTCCGTTAGCGTTGACGGCAAATTCGGCCCGAAGACTTTTGCTGCTCTCAAGGCTTGCAGCTCTATGAAACTTGCAGAGGCTATTTACCGCCAGAGAAAAGCATACTACGAGGCCATAATCAGGAACAATCCTAAGCAGGCAGGATTTCGTACAGGCTGGATGAGACGCGCTGATGATATGGCTAGAACCGCAGGTGTCCTTAATGCTTGAATCAACTCTTACATCAACGCTTGATAATCTCGACTATATCATGACACCAATCGGAGCTTTGCTGAGCTGGTATCTCGGAGGCAGTGATGGGTTTGTCATCGCTCTCATTGTCTTTACCGTTATGGATTACGTTACTGGCGTTTTAGCAGCGGGCGTTCAGCATAAATTATCCAGTGCTGTCGGCTTTCACGGCATTGCTAGGAAAGTTGCTATCTTTATCATGGTTGGAATTGCACATACTGTGGATAAGTATTTACTTGGACAAATTGATATTCTGCGTGATGCAGTTCTATTCAGAGATGCTGTGATTTTCTTCTACTTGTCTAATGAGGGCATTAGCATTCTTGAAAATGCTGAAAAAATCGGTTTGCCTGTGCCTAATGTACTAAAAAATGCACTAGAAAAACTTGACCGGAAACATGCGGATAAATCTTCATAATGACTTGCTATTACTCAATTTTTGAGCGAACATACACATTAGAAATTGAGTAAAGGAGGTCATAAAGCATGAAGAACCCTGTATTAAGCACAGCAAGCGGCATACAAGAGGATTTGACTATCCTGTTTAGCGATGACAACTGCAGTATTTTTACAATAAATGACGCTATTGAGGATAGCAATACTGGAGCTGAACTTGTGAAGAAGATGAATGCTTTGAAGCTGTTTTGCAAATTCACTCTCGAACGTGAGACACAGAATTACGTTAGACTGGTAACTACTGATTGTTTCGGGAAAAGACACTATCTCAGAGCAGAAAAGTAATCTAGTCAATGTTAGAATTTAAGGCCGGATATTGGTAGTATCCGGCTTTTTTATTGGTGCTATTTTTTCAGACTGATTAACCAGTCTATTGCGTCCAGCGGGTTGGTAAATTCTTCGCTCCAGCCCTGCGGCGCACCTTTCATACTACCGAAATAATCACACCACGCTTGACGTTCAGAAAAATCAAACGCTATGTAATTCCCGCTTTCACATACAAGATATAAACCTGTACTGATATGCCTGTTCTTCGGTAATTTATCTGCCTTCAGAAGTTCACTTTCGGGCACTGTCAAAATACTTATACGCTCGCTTAGTTTTTCCATAGTTTTCACCTCCCTTCAAAAATCAGTTGTTATCAACATTATCGCCTCCTCCTAGCATTAACACAGTTTGCGATAAATCTGTGAGATAGTATTGAGCCTCCATCAGCGTATCGTTATATTCTTCTCGCCCTTCAAAGCTCTCTATTACTTCCTGCTCTTCGGGCGCAAATTCTTCATACTTCTTACGCGCATAGCCCTTCGGTAACCACCCTTTATGCTGGCTTCCGAATATGTTAAATTTCTTTAACAGACGCTCATCCGTAAACGTTAGATGGCATGTGCCCTTCTTGTAAAACGTTACGTCAAAATACTTCAGGTGAATATTTCTGGTTTTTCCGCTGTCCTTCGCGTCTTGAAGTATATCCCACATACTTGCGTCTGTATCCTCTCCTGCTGTATCTCCGGTGTTTAAGTAGTTCAGCACCTTTTCTATATCCAGCAGTTCTCCATAGGGCGAGCGTACTCCTCCATGACAAGGGTCATAATCGTATTCCTTATCGCTATAGTGCCTATGAAATGCGTAAAGGGGGATTACTATCCGCCGGTTTATCTTCCAGCTTGAATTGCTCTTCCAGCCGTTGTAATAGTGCACGTTATGCTTCAATTCCTCATCGTAGGAATGCTGATACGATAGCTCATCAAATAGCGCGATAATACAATCCTCAACTCCTTTTATCAGGCTCTTTGCTATTTCTTCCTGCACACTCTTGATATTCCAGTACGAAAAATCATACTCCGCAAACGTGTTTATTTGACTGCGGTATTTGTCCGCTAGATTGTTCGTTAATCGGCTATAGAATATCGGGTGTCTGAAGAACTTATCCCAATACTTTCTGCGCACTGCTTTCACATACGCATTTACGCTGAAATCTTCATTACGGGTCGCTGATAGATGGAAATTATCCTTATCCCAAAAACTGCCTTCGGCCACTTCCAGCACTAATAGGCTTTTCCCTTCAAGCGATTTTGCGTTCAGGTCAAGAAGCTCATCATAAAGCCTTAATCCCCATTCAAGCTCTCGGTTATACTGGGCTACGAATGCCGCTATCAAATCACTTTCTGCAAGCTCTGAAGTCTCGCGTTTCTTTTCGAACTCCTCATACTTCTTTTCTCGCAGAGTATCAAATATCGTTGTTTTGCGTTCAGGTTCAGGCACTATTATTTTCACTACTGCAACCTCGACATTTGTCGGCCTCTCAGCAAAAATAAAGGCATTCTCGTAATACTTTATTTCTGCCTTGTACTCCTCTAGCCTTTGCGCTAATTCTTTGCGCTCGTTCGTGTATGGGTTGCGTATTGTTTCCGCATTCAGTATGCAGATTATTCCGCCTCCGGTTTTTCTCTGCACCTCTATTGCCTTCAGCAGATGACGCGCTCCAGTGCTGAACGGCGGGTTCATGATTATCAGGTCATAGTGCTTGTAGGTGCTGAACGTTAAGAAGTCATCATGTATTACGCGGTATTCTTTATCCTTCAGGATTGCGCGCAATCCCGGCTCTATTTCTATGCAGTCTATATCATAATTTTC
>CALGGR010000034.1 GCA_937915755.1 uncultured Fretibacterium sp. | reverse complement strand
CTAAGAACATTTTTCTCATTTGTACTAAGGTCAGCGGCAACCTCGATGATTCCGGCTTGTGGACTTATTCCATCGAAGGACAATCTATCGGGGAGGACTGCGGGGAGGGGGATAGTAGCCAGGACGAGCCAGACTCAAACTTGCCGGACGATGAACTCTCCGTGTCTTACGAGATTAACGGCCTTACTGTCAGAACCGTTGACGGGACTCTCGTCGCTCTCAGAAGGTCGGAGACTCCTATTACTCGCAAATCTATCACCATCTATAACGATAGCGAGACTAGACTTGCTACTCCAGGCAACGATTACGAAAATTTCGGGATTGCCGTCTCTGAAAATGTCTCTAGGGAAACTATCAAGAGCAACAACGTCGTCATCAAGACTTACTACAAGCACTCTATCGAGGTCGAGGCATGAGCGATAACAACAACACTAAAGATTTCGACCTGCCCGTCAATGTTGGACAAGGCAAGATCTCTTCATTCAGGTATTCTCACTCTCTCAGGGAACTCGTCGGATCATGGTCGGCTTCTGTCGTCGGCGGTACTTTCAAGGCGGGCGATGCCTTCTCCATTCAGGGACTCATAATGAACGGCATTATCGCAAGCGCGTACAAAGACCACGACGGACTGTGGCATCTCGAAGGTAAGGACGCGGGCTACAGGCTCATGAAACCCTTACCGGCTTTTGACGGCCTGTCATCAACAAAAAAATCCTTGACCTTCATTCGCTCTCTCGCCGTGGCTTGTTCCGTCAATGTCTACTCTGAGCTTCATGAAGATGACGGCAATTTTCAGATACGTTCCCTCGTTTCCGGCTCGACTTACGCTGAAGCCATCCTTGAGGCCGCTATGTTCGCAGGGTACATCGTTTACTTCAACCATGATGGACAGCTCGTCGTTCAATATCCACGCAAACTGAACGAAGGGATTAACCCATTCGGCGATATTATCCTCAGCAACTCTGCTTCAAGCCTCGAACTTGACGGCTATGCTACTCACGTCCTCCTGCAGCTCTCCTATAAGCACAAATCTGAAGAGCAGGAAGAGGGCGGGGGACAATCCGAATATCTCGGTGAAGAACCACCTAATGTTTCCGTTGAGTATCATTCAGGCATCCTGCCTAACGGGACTTACTCCTTCGAGATACTACAGCCCTTCGGCGTTACTCAGAAGCTCTATACTAAGATTACCGACGGCGGCGTTACCATCGAGAACACTGAACAGCATACCTACACTCACCATAAGCGTGTGCTCTGGCGCGAAATTCAGGAGTTCGGACTCTATGCCTTCATTGAGACCGCTTACACACTCACCCGCACGGTTACAGGCTCGTACTCGGGGCAATCATTCTCAGAAACTACTACCGAGACCATGCAGCGCACCTTGTCAGGCAACGACTTAGTCATTGGCATTCCCGCTGACTGGGAAGATTACGGCATCGACATGGTTGATTCAGAAACTGTTACACGCTCAACTGTCAGAACAGGCGGACCAGCTCCTGCTCAAGACATGCCCGCTTATTCTCCGCCTTTCGACTCGCAGATTACACGCTCATACCAGACGCTCAACCGCGGAAGAGTCATCCTCTGCCATGAAACAGAGGAGACCTATGAAGCAAGGCAGGTCGGCGCAATCGCTCCCGTTACTCTCAACGGTCAGCCTGTCCCCAACTTCTTCCTCAACAGAAACCTCGCTGTTCAGACTCACGTCAGGCCGGATTGGGTCCTCGTCAAGGCTCACAGAGATTTCTTCGACCAGTTCGACGAGGACGGTAACTGCGTCGTCTCTACTCGCTCCGAGTACTCCGACGAAGGCAACGAATGGATTTCGGATAACGCTCTCGTCTCTACCGGCGACAATCAGGCTGACGCTTACCAGAAGGCTTATGCTGCTTTCACTCAAAATTCACAG
>CALGGR010000033.1 GCA_937915755.1 uncultured Fretibacterium sp. | reverse complement strand
GCCGTGCAGCAGACCTGTCCCAAATGCGCGGGCAAGGGCTCCGTCATCGACAGGCCCTGTACCAGCTGCCACGGTAGCGGCGTGGAGCAGAAAAGCAAGCGCATGACGCTGAATATTCCCGCCGGTGTGGACGACGGAAAGCGCATAGTCATTCCCCATCAGGGAGATGCCGGCGCAAACGGCGGCCCTGCAGGCGACCTGGTGGTCCTTATCCATGTGGAGCAGCACGAATACTTCGAGCGGGACGGCCAGGACTTGTACTGCGCCGTGCCCGTCACCTTTGTGCAGGCTGCCCTGGGCGAAAAGCTTACGATTACCGCCCTTGACGGGAAAAAGATTGACTTTGCCCTTCCTGCCGGTACCACGAACGGTAAGCTCTTCCGCATAAAAGGGGAGGGGGATACCGAGCAAAGCAAACCCTTTGACTGCCTGCTCCAGAGCCTTTTGATTGTACTGCCCTTCAAATTTGGTGTTGAACTTGTAATTGATAGCTTTACCGAGAGCAGAGAAAGGTTCAGTTAATCTATCTTCAAATCTGTATCTTTTGCCCAAGCCGACCATGCCAGCTTCGTAAAATCTGTTGAGGATAGGTACAGTGGAGATTAGATTATCAATGAGAGTACTGCCGAACCAATGAGGCCAATCATCTTGCGAGCCGTCAGGTAATTCTTCATGAGTAGGTAATTTTCCGTTGAAGAAATCTTTAACCGCGCCTGCGAAGTAGATGGATAATGCGACCCCAATCATATTGACGACAGTAGCCCCAACGCCGTTCCAAGACTTAGACGCGAGATTTCTGGCAGTATCGACGACGGCCATATTGAATATAGGAGCGAGCGCGCCCATGAACTGAGTAAAGATTAACTTCATAACCCCTTGAGACTGGCTGTTGATACGCGGCATTTCACGGAGAGTAGAGGCAGGCTGAGTATCATGTACAGCTCTGTTAGCAAGCCTGATAGCGTCCTGTTCAGATTTACCCTGTTCAATTTCGGAGTTATAGACGGCATCAAAGACCATAGATTTAGTCCAGTTGTCGAGTATCTGAACGCCTTTATATCCCCATTCAATGGCTTGTTTGTAGGCGTTAATAGCTTTTCTGGCAGTGTTGTTCTTGATGTTGAGCCTGTTATTCCATAACCCCTGCTGAACTGATTTATCGATAGGATCAGAATAGGTATAGCGAAGCTCCGGAGATTTCTGATATACATTTTCGAGGAACTCGTGCCATCTGCCATTAGCGGCCATATCAATACCTTTGAATAGAGACCTGAAGATATGCCCGCCGCGAATAGCGTAACGCAAAGCCAAAGGATAGCTGGACATCTGAGCTAAAGCGGTACTTAATCTGCCAGCAACATAAACGATACTGCGGGACTTTACGAGGTTTTTAGTAATGCCGTCAATAGCATTCTGTTCGAGGAAGTCATTATCATTAATGCTGTTATTGAAGATGGATCGTAGAGTGTCCCAATCCGGAGCACCGAGCCTTTGTTTAATCAATTCCTGAACGGAGCCGTTATCGCCTCTGAGCAGTAAAGCACTAACGACATCAGAAGCATACCCGCCGAGAGCAGCGGAAAATTCCTGCTGAACGACAGCATTACTCCAATTGCCCCATAAATTGAGGTCAATAGGTTGTTGCATATCAGGGTTAATATTCTCTCTTGAAATGGTGAAATTATCCGCTACTTTCTTTAGTAGTTGTTGAGCATTGCCGTCTAAGCCTAATTGTTCAGTTTCCGCGTCAATAAGACCTTGATTGCTTTGATGTCTGAGCCTGAACATTGGAGTGTAATTATCTTCTTTGTTCATGCCAGAATTGAAGTCTCTGATATGAGCGTCATTAATTCTGTCAAAATTGGAGTCAAAGTCCTGCATGATAAGGTCAGCGACCTGTTTGTATTTCTGGTTTTCCGGCAGATTAATGAACTCAATAATTTTATTGATGGCATTCAAGCCCTCCTGCATAGTGGCGTAAGGTTTATTGCGGTCAGCATTATTATTAACGAAATTGCCCCAAAGGATAGCGGCGGCAGATTTAGGATTTTTCATGCCAGCATAGATAGCCATAACGTTGCTGAATGAATAAGTCTGTCCGTCAAGAGTGATAGCATTGTCAGATAAATTCTGAAAGCGCACGCCGAGCTGTTGAAGCTGTTGAAGCATATAACTATGTCTGTCGTGAATATGGCTGTAAGCCTCCCCGCGGCGTTGAGTGAAGCCGTCATCAAGGATACGTCTAAAGGATTCGCCTAACCCTTCAAGGAAGCGACCCGGAGTTTGCACAGCGTCCCAATATCTGCGAGCGTTTTCCATGCCCCAAGCAAAGCGTCTTTTTATGTCTTCTTTGTCTTTTATTACTCGTGTTTCAGGTGTTTTAGTGGTAGCAATGAGAGTATCCGCCATTTGTTTATGCAGTTCAGTTCTGCGTTGTTCGCGTTGTAGCTGCCACTGAATAAATTCTTCTCTGCCCTGTCTGTAAATGGATTTGACGTGTTCGAATAGGCTATGGACATCATCAAGGCTCATATCTTCAATATGAACTTTATCGAGGAACTGTTCAACGTCCTGCTGAGTAATGCCAGCATCAGCGGCTTGCTGTTCAAAATCCGCGTCAGTGTCAGGAAGTTGTTTCAGGTCGAGGAACTCGCGAATAGCATTACGTTTAGAAATGCCCTGCCGTTTGAGGTTATAGCCGTCAAGGAGTTGTTGAATATCCTGAAGTCTAGCATAAGAGATACTTTTGCCTTTAGCCATGCGTGTAATGCCGTTGACCCATTTGCTGATTTGCTGTTTCTGCGAGCGGGTAGTCAGGAAGTTTTGCAGAGTATTAATGCGTTGTTGTAGCATATTAATTCTGCGGTTGGAGCGTCTAACTTCCCCCTGAGCCTCGCGTAATTCCTGAGCTTTTAGTTTAGCT
The DNA here is from genome assembly GCA_937915755.1 of uncultured Fretibacterium sp. GTDB lineage: Bacteria > Synergistota > Synergistia > Synergistales > Aminobacteriaceae > JAFUXM01. The sequence continues at coordinate 2,597 of CALGGR010000033.1, read as the reverse complement.
TGTTCTCTGATTTCTCCGATACGTTCTGCCTGTTTATCTTTGAGAGCTGAAATTCTTGCTTTGAAATTCTCTCTGGAAATGGTATCAGCAATTTTGTGTCTAGTATCCTGAACGGTGCGTTCAACTTCACGGCCTAAAGAATAACCTTTTTTAGCAGCCTGTCGTAAATCGACTGTAGTAATATTTTTCTTCTTTTTCTTTGGAGCTTTTTTAACTGGTTTAGTCTGCAAGTCTTGAAGATACCTGTCAATGTCGGCAATTTCAGCCTCGTGATTTTCGCTTGTTCTGGACAACAGGAAGTCTTTACGGTCTTTTAGGTAATCGATAGTGCCCTTAGAGCCGAAAGCGGCAAGTAGAGCGTCCAGGGTATCCTCATTAACTTGAATAGAAGGTTGAACGTCCTCAAAGAGTTTATAAGTTCTTTGGGCATATTCGAGCCACTCAGTGAATTTCTGAAGGCTTGAAGCAGTAACTTCACCCGTAGAATTATCGATGTCCGGAGCAAAATCCGTAGGGAACATAGATGCGAGTTTGTCAGCAAGGAACTGTAAAGGCTGACCTTTGCCGTGAGTTTTCCCGCTCCATAATCTAGTCCAGCGTTTAGCAATTTGTTTAGCTTTATCCTCACCAAGAATGCGTTTAGCGTCATCCCCTGAAATGAAGCCTAAATCTCGAATAGCTTTATAAACCGCGTCAACCTGTTTATTTTTGCCGAATTTTTTGCGACCGGCAGTTTTAGCGTTATATTCTTCTTGAGCCTGTATATAGCCGACGACATCACTAAGAGCTTCCGGGTCAAGGTGATAAGTATCAATGCCCATCTCCTGAGCGAGCCTGAAAGTATCATCATAGTGCTGTGCTAAATCAGGTTCGGATTGGTGAACCTGCTGTAAGAAGTCCTGCTGTTTCTGGTGCTTAAATTCGCGTTCATCTTCATTAGCAAGATACTCCTGATATTCTTTTTCCTGCTGTTCTTTTTCAGCCGCGAGCATTTTTTTGTATTCTCTGATTTGCTGCTGAACTCTCACTTCCTGCTGAACGTAATCAGCAACGTTACTTTCATCGCCCTGCATGGTGAGTAGTCTGTCAAAGACCTGTCTTACATCATCATCAAGCTGAATACCGAGCTGATTATTGATGTCGCTGTAAATATCGAGCAGCCAATTTCTGATACGGTCAAAGACGGCCTTAAGTCCTTTAGTGGGGGCTTTACCTTCAGACAAGTAGACTTCAAAGGCATTAGCGAACCATTCATGAGCTTTTTCTCTAGCACCGCCTTTTTGTGAATTAGTATCCGCGTTCCATTCATCACGAGTAACGCCTGCATGGTCTAGGATAGTTTGAAAATCCTGTTCCATTTGGATACTGCCCTGTTGAGCCAGATTAGGCATCATGTCAAAAAGGACGTGTCCGATTTCGTGAATGTGAGTAGAGATATTCCCCGCGCCTTTAGTGGCATTGAGGATTTCAATAACGGCCTTCCCCTTAGCGAAATAGGTACGAGCTAAAGGGTTACCGTTTTCATCAAGTTTGTAATATCCCTTCTGTTCGTTATTCTGGTCATGCCAGAGGTTAAGTAGGTCTTGTTCAGTTCTGGCATTAGTAGCGACTCCGTCCTCGATTAACTGAACGCCAGTATGAGCCGCCCACTGTTTAGCCTTATCGCGGTTAATATAAAGCAGTCTGTCATTATCGACTTCATTAGCAAAGAATTGATTATTAGGGCTGCCATCCTTTGAGTTATCTTTGCCGAAATAGGTAGCAAGTTTATTGATATTGCCTTTGTAATCTAAGTGCAGTACGGCATTAATAGGAGCACCGTTAGGGTCATTAATATCCAAGAGAGCGACGACGGCTGGGTGTCCATTTTCAGATTTAGACTGAAAGATAGCGACCGGGTCAGCGAGTTTTCCGACGATACTTTTTAGAATATCGGGAGTCATGCCCGGGTGGTCGCGTAAAATCTGCTTAAGTTTCCCGTTACGCATTCTGAGGGGGAGATGTTTAGCCCCTACGAGAGTGAAGACAAGGGGAGTATGCATAACAGGAATATTTTTGTTGCTTTTGACAGTAACGCTATCGTCATTGAGGATGTTATCGACAGTATTGCGCCAATTCTGTTCATCAAGAGCGAGATTAATGCGAGCCTGCGGAGGCATAAGGTCTCTATTGGATGTATCACGTTCCTGCGGTATAACTTCCTGCTGTGTAGTTTCTTGTACCTGTACTTGTTCTTGAACCTGTTCCTTTTGCTGTTGAGAATTACGCTGCAAAGATTGAACAGCGAGATTAGCAGCTTCCGAGAGTTTATATTTTTCAGGTAAGGACTGTTTTAACTCATTAAGTCTTTGCTGTGCAGCAATCGAGTAATAATTGTCTTCTTTAGCTCCCTGAATAGTATTGAGATAGTCAATAGCTTGCTTCTTTTCGGGAACGTCCGGCCAAGTAATAGGATCATCAGGGTTAAAGTTATCCCAGTTGTAATCTTTAATGACATCTAAAGGAATTTGCCCGCGTTTCCAGTAATCATTGAACAAAGCCCTGAACTGTAGATCGGAAGAGCACACGTCTGAACTCCAGTCACTAGCTTATCTCGT
>CALGGR010000032.1 GCA_937915755.1 uncultured Fretibacterium sp. | reverse complement strand
GTCCGGCCTATTAAGACAGCTGGAAGCCTTCGACTTTAGTCGAAGGAGGGTTCACGTTCAAAGGCAAAATGAAGGAAATCGTCAATACTCACTGCAACTACAGATTCATGCTCTACACTGCTGTAGCTGAGCCAAACCCCGAAGTCGAAACGCAGTCCCCGCCATTTGACCGTAATGAAACACATTACTACTTCAAAGACGGACAGGCTGCATGGTACTCTGTCTGCACAATGAAGCATGAGTCCGTACGAGAAAACAGTGTCCGAAGCTGGATCGAGAGAGCTGACCATTTCATGCTGATGGCTGAAGCATACGATATGGTTCTGCGTGTCCCTAAGAGCATGAGAGGAAAGACTTTCAAGAACGTCGCTATGTACTATGTCGAGCAGAATGAACTATACAACCAGCTTCACGGCTTCGACGAGTCTCACCTGTATTGCAGAGTGTTCTACTTGGGAGACCAGCTCTACAAAAAATTCATCCTCGTCGCTAAAAAAGATGATTGGTCTTGGCGAATTGAGGAGAATATCCCTTCAAGGTCAGAAGAGATAGAACCACCGGATTTTGTTCCGGCAGGGCAGACTTTCGGTAAGTTCTATCCTGTGGAATAATGAGAGCTCTGAAGCGACGAACATAAATAGCTGAAGGAAATGCTTGACGTTTCTCCCGGCTTTGTTGTTTTCTGCGCTTTCATTCCAGATGAAAGGAAATAAGCTCCGGCTCAAAATAATTGCGCACTTGATCATCGCCGCCTATTGTATACAGCCAAAGCACTTCCACTTTTTCATCCGCGATTCCTGCAACTTCGAAGCTGTATTATTTCTCTCCGTTCCCCACCATGAATGCGACAGACTCGCCTTGATATTCTTCATCTATTAAAGCAAAAGAGTCAGCAACTTCTCTCAACGCCTCACTACTCAGTGAAGCATCATTGCCCAGACGGATCAGAACGGCTTCTTTTTCTTCACCCAACCAGCCAAATTCCGGAGACTTGTATGTTGCTGTTCCTACAATTTTGGTGTGATGCATATCAGTCAGCATCCGTGAAACCTGCTTGCGATCCTGAACACGCAAAATATCTTATGTAACTGCAACCAACGGATGTTTCTCTACCCACGCATCCAAATTGAAGCGAAGAAATGTACGCCATGCCCCGCGCTTTGACACAACTGGGAGAAGAGTGATGATGGAAAAGCCGTACTACAAGCAGTTCAGGAGCAAGGTGCTCAGCTTTTTGAGGGCAAGATAAAAATGGATTTGACACAGGGAGAAAAGGGAGTATAATTTCTCTCTGTCATGCCTCACCCTTTCAGTGCGGGGGTGGCGGAATTGGTAGACGCGCAAGACTAAGGATCTTGTGGCCAATTAAGTGCCGTGGGAGTTCGATTCTCCCCCTCCGCACCATTAGATAACAATGATCCCTCTGGTTAATTCCGGAGGGGTTTTCTTTATTTGCACTTATGGGAGAATTTCAAGCCAATAGCCGTCGGGGTCCTGAATGAAGTATATCCCCATTGCCGGATTCTCGAAGCATATACAGCCCATCTCCTCGTGGAGTTTGTGTGCGGCCTCGAAGTCGTCAGCCCTGAAAGCGAGGTGAAACTCCTCCTCGCCGATGTCGTATTTCTGCGGGTGGTCTGCGAGCCATGTCAATTCCAGCTCGAAGTCCGCCTCATCATTTCCGATGTACACAATCATATATGAGCCGTCGGGTGCTGCTTTGCGTCGTCGTTCCTTGAGACCGAGTGCCTTGCCGTAGAACTCAAGCGAGCGGTTGATGTCCTGAACATTGTAATTCTCGTGAATCATCTTGAACTTCATGAATTATTGCGCCTCCTGTTGATTTTCTGAGTGTGGCTTATAATATCACGACTTTTTGCAAGGAGGAAAGGCATAACATGAGCATAAAGACAGCACACATGATTACAGCGGCTGGGATTGCGGTGGGGCTTCTCTCCATTAACTCAGGCTGCGGAGAGAATAATTCGTCAGACATGGCGAAAAGGTACAACGTCCTGTTTGTCGTAATGGATCAGGAACACTTCTTCGCAAATTACCCGCAAAGCTCGAACTACAGGGCGAGCAATGGGGCGCGCTCATGTGTTCGGTTCTCGGCGAATGTCTGAAGAATGACGCGGGGCGAATGCATGGTCCATGCTCATCGACGCGGCAATCGGCAATATCATGGACACTGAGCTTTGTATATTGATGGAGGTAAACGACTCACGACGGAAGTCGAGAGCTTTTAGTGAAGTTTGGTACACGGCCTGAACGTCTGAGCTTGATATTTCCACCTCAGAATACCCTTATTCGCCAGGGCTGGTTTACTTTAGCCTCTATACGGTATGCCCGCTTACGTTGCTTGCCTTCTGCTCCGTCGCCCCTCTCCTGCTTTGACAATTTTTATACGGCCAGCGCAAAGGAGACTTGTCGAACCTAAAAACGGCTCTAAGACCGTTGAGCATGTTATCCGTTTTTATACAGAACTCCTAACTGTTGATTGAATTATACAGGATAAAGCTAAGTCGCGAGTATCCTTGCGAGCTTCATGAAAACCGGGACTGCCCCAAATTTTGAGACAATCCCGGAAATCTAAGGAGATTTTAATGCGGAAGCTGGCTTATTGCGGCGATTATATCTTGATTCCTGCTTTGCTGAATATCGCAATTACCTCATTGAGCGACTTGTATCCGACTTCCCTTGCCTTCTCTTTTCCAGAAGCGTCCCTGAATATCAGCATGGGAACATAACGGACGTTATACTTCTTTGCGATGTCGGGGTTGTCCTCGAGGTAGATGTGAGCCGTCGAGATTTTCCCGCTGTACTTCGCGTTAATATCCTTCAGGACTTTTGACATCTCCTCACACGCCGGGCATGTCTTTGTTGAGAGCATTGTTATTGAAGGTAAAGACGCTGCCCCCGCAACTGAACATAACAACATCACGAGAAGTAATGACGAAACTGTTTTGGCTTTCATTGATTATGCGCTCCCTTCTGAAATTTTTATATGCTGATTTTACACAGAGATTTTACAAAATTTATGGAGTTAATGACAATACACAATTTCAACTAAATTTGATTGCGATATAATCATCGATAAACAAATCTTAATAATGAGGAGAATTTTACCAATGGAAGAACAGGGAAAAATTATCAGTTCATGCGACATTGATTCAAACCTTGCGCTCCAAATCTGGACAAGGGGCAAAACTCCCAGACTCTCAATCCTCAACAAAACCAAAAATTCCCGCAAGCTCATTCACCTAGCGTGGGTCGAAAAACGTTCCCGCACGCTCTCCATAAACGGAAAGAAGCCAGGCGAGAATATCACCTACAACGTAAGCGACTTTGAACCCGCAATCACCAAAATACTCACCGAATATTTTGCGCGGGCTAACTTCAAGGTCAAATACTTCAAGATGGTACTCGACCTCGAAAAAGCCATTCACCGCCCTGAACTTGCCACCAATAAGGCAGACTTTGCGATGATGACTGATGAGAAACGTTCGTCGCTTTGGATTGCTGACTGTTCGGAGGGCGACAGGAACACGGGATACTTCAGGCCGTTCTTTCCGGCAAATCAGATGGAAGCCGAAAATCTAACGGAGGAAAATCTCAAAATCACGAGCCTTCAAATGCGCTCGACAGACGGACTCTTCAAGCTCGGAGTCGTCGATGCCCTCAAGAAAGCAAACCCGGAACGATGGCACAATACAATCCGGGTTACAGCTGCGGCCATGCTTCTGGGATTCTCGTACTGCGGTGCTGACGGAACGAAGACTGCTGATTACTTCTGGACTGCCGGCGAAAAACCTGTGAACCTCAATCCCAATGTTACAGTCATGAAAGCTCCCGTCAAGAAACTCTCAATACATGACCCCGAACTTATGAGGTTAGGGCACAAACTCACAGCGTACATACGGCACTGTTACATTCTCGGCGATGTCGATGTAAGCTATCATGATGACAGCGAGAAGGAGCTTCAGGAGGCAGGCTTCACGAGAAAAAGGCGAATGGACTTCAACACTGGAACTCTCGGCGACGTTCCTTACAGGGTAACTTTCTACGTCAACGAGGAGGAAGGTCTTACGGCTTTCGGCTGTAATCCAAGAATGCAGACATCGAGGCACAGGGGCGACATGGTCATAATAATACCGACGGCGGTATTCGACGAGGCCATGAAAGATGACACAATAGGCGGAACGAGCGGGAACGAGTTTTACACGCTCACGAGGCTTTTATGGGCCAAGCAGTTCGGAGAATGGTACGGAAGCGTTAAGCCTTATGTCAAGAAATTTGCGGGGTTGATAGAGGAATGATGAGGAGATTTCTTTGCGTTGCGCTGCTTTTGATGACGTTCGGAGTAGCTGATGCCGAACAGCAGAGGAGAATATCAGTCGTAATCTTCCCGACCATAAACTCGACCGAGCTTGAAGTCTGGGAGAGCAAGTATTACCCCTACAACGTCCTCGAGGAAAAGATGTCCGAGTATCTCGAGTCGCTCTATAAGACCTCGCCGCTGATTGAGGCAAGAGTTCTTGACGAGGCCGCGATGAACCGATGGCTTTCAGGCTCAAGAAGGGGTGATGACATGGCCGTTCAGTTGGAGCTATATTCGGCTGTGATGAAGGACAAGCACGTCGTCGGAACATCAACAACTGGAAGGGTGCTCGTCAGGATTCGAGTTTTCGACCGCGCAAAGGTAAAGGAGATTGCAGTCCGCAATGTTCGCGGGAAGAGCGCAAGGTTCACGCTTGATTCTGACGAGGATATATTCTGGTTCGACGCGGCTGTTGCTGGATTGGGGATACCGTTCGAGAATGGGCTTGACCTCTTCGGCCTCACTAACTCGAAGTACACGGGGCAGAAAATGAGCCGTCCAACGTGGCAGCAGTTCAAGGGTACGGCTTACTGGCAGTCCATAAAGAACGCAATCGCCCAAGCAGAAAGAGAGTCCCTCGACCAGATCCGCAACGTCATACGAAGCAATGAGCCAAGCGCGGCATTTGCGGGACGTGATAATTTCTCCGACAAGTACATAACGATAGGAAGGATACTCGCACCAACTGCAACGGCAACACGCAAGAGGCGCGACTACATAATATCGCTCGGGAAATTCGCAAACGGCTCGCTTGACGGCGTGAAGGTCGGCGAAGTTCTTGATGTTATAAGGGCTGACACTTATGTTACAGTCGTCCCTGAAGACCCCGTTGTAGTCCTCCCGAAAGTCGTCGGAAAAGTAAAAGTCATAAAGGTCTACGAGGATAACGCCATCGTCAGAGTCATAAAAGACAACAAGAAAGAACCAGTAACCCTCAAGGATTTAGTCGTCAAACAGACAGGAATAACAGGCAGGTGATACCAATGAGTAGAAAGTTTATATTGACAGTTTTAATCGCGGTAATTTTTGCTGAGAGTGCTTACGCTGTTGCTGTACCCGATGATGACAGCGCAATATTCTCGCCGTACCCCGCACAGCCTCAGACACAGCAGGAGACTCAGCCAGAAACTCCAGCTCCGAAGAAGTCAGCACCAAAGAAGAAAGCTCCGGCTAAGAAGAAAGCCCCAGCGAAAAAGACTCCTGCTCCAAAGAAAGCTGCTCCGAAGAAGCCCGCACCCGTAAGGCAGACTTCATTGCAGAAGGGTATCGAGCTTATGCAGCAGGAACGATATGAGCAGGCCAAGCCGTACTTGCTCAAGGCCATTCAGGAGGAACGAAACAATCCTAACGCCTGGTACTGGTACGGCGTATATCATGAGAAGACCGGCGGATTCTATCAAGCACAGTATTTCTACAGCAAGGCAGTAACGATTGATCCGGCATTTGAGCCATTGTCGAGGGTCGTTTTCTACCCGGAAGACTCAGAGAAGACTCCATTGTGGGATCCTAAGCGTCCGGCGAGGGTCTACCCTGTTGAGACTGCTAATGTCCCGATGAATGTCTCACGCTTCCCTAACGCCCCCAATGATCCGGAAGTTCCAAAAGTTCCGGTTTACACTCCTCCTGAGCCTGGTTCTTCGCCTCTCGACGGAGACTCGTGGAACCCAGCCGTCTATGTTCCGCCAAGACCTGAAGAACTCCCGGAGATGGACGGAAATTCACCTGTTTATATGCCGCCTGATGCTGCAGGTGTCGTTGCTGAGGAAAGGACGACGCTTGAGATCCCGACGTACCAGCCTGAGAACGATCAGATTATTGCCGACAGGGACAAGATTCTACGCGCTGACAAGCCCCTCTATAATCCTCCAGAGCCGGGACAGAAGGTCGTTCAGCGTCCAGTTACTCAGACTCAGACTGAGCAGCCCAAAAAGGCCGTCAGCACACCCGCGAAGACTACAACGTCGAAGAAGTCAGCAACAGTTCCGGCAAGCAGGGTAGTCCGTCAGTCGCAGAAGAAATCAACGCCGGCTGCGAAAACTCAGGGCAAGACTCCCACAAAGCAATCGCGGAAATCTCAGCCTCAGACTCCAAAGTCTCCGGCATCTCAGGACGTTAGGCCGCAGACTCAGCCCCAACGTCAGCAGACACAGCCCACAAGGCCGCAGACCCCGAACCCTGTTCCGCCTGTGAGACAGGAGCAGCCCGAACCGCCCGCGCCACAAAGACGACAGAATGAGTACATGCCGCCCGTTGGACAGTACGCGCCCGATCCGGGTACGATTTCAGACAGGCCGATTCCTCCGGTCGGTCAGGGAAACCAGAATTAGCGAGGTGATTATTATGATGAGGAAAATTCTTGCAGGAATAATTCTTGCGTTTACGTTAATGAGTGCTGAGGCGTTCTGCGCGGAGAAAGCTATCCGTGTCAACCAACCCGCATATCACTCGATGAATTTCTACGTCTACAAGCCCGGAAATCTCCCAAAAGATTTCTACGTTACCTTTGACGGCTATTTGGTCTACAAGGACGCGAGGGGAGTTTGGCATTACGGAAGCGCGGAGAAGTCAGGAATCACGAAGACGGGCTACGTTGTCGGCTCTGTATTGCCCTATGTGGTGAGGCTGAAACCTTACAACGTGAAAATTTCATCGGTCGCGCCTGTTCTGGGAAGCAACAGAGTCGTTGATCCTCCCGCGAATCCCGGTGCAAAGCCCGAATTGAAGTCAAACAGAGTCGTCTACATGCCGCCGGAAATGTACACCGAGCTTTACACGCCCAAACTCATGAACCCGAACGCCTCAGACTGGACGCAAAACTCAAATTTCATGGCCGTCGGAAAGTGGCAGAAGAGCGTCTCGAAAATGGGAGTGCTTTACCGACCTAAGATACCCGTCGCGTGGAAGGGAGATTTCCCCGAAGTCGTTTACGCTTGGAACGGCATGAACTGGATACAGCTCGCCTCGAAAAGTCCGAACTCTCCGGCAAGAAGCATTCTCAGACGCGAAATCTACGACCTCACCGTCAGCACAAACAAGACCAACCGCCTCCGCTGGACTGACGACGACTCTCACGTCCTCGCTCAGTATTCGGCCATGTGGGGATATGAATGGGTAGGTCAGATTATCTTAGGGAGGGACTATTATTGATGATGAAGAAATTTCTCACGGCAATTCTCGCGCTTCTAGTGCTGTCAACAAATGCACAGGCAAAACGTTACATCACCGAGCCGCTGTTAGTGCCACAGTCTCCGTATGCCGGAATGACTTTCTACGTCTACCGCCCGTACAACATGCCTAAGGACTGGTACATTACGCTTGACGGCTATCCTGTTCACAAGAACTCTGACGGAATGTGGGTGTACGGCACGGCTGAAGGGCCTAACCTCGTCCCCACAAATTACGTCGTCGGCTCGATAGTCCCGTCAATGGCAGGGATAACGAAATGGATAAGCGATGTCCAAGTTTCGGAGCTTCGGAAATTCCCGAACGCTGAGATTCAGGAGGTCAGGCAGAAAGGCTTTACCCGCAACCAGATGGCACAGGGCAAAAAGTACTCGACCTACATTCCCGACTGGACATTCAATCCCGCGTTCATGTCCATTGGAAACTGGAAAGGCACCGTTGACCGCATGGCCGTGCTTTCGGAGCTTGGTGTCCCTGCGGCATGGTCGGGCGGAAGTCCGAGAGTGATTTACATCTGGACGGGGACAATGTGGACTCAGCTCGATACAGGGGAAGTTCGTAACCCGAAAAGAATCTTCGTCAGGAATTACAGCAAGATTCAAAGGCTCGTAAGAGAATCGGGATTCAAGTGGTACGCACAGGATACGCCGGTTCTCGCACAGCAGTCGAAGGCGTGGGGGTATTACTGGCTCGGCGAGATAAGCATAAGGAACTAACCCATGAACAGACAAGAAGATGATTTCTTGCAGATGATGAACGAAACAAGCAGGCTCTCCGCGCTCCGAAACGCCGGGGAGCTTTCTTCGTTTGCATTGTCGGCAAAACAGAGTAACGCTCTCGTTAATGATGTTGAATTTTGGCGATGGCTGTCGAGAAATTACAGCAAGTCCGGGATATTCGACTCTCCTTCCTCAATGCTCGAATACATATCGCAGGGGTCAACAAGCGAGGAATGGCTGTCCCGAACGATCCAGGGCAAGGGTTACGAATGGGACTACATGGCCGGACAGAGAGGCGGCCTCAGGAATGTACTTGACACTTTCGATGCCGGAGACGTTTCCAACAGAATGGGAAGCGACGTTACACAGCAGAACATTCTGACGGGAGAAAGCACCGAGTACCAGATGAAAGCCTACACAAGTTCCAACGCTCCAGACCTTCACAATACCTCAAAGGACATCAAAGTCATCACTAACGCTGAGAAAGCCGGAAAAGTTCAGCGAATGGGCTACGACACTGAGGCATTCCAAGATTCAGAGACGATAAGAAGGAGCAGAGACGAGCGTTTAGACAGCATAAAGCGCGGTGAGGTTCAAACATCATACACCCTCAAAAGCACCGCCGGGCTAATGGCTAAGGCCGGACTGATCGGCTGTGCTATAGGCGTAACTGTGGAGGCTCTGGCGTCTTACAGGGCTTGGAAAAGCGGAAGGCTCTCGGACGACGAATATCTGATTGAGATTCTGAAATCCGGCGGGAATGTTGGCCTAACTTCGGCTGGAACAGCGGGGATTATGATCCCAGTCTCGTCAATGATAACGGCTGCAGGAATGTCATCGCTGATTACGATTCCTGTAGCGTTCGTTGTTGGTTCGGCTGTCAACAAAATCATAGCCCCTTGCTTCGGACGCGGAGAGTACAGAAGGATTTTGTCTCAGGCGAAATATTATCAGAACCTCGAAAGCCTATATCATGACATGATTGGAAGTATGCAGGCTTCCTCCGAACACTTCGTAAGTTTCCTGCATCGCGTCAAGAGTCAGCGTCAGTTCCACGAGAATGCAAAGCAAGTCAGCATGAGCCTCAACAAAGACCTTGAGGCACTGTATAATTCAATATAGGAGGCGATAAAATGCAGTTAGTACCGGTTGAAGATATGGACTTCTTCGCACAGCAGTCATCAGGAAAGCTCAACATGATAATCTCAGGAATGACGGCTCTCATGAATGACAATGACAGCAAGGTTGCACAGCTTGAGTCGCAGAACTGGTTTCAGCGAATGTGCAGGACGATAATGGGCAAGAACAAGGCCACACGGGACGAGATTCAGCGTAATCATGACAGGATTAACGCTTACATGTCGGAGGCAATTTCTGAACTCTACAACAGGAATCTTATCGACCATGAGATTATCCTTAGTCTTGGAACGCAGATTAACGAGCTTTACGCGGACCACATTCAGTTGAAGCAGATGTTAGGGGCGTTTGCCGCGAAAATGAACGAGAAGATTGAGAGCGTTGACAATTTCCACATGCTCATGGAGGAAATCTCTCAAGGCGTTTACAGCTCAGGCCGTCCGTTGGCTGAAATCTGCAAGGTAATCTCCCAGCTTGACCGAAGGACTCTGAACGATGGAAGGAAACTCGATATCGTGAGGCGGGGGCTTGTGTCTCAGGGAATATTGAGCGATGAGCAGATAGGGCTGAAGGAATATCTCGCGCAGGTCGTGGCAATTCCAGCGGACGAGGCCGGAGGGATATACCTTGAGCTTGAGACAATCAGGGGCAATTTCATGGCGGGGATTATTCTTGCGATGATGGATGATTATCATTTTCTGCCTGACATAGCGCGGAAGATGAAGAGCAAGCCCGCAATGATTGCCGGATTGATTGAGGAGGTAAGACTCGATGAGGGTGTAACGCTTTCGTTGTGCGAGATTTACGATGACTTCATCAACAGCAAGATTGATGTGATTAATGGTCTTGTGCCTGTTATACCTGCTTTGCCGTCTGTGGCTTTTGATGAGAATACAACTGACCCAGATGTGATTCGCAGGGCTGCGGAAATGGGAAATGCTGAGGCGCAGAATAAGCTGGGCAAAATGTATCTCAACGGTGATGGTGTTGAGAAAGATTACGCGCAGGCTCTTGAATGGAATCTCAAAGCTGCCAAACAGGGGAATGCTTTTGCTCAGAATCGTTTAGGCAATACGTATCGTTTTGGCCAAGGCATTGAGCGGGATTATGTTCAAGCTGTCGAATGGTATCGCAAAGCCGTTGAACAAGGGAATGCTTTTGCCCAGAAAAATTTAGGCGAGATGTATCAACGTGGGTATGGCGTTGAACAGGATTATGCGATGGCTGCCAGCTTGTATCGTAAGGCCGCTGAACAGGGAGACGCTAACGCTCAATGCAATTTGGGAGTTATGTATGATGCCGGCAGAGGCGTTGCAGAGGACGATGTGAAGGCTGTTGAATGGTATCGTAAAGCTGCTGAACAAGGACTAGCCAGGGCACAATACTTTCTGGGATGCATGTACGATAACGGTGAGGGAGTCAGGCAGGATAAATCGGAGGCTGCCAGGTGGTATCGTAAAGCCGCTGAACAGGGGAATGCTGACGCACAACGCTGTCTAGGCTCGGCGTACCAGTTTGGTGAGGGAGTTAGGCAGGATTACGAGGAGGCTCGCAAATGGTATCGCCGGGCTATCGAAGGTGGAGATGAAGTCGCACAAACCTTCTTGGAAACTATGGAAGCTCTGGTAGAACTCGAAGAACTCCTTAACGACAATCAGTAAACCGATTATCAACATAACGCTCGAACGTATCCCCTATCAGTCTCAAGATGGGGGGAAGTTTTTGTTGTCTCACTTGACTAATTTTAACTATTTGCTATAATTGCCTAGCCTTGCATTCTTCGAGGGAAAGAACAAACTCGTATGAAGCAGTGCAAGAGTATTTAGTATGAACGGAGGCTAAATTATGGAAAACATAATTAGCAACGAAGAAATAATGACTGACGCAACACAAGAGAATGTTTACGTGGCAAATGACAAGATTGATCTTGAGCGCATTAGGACGATTTGCAGAGAATCAGACTTTGCAAGGGAAAATCAGATGACAGAGCATGATGGCGGTTACATCTCAAATTTTGACTTCAGGCTGAATGTTGACTTCAAGAAGCAACTAGGTGCTGAAGACATATTTGACGAGGAAATTTTCCTAGCATACCTTGCACCCTTTTGCTCGCTAGATTCAGGGCAATTCATTCCGGGCAATTTCAGTGGTGGCTTCATGATAACGAAATTTGGTGTATTCTCGGCCTCTTTCGTCCATAGCAATCCTTTCGGTGTTCATATTCCTTTTGAGAAGTTAGCAGAGGCACAAACAATACAAGAGGGGCACCCTGATATTTACGCGAAATATTCGGTCATAAGAGAACCATATGGCGGAACTTACCACTGGTTAATGGCAGATGGAAGACAAATTGCGTTCTTTGTGTATGGCAGTGCTTATGCTGACAAGCCGCTGGTAGCTTTGTTCCGTGAAATTGCCTCAAGCGTTCGACGCGACTTAGGCATAGGACGAGTCAATATCCTCCAAGTTCCTCAAAACGAATGAGAGCAAATCCCCCTGTCTCACGCAAGGCAGGGGGAATTTTTTATGCGGCTAGTTGCAAAATCTTCTCCATCCCGTCAACAAACAAAATCAGCCTCTCAGCGAAAATCTCAACGCCGTCTGCATAATCCTGCCCATGCCTTTCCTTTCTCCGTGATATGTTCTTTGAGTATCATGTTCCTTATCCTGAATCCAGTCTCAAGCATTAGCTCACGTTTTGCGAACATTTCAGTTGCGTCTTTCTCTGTGTTCCTCATGAATATTACTTCCTCAATGCGATAACGTGCATATCATGATAAGCAGTCTATTATTATGAATGTTCCGTGTCAATGGTGCTTGCATGTATGTGCTAGAATATTTTTATCCATTACAAAAGGAGCTGTTACATATGCGTACAAAGTTTCTACTCGCGTCAGCCCTCGTAATCGCGTTATGCTCGTGTTCATGGTCTGCCGAAATTCCGGGCTTCACACCAGACATGCGCGACTCTCAGGTCATGCCTCCCAACAACTTCATCTGTCAGACAATGCTAGTCGGCAACAAGCTGGTATCATTCCGCTCATGGATTGACATTCCATACGAGGCAAATTCCCCCGAACCCGAATATAACCGCCTCAATGTCTACGTCCCAGAAGAATACTTCAACGGACAGAGCATCAACGGCTTCACCGCAAAAACCGCGCCAATCTTCATGCCCAACGGAGTCGGAGGCTACATGCCCGGCCGACAGTTCGTCCCCGCAAACGACAACAGGCACGGAGGCCCTAACGTTACGCTCTACGCACTCTCACGCGGTTATGTCGTAGTCGCCCCAGCGATTCGCGGAAGGACTCTCGAAAACGGAAAAGCCCCCGCCCTCATCGTTGACTACAAGGCCGCTGTCCGATGGGTCAGGCACAACAAGGACAAACTTCCAGCAGGAGACACCGAGAAAATCATCTCAGACGGTCTCAGCGCGGGCGGTGCGTTGTCGTCATTGCTCGGCGCAACAGGAAACGCGAAGGAATATGAGCCGTACTTGAAGGAAGTCGGAGCGTATGATGAGCGTGATGACATCTTCGCATCGGCCGTATACTGCCCAATCACTAACCTTGAGAATGCCGACATGCCCTATGAATGGATATTCAACGGCGTGAACACCTACCACTTAGGGCCGGCGCGCGAAATGGACGATAACATGAAGAAAGCCTCCGACGCTCTCAAAGCAGCATTCCCCGCTTATCTCAACAGCCTTAAACTTGAGGGCTACACGCTCGATGAGAACGGCAACGGGACATTCAGGGACTACATCGAGGGGCTTTACGTTTCGGCGGCGCAAAAGGCTCTTGACGCGGGCGAGAATGTACTCGGTCTTGACTGGCTGACGGTTGAGGGCGGAAAGGTTACGGCTGCTGACTTGGGGAAGTATGCTGTATGGGCTACGAGAATGAAAGCTGCTCCCGCGTTCGACTCGCTGAACATGAAAAGTTTTGAGAACAACGAGTTCGGCGACAAGCATTTCACGGAGTACGCGTTCAAGAACTCAACGGCTGAAGCTCTGGCGATGGCTGACGCTGAGAAAATCTACGTCATGAACCCGATGAACTTCATCGGCAAAGATGGCGTTGACACCGCGAAGCATTGGCGGATCAGGCACGGCGTTAAGGACAGGGACACGTCGCTTGCTGTTCCGGCGATTCTTGCGCTGAAGCTGAGGCAGTCGGGGTATGACGCTGATGTTGCGGCGGTGTGGAATGTTCCTCATGACGGGAATTATGACCTTGAGGAGCTTTTTGCGTGGCTCGATAGTATCTGCAAGTAACATGAAACAAAATACAGCCGGGATTCTGCAGTGAGTTCCGGCTTTTTTCCTACAAATCCTTGAATACGTCAGAAAACGGAATAGCTTTCCCTTCTTCAATCTCTCGGTCAGCAATCTCAATTCCGCGAATCTCGTCCTCCGTCAGCGGCGGCTCATCGTCAATTCCTGCACCGTAAATTATCACTGTATGTCGTGTTCGTACTGCGTTCACGTTCAATCACCTCTAAAGAATTATATCAGTATCGGGGAATTATGGGCGGCTGGTTAAATCTGCAAGTGAAACCATGAATACGGCCGGGCATTCTCGTCCTGATAGTGTCCCGGCTCAGTATGTACAGGTGGCGACTGGCAATGTTCGGCAACGTCAGATCATTCTCCGCTTACTCCGGCTTCCGAAAGTAATCCTGAAACTGCGTGAACCATCTGCGTCCACGTAGAAATTCACCTCGAAGCCTGACCAGAACATAACTAACAGCGCAAAACCTGCTATCATTATCGGAGGCAGCATGTTTCTCACCTCCTTTGTCGCAAGTCTTAAACTTTTTTTCTTGAACACCTTCCCCGAATTATCGAAATTAGATTATGTGAGCTGTATGGCAGCAAGTGGGAGTAGAATTTTTCCTGTCCTAAAGTTTTAGCCTCCGTAAAACAGCGGGACATTTTCAGCCCCGCCGTCTTTGTTTTCTTCGATGAATCAGCGTCCGTATTTGTTCATGTATTCGAGTTCTAGACGTGCATCTTTATTCCTTTGAGCAGCCGATTTCTGTAACTATTCGCGGGCTTTATGCAAATCCTCGCAGACTCCCCAGCCCCCGCCCCTTTCCAGGACTGAGCAAACTACCAGCTATTGCCGGTGGCCATGATTTTCACCATGAACGCATATTTGTGGCTATGAAGCTCTGCGTGAAGGCGAAAATTTCGTCAGCGATTCCTCTCATTTTGCGGATGCCGAACACTCTTCCGCCTAATCCTAAGAGCATAACAGCAGGATTTTCGGTCATAGCAGCATCAGTAACCGTCATATCGTGAGCCGATGTATCTCCAGCATCGACAGAGACCTTCAGTGAGTTGTCCTTCATCTGGGAAATCTCTACGCTGACTCCCAACTCCAAGCCAAGTGCTTCCTTGAATGTGAATTTTGATGATTTCAGTTTTGCCTGTATACCGCAGATACCTGTGAGTATATTTCTTGTAGCTGATACTTCTTCAAACCCCTTGCCGTCCTCCAGAAAGCCCATGATAGCTTGGCGGACCGCTTCAGGAGTTATACTTGCGTTGTACAGCTGGAAAACTTTGGATTTGCCGAACATTTTTCTTACCTATTCTCCTGTCATGTTAGCCAAGACAACGAAAAACACAACAGCAAGACCTATAGCCGAAAGCACAAAGGTGAACTCGCCCTTGATAACAAAGCTCATGCAAAACGCTGCCGTGAAATACACCACAGCAAACAGGGTCGATAATCCTTTATGATTGCCATCACCCGTTTGTTCTGCCCTGTATTCGCCAAGTAAGTATATGATGCCTGCCATCCAAAACGGAACTGTCCAGACGATGAAATTCCACACGAACTTTAATAGCGAGGTTATCATCATGCGCCATTACCTCCTTCATTAAGAAGTGATTTACAAAGACTTATTACCTTAGAGGGGGGGGGGTGTTGTCAAGAGAGCCTTAAAATTCCTGTACAGTAAAATTTTAGAAGGAGTTATATTGCTTGCATTTACTGTTGATTGTGCAGATTAACGCGTTAAATTCATACGCAGCCTCCTGAAAGATTCGTTTCAAATATCATCTATGATTGACGCTCCCAGAAATTTCAGCGCGTTGCCGCATAGAATATTTTTCTTCTCATCATCAGAAAGTTCAAGCGACATTACCGCCCTCACGCAATCACTTTGAGATGCCCAAGGAGAGTCAGTCCCGAAAAGCACCCTCTCGCTCCCGAACGCTCTCACAATTTTTACGAACTCATCATCACGGAGCATCATGCACTCATCGCCGCCGGAGTAATACCCGTCCCCATTCGGCACAAATTTTCCGAGCGAGAACGCCGTATCAATATACACATTCTTACGCCCGGTGAAGAGTCTCACAGCGTCATTCCAGCAACGCCAGCCTCCCATGTGAGCGAGAATTACCCTGACATTCCCGCCGGCCATGTCGATGGCACGCACTATTCTCTCAGGCAAAGCGTAGTCATTCTCAGGGAAACCAATGTCAAAGCCTGCATGTATCATCACGATAAGCCCAAGTTCCCCCGCCCTCGCAAGAATCCTGACGTACCTCTCATCATCAACAGGCACTCCCTGATATACCGGGTGAATCTTTATGCCGATGATCCCATTCTCATGAATACGTGAAAGTTCAGCATTCCAGTCCGAAAAGTCGGGGTGAATCCCGCCGAACGATATTATTCCGGCTGACTCACCCGCGTTAATCTTCATGGCCGTGTCGTTGATGTTCCTGACCTGTTCCGGCCGTGTTGCAACAGGCTGTATCACTGAGAGCGTTACGCCTGATTCTGACATTGACGCACGAAGCCCCCTGACTGTTCCGTCCGAGAATGGCCGAGTGTGGCTGTTGTGACTCAGAACTTCGAGAGCATGAGCCGCGATTTTCTCAGGGAACGTGTGCGTATGAACGTCAATTACCTTACTCGTCATCACCAAGTGCGCGCGACTGCCTGACTGTTACAGTCCTCGTGTAGCATGAGAACGCATCGTCGACGAACTTTCTATCCGGCTTCGGAGTGATGAGGCTCACTACGGGGACTATCACGAATCCTGCAAGCATACAGAAAGCTCCGGCATTAATCGGAGACTGAAGCATAACGGGAAACTCAGCCCTGATAAAAATATTTGCGGTCATCACGACACTTGAAAAAATGAAATTCACCCAGCACGCCGATTTTGAAACACCTTTCCAGTAAAGACTGTACATGAACGGCGCAAGGAACGCTCCGGCTAATGCTCCCCAGGAAACTCCCATTAACTGAGCTATGAAAGTTACGTTTGACTTATATTGAATTAAGGCAAGAATTACCGAAATGATTATGAAAATCACGATTAAAATTCTCATGATCTTTAACTGTTTTTTCTCATCCATTTCTTTAATCACATGGCCTTTTAATAAATCAAGCGTCAAGGTCGAACTCGAAGCAAGAACCAATGACGAAAGCGTTGACATTGAAGCCGATAAGACCAGAATCACGACAACCGCGAGCAGAATATCAGGCAGTCCCGACAGCATTACTGGAATTACAGAGTCGTAGCCATCAGCCGGAACTCCGAGGCCGGAAGGGTCAAGCTGCGCGGAAAAAAGCCTGCCGAAGCCTCCAAGAAA